>CAZMZL010000217.1:0-5723 GCA_964570595.1 uncultured Anaerolineaceae bacterium | reverse complement strand
AACAAAAGAGAGGGACGGTGCGTGACCGTCCCTCTCTAACACGCCTGACGTTACAGTTACCGCGTCACAAGAACGAAGATTCCCATCTCAGGCCATTCGGCGATGATGCGCCCACCGGCAGATCGAAGATTGGGTTCGATTGTGAAAGGAATCTCCACCCATTCCTCGGCTACGGCATCCCACCAATAGACCACGAACTCAAACTCCATCATGAAACCCGGGATATAGAATTCTACGATCAGGACGGATCCCTCGGGAATCAGCGCGTTGATCACCTGCGTCTTTACACCGGCGCGAAACGCATCTTCGGGTGGAAGGGCCGCGGGTAATTGCTTCTCCTTTAAGGGTTCTGCCACACCCCAGGCCACCTTCTCCTTTTCGATTTTCTCAATCGCCGGGAATGTAACCACGATCCCGTTTCCTGCGTTGATTATGACGGGGAATTCCTCGTCAAGCGGCTTTGAGATATACCCGGGATCTTTCTCATGTTCCTCCCGACACTCACACTTTATCCACTCAACGGTCTCACCGATCGGCACCAGAGTCCCCCCATGCGCATTCCCAGATGTTTGTATGCAATCGAAGGTCACTTTCCCCCCGTTGGGTTGAGCGTACACCCCGAAACGCCCGTTGCTCTTGAAGCTGCTGCTCGCGACGGTGATCTCATTCATCGAATTCGACGTTTGATGGGATAAATATGCGCCGGATTCTTCATTTCCCATGGCGGTCACATTTTCCACCAGGATCGGTCCCCCGTTGCTCCTCATAAAGAGACCCTGTCCGGGATCGTCGGGCGGGCCGGAACTGCCGTCAGCGTTGTTGTTGAAGATGCTCCTCCGAGCCGTAATGGCATCTGCAATCAAAGTCGCACCATCACCACCGAAATTCCCGCTCGCCTCGACATCTTCGACCACCACGCTCCCGCTCGCAGCAATATTAAGACCTGCTCCACCATTATTGTTGAACGAGCTGTTGGTCACCTGTACATCGCCGGAATGACTGCTCACGGACAAGCCATCGCCCGCAGCGCCATCCACGACGACATCTTCCAACGTGAGCGCACCTGTGTTTCCTGACGCCGACACACCACCCGTAACCGAAAAGCCTCGCAGGATGAAGTCGAGCATAGCCTGGATCGTCAGAGTTCCATCGATCGTCGTCGATCCGCTCCCGCTGACACCATGGAGGATAAATTGGGCGGGCGTCGTCGTCCATGCCGAACCATCGATGGTGTCATCCTCGGTATACGTGCCAGCCTCGACGTAGACCGTATTGTCGTCCGGGACGGCATTGTTGCCACTGAGGTAGTTAATGGCTGCCTGAATGGGGGCGGCCAGACCGTCCTGACAATTCGCGGCTCCCCCACAAGCTCCCGCAGGGCCAAAAAAACTGTACAGGATACCGCCCAGCGTGAAGTAGGGATCAGGTGCAGTGACCGGGGCCAACGAATCAACAGAAGCCAGAGGCACCCGAACCACCTCATCCTCTTCACTCTGTGCTTCATCGGTCGATGTTTCTTCAGTGGAGGAGGCGGAGGCGGCTTCTTCTCCAACTTCCACAGCATTCTCCCCTGCAGCTCCTTCGCCTCCTGTCGCTTCCAGAGGCGGAGGGGCGGATTCTCCATCCATCGCTGGACTCAGCGGATCCGGGCTGTGGGTCTCTTCTCCACCATTGACATCTCCATCCTCGCCGGCCGAGTCGAGAGGTTCGGGTTCACCGACATTCTCGGCAGGAGGCGGCTCCGGTGGAGGTTCGCCATCTGCATAGGCCGCTCCAGCGGGGGCTAGCAGCGCAACTACTAAGACGAGAAGCGCTGCCAGATACATCGACTTCTTTCTGTTCCGGAATAAGTCCAACATCAATTCCTCCTTACTGTCCTTAAAGGGGTAATCAATATCATGATTGAATGATTGGGCAACCTGGATGATTACTATACCTTGGGTACAGAGGGCCGAACCTATGGCGCAAAAGTACCGTTGATCTCAATGGTCCGTTGAGTGGACCCAAAAAGAGGGTTTTTACGATTTAGAGATATCCTTCACGGTGGAATCTTAAAATCCATTCGCCAAGATGGTTCCTCGACATAGACATCCATAATGCGAATTTGTTCTCTGCGTTCTCGGAAGAGCGGATGGAACCAGGACAGGTCTGATCACGAAGAAGGATGGCATCATCGGGTGCACTACGAGCGATCATGACCCGACCGTGTGATCGATCTCATCCTCGTCATGATAAAACCATCCAAGTCAAGTCAAATGATATGGTTACCCGAACATCTGTCGAACCATGGGGGGAGAGGCTATACTTACCCGTGCTGGCGAGTCTTTGGGTTGTTCGACCATGGGTCAACACCGGACACTCAATCTACCAGGGAGCACATATGCCCGAGCAATCCGAGATCTATCAAAAGCACGCCCATGATTATGAGCGCTTGATCGCCAGAGAGGATTATCGAGGCAACATCCTCGCTGCTATTCAGGCCCGGATCAACTTGAACGGTTTGGTCGTCGCAGATATCGGCGCCGGGACAGGACGATTTACACGGATGCTTCAGCCTTATGTGAAAGAAATCATTGGGTTGGACTCATCCATGCAGATGCTGCACGTTGCCAGGGCTCATCTCGATGCGCAGCCAGAAGCTGGTTGGCACTTAAATACAGCCGACAACCGAAATCTACCCCTCGCGGCCAATGCCTTCGATCTCGCCATCGCCGGCTGCGACGGTGTCCACCGCTTCAACTTCAAATGCGGCCACCGTACCTGATCCGTCCTCGCACTCGTAATAAGCGCCCTCCTGACCCATCTTAATCACCACGGATCCGACACCGCGCCTGCGTAAGTGGGCCGCGGCTCGCGCAGCGTCCATTTCTGAATGGATGGGAAAACCCACCAAAGCTTCCGCTTCGATTTCGTTGGGCGTAATCACACGGATATAAGGACAAAGTTCGTCGGGGAGCGTCCTGGCCGGGGCCGGATCCAGAATGACCGCAATCCCGCATTCATGCGCATCACGTGCAACAGCGAGATTGGCTTCAAGCGGCACTTCATTCTGCAGCATCACCGCGTCCGCTTCAGACAGAAGAAGCTTGCAGCGAGAAACATCTTCGTCATCAAGAGCCATGTTAGCTCCTGAGATCACAATGATCGAATTCTCGGCATCGTCATCGACGCTGATCACCGCAAGCCCGGTCGAGTTGGAATCGTCGACCAACACCGCCGAGGTGTCCACGCCTTCGGATTGAAGGGCGCTCAGGTGTTCAGATCCAAAGCCATCCTTCCCCACACGGCCAATCATTTTTGTATCGACGCCCAACCTCGCGGTGGCGACCGCTTGATTGGCGCCCTTTCCACCGGGCACGGTGATGAAGGAGTGACCAAAGATCGTCTCGCCCGGGTCTGGCAGACGCGGTACGTAGGTCGTGATGTCCATATTAATGCTACCGAAGACGACTATGGACAAGGGCAAATTCTCCTGCGGCCTAAGGAAAAGATCGTTTCCTTAGTATAGTGCCGATATCCTCTAACATTGAAGGAATAATGTACTTCCTATGAGGTCACAATACTCACCGAACTACAAGCAAATTGGACAAATGTGAGGATCTTTTTTCCTCGCGCAGGTAAATGTCTCCGGTCTACGTACAAAATCAGAAACTTTTCGGCAGTGCATCATTCTCCGAGCATGAAAAAGGGTACCCACCGACAGGCTGGGTGATCGCGCATGAACGCTTCACAATTGGCTGAAAAGAGTGATAAAAAAACATGCCTGGCTCTGATAATTGCCCGACATGCCATTGCCATGAGTTAATGACTCAAATTTTCCCAAGGACCAGGCAGGCATTCTGACCGCCCATCCCAAAGGAGTTGGATAAAACCACATCTATATTCGCGTCTCGCGGCGCATTGGGCACATAATCCAGATCGCAATCCGGATCCGGCGTTTCATAGTTCCATGTTGGCAGGATGATTCCTCTGACGAGAGAGTACATCGACAAAATCGCCTCGATTGCCCCGGCAGCGCCAAACGCATGACCCAGCAAAGACTTGTTGCTGCTGACGGGAATATTGTACGCCCGGTCCCTGAAGAGTTGTTTGATCGCATAGGTCTCGCTGGCATCGTTCATCGGGGTCGAAGTCCCATGTGCATTGATGTAATCGATCTCATCTAAAGACTTGCGCGCATCTTCCACGGCCCAGCGCATGGCCCTTATGGCGCCGGCCGCTTCGGGGTCGGGAGATGCAATATGGAATGCGTCCGAGGAGGAGGCATAGCCCAACACCTCTGCGAGGATGCGGGCGCCGCGGGCACACGCCTGATCCAATCGCTCTAAAATCACAATACCTGCGCCTTCGCTCATCACAAAACCATCGCGGTCTTTATCGAAAGGGCGGGAGGCATGTTCCGGATCATCGTTGCGCGTGGACAAGGCGCGCATTCGGGAAAAACCGATGAACGGCGCCTCGTTGATCAAGCCTTCAACGCCGCCGGCAATAACAGTATCCGCCCGACCATGCCGGATATAATCCGTGGCTTCCCCAATCGCCTGCGCACCGCTTGCGCAGGCCGCGATCACAGTATTGATAAGGCCCTTGGTTCCCGCTACGAGGCTGACGTGATGGGCGGGCATGTTGGGCAAGAAGCCGGCGATGGCGAACGGGCTCACACTCTTAAGTCCCTTTGTGCGCCAAATGTGCATTTGTTCAACAGCCACATCCAAACCGCCCGCGGCCGTGCCTATCACCGTTCCGGTCCGCTCGCTATCCGGGACGGGTTCGGGTAAACCGGCATCCGAAAGTGCCATCCGGGTCGCCGCCACAGCCAGTTGAGAGATCCGGGCTATCCGGCGTGCCTCTTTGGGATTCATGTATTTCCCCGGGTCAAAATCCTTTACCTCCCCGGCGATTCGGACGGGAAACTCGCTGGCATCGAACTGTGTGATCGGTCCAATGCCGGAACGACCCTCAATCATGCTGTCCCAGCTTTCATCGGTGGTGTGCCCCAACGGGCTCATCACACCCGTGCCGGTAACCACCACACGAGGTCGACCATTTGGATCCAAATAATTTTCCATATTGTTCTCCAAGACTGTACGTTCTAAAACCCTCAAGTGACATAGAAGCTACGATGCTAGGCGGCGGAGATCTCTATCAAGAGGCGCCTGCTAAGAGACAGTCGCGAGAGCGCTTGCGGCAGGTCGATCAGAAGGGAAATTATGCTCGGGATCATTTGTCGCTATCCAAGATCGGCGCGAGAATTTTCCAAGGAAACAACTATTACCAGGGGCGCGCTGACGTCATTCCATTTTACCCGGCGGGTCCCCGCCACCAGAAGGAGGAAGGATGTCGAAGAATTTCAGCATTGCCACCCTGGTCATCGTGATGATTGCCGTCGGTCTAAGCGCCTGCTCACCTCGCGGCGCAGAAAAGGACCCAAGCCTGGAAGCACAGGTTGCCACGGATGTAAAAGCTACCCTGGATGCCCAGCAAGGCGGGGAAGAACTCCCAACTCAGCCATCCCCAGAAAAACCCGATCCCGAAAAGCCGCCAACTTCCACCGAGGAGGTGGCCACCGCCACGAGCACAGCTACGCCCACAAGCTCAGCTCCGATCGCACGGGTCAACAAGAACACCAACTGCCGGAGCGGTCAGGGCACCGAGTTTGACCTGCTCTATATCGCCATTGCTGTCGAAAACCTCGTCGTCGTCGCACGCACCACGCTGGCGGA
>CAZMZL010000216.1:0-5746 GCA_964570595.1 uncultured Anaerolineaceae bacterium | reverse complement strand
TCGACGAGTTCCTGCCCTATACAAAAAAAGCGAGTGTCATCGAAGCAGGCGATCTGCATGGATCGTGGAGCACGGCCGCGGGCTCCATCACCGATGACACCCGTTTCAGAAATCTTCTTTGCGAGGCGATCATAAGAAAGGGAGGCCCCCTGCTTCAAGGTGATTTCGCAAAAGCGATCGCCGATTATTATTATCATGCTGAGGACGACCGCTCGCGCGGCTTCATGGAGGAATATTTCCTGAAGACCATCTACGGCGAGGCGATGCATATCTGGGGAGGCCAACCCGTCAGCGCTGCACTCATGATGAACTCGCCGATCGGACTGATCCATCCTTGCGATGCGATGGGAGCTTTTCGAGCCGCACAGGAAATCGATTTCCTCAGCGAGGGTTATGCCCAGGTCGCGGCCAACATCGGCGCCGCGAGTGTGTCCGCCGCCATGGTCCCATACACAAACATCGACGATATCATCGCCGCTGCACTGGAAGCCGCAGAGGCCCACCGTATTCAGGGTCCCCTGTTCGAGCGCTGGGAATACGGCGGAAATGTCGGTCAACCCGTCGAGCGCCTCATCGAGATTGCCGTCGAGATCGCCAGAAAAAAGAAGGATGTTTATGCGATCCGGGAAACCTATTACGAAAGACTCAATTATCTCCCCATCATGGTCGATGCCGCACAGGCGATCGCCGTCTCACTTGGAATGATCGTCGCCGCCGATGCCGATCCGAAGCTGGCCATTCTTGGCGCCGTAAATTACGGCCGCGAGTGTGATACATACGCCAGCGTGGTAGGCGCGATCGTCGGTGCTCTACATGGATCCGAAGCCGTCCCTGCAGATTGGGTCCAAATCGTCCAGCAAGCCAATCCTCTCCCTGATTTGGGCAACCTGGCCCACGGACTCACTGAAGTTGCTGCAGAAGAAATCCATCGGACAAAGGCTCGAGCAGGACTCGCCGAACAACTCTTGATGAACTAACATATGACGAAAATATGCTCATGAACACAAGACATCGATCCCCCGTTATCATGCGCATTCATTCAAACAGGAAGGTGTAGTGTGGACCCAAAAACACAAGTGATCTACGACCATATCATCGACGGGAAACTCGATACCATCGAAGCCGATGTTCAAGACGCGCTCGATGCAGGCATCCCACCCGAGGATCTTCTCAATGGTGGCATGGTCTCCGCCATGGATGAGGTCGGCGCTCTTTTTGAAGCCGGCGAATACTTCGTCCCCGAGATGCTCGTCTCCGCCCATACGATGCAGACCGGGCTCGCCATACTCAAACCACACCTTGTCGAGGGAGGAATCGAGCCATTCGGAAGAATCGTCATTGGAACCGTACAGGGTGATTTACACGATATCGGCAAGAACCTCGTCGCGATGATGCTCGAGGGAGGTGGATTTCAGGTCATCGATCTTGGAACCGATGTTTCGCCTGAGGCCTTTCTGGAAGCCATACAGGAACATTCCCCCAATCTCGTGGGACTCTCGGCGCTATTAACCACCACGATGCAGAAAATGAGGGAGACGATCTCGGTGATTGAAGAATCGGGACTCCGTGATCAAGTGAAAATCATCGTGGGCGGGGCGCCGGTAACTGAAACTTTCGCAACGGAAATTGGCGCCGAGGGATACGCTCCCGACGCGAGCAAAGCCGTATCGCTTGCAAAGGACCTTGTTAAGTGAAGAAATAGTTTTGATGGGGGTTGCCGTCCCTATTCCTTCGCTCGCGATTCGTCCCCACAAGGGCCTCGGCGTTTGCTGGCTTTTTCCCATAAAGGATAATCATGTGAAATATCCCGATGACGTGATCAAGTTGGTTGAGGAATGTAAAAGCAAATATCCGCATACGGGTTGGATCGATGTGTCCGAATTCTTGGAACGCCGCGGTTCTGAACCCTGGGTCATCGTCGATGTACGCGCCGAAGACGAGATGGCTGTTTCCACGATCCCGGGCGCCATCACCCTGGACGAGTTGAATACGACCCTCGATCTGTATCGAGAGACCTCCATCTTGATTTATTGCACCGCCGGATGCCGCAGCGGGGAGGCCGTGAAGAGCCTTATGGCGAAAGAGTTTCGGGCCCACAACCTCTGGGGCGGCGTCATCGCCTGGGCGCTGCACGGAAAACCCTTCCTCACGCCCGAGGGAGAAGAGACCCTTCGAATCCATGTCTATGATGAAAAATGGGACGTCATTCCGCCTCCTTATGAAACCGTCTGGTGAGCTTCGGTCCTCCGTTCAACACCTCCTTCACAGGATTTCGACCCCCCCAGACCCCGATCACAGGGACCTGAGCGCTCCACCACCGAATCAGGATCCAACCATCATCCACGCACCCGCCTCCTAAGTTTCTCCTATTTTATGCAAGCTTACTTGCACATATGTGAATTTACAGGATATTTGTGCGAAATCGTGTGATAATACTGGTGTAAGAACAGGATGGTCGGATGGCCGCTTCTGACAACAGGATTCAGCTTCTCGCATCCGTTGCGACGCTGTATTACGACGATGGGATGACGCAGATGGAGATCGCCCGCAGGACGGGCTATTCGAGGTCCGCGGTATCCAGGCTGCTCAGCGAGGCTCGTGACCGCGGGATTGTGGACATCCGTATCAACTACCCCATCCAGCGGGGAACCGATTTGGAACACGAGCTGGAACAATGCTTCGATCTCCATTCGGCCTTCGTCGTTTCCTCTGGCAACCTCGATCACGCCCGGACGCTCAGGCTTTTGGGCCGGGTAGGAGCTCAATATCTGGAGGAGCGACTTCCCGAAGATGGCATCCTCGGCGTATCCTGGGGTTCTGCCATCTATGAGGTCGTAAACGAGCTGCGCACCCGCTACGCTCCAGGCGTTCAGGTCGTGCAGATGATCGGGGCGGTGGGACACGGCGATCCCACCATCGATGGTCCCGAATTGGCGCAATCGCTTGCGCGGACGCTGGGCGCCTCCTACCACACACTTCATGCACCGTTACTCGTCGAAGATATCTCCATGCGCGCTCCGCTGATGGGTGAAAGCAATGTGCATCAAACGCTCACGCTGGCCCGCCAGGCTGATCTTGCCCTCGTGGGCATCGGAAGTGTGGAGCCGGATCTGTCTAGCCTGGTGAGGGCAGGATACCTCTCCGAACGCGAGATGCTGGCCGTTAAAGAAAAAGGTGCTGTAGGTGATATCTGCGCAACACACTATGACCTGAACGGCAGGATACTGGACATCGACATTAATCAACGCGTCGTAGGCATAGAACTCAATGATCTCGTCTCATCGGATTGCGAGGTGGTCGCCGTGGCGGGAAACGACCGTAAATTCCCGGCGATCCTTGGCGCCTTGCGGGGCGGCTTTATCGACGTACTCATCACGGATACATCCGCCGCACAGGCGGTCCTCTCCAATCACCGGGAGGCGGCAGGGTGATCACCGGCCGAGGCCGGGGAGGAACCAAGAAGTTAACCGAGACTGGGCCAAACCAGGCTTTCAAAGGGGTGATCCAGGAAACTTCCGGGATGACCATAGACCGGCTAGAGGAGTGCGATATGTCCAAGGTGAAGGATAAGAAGAAACAAGAGGCCCCGATCACGAAGGCACAGGCGGAGGAGATGGTACGGCAGTTGTATCTCATCCGCGCTTTCGAGGAACAGGCTGAAAAGAGTTATATGGCTGGAAAGATCCATGGCACGATGCATCTCTCCATCGGGCAGGAAGCATCCGCCGTGGGGTCGCTGAGCACAATCGGGCCCGACGATTACATCCTTGGGCATCATCGCGGCCATGGGCTTTGCATCGCCAAAGATGCCGATCTGAACCTCATGATGGCTGAATTCTACGGCAAAGAAGCCGGGTATTGCCGTGGTCGAGGCGGGTCGATGCATATCGCCGATATAGCCGGTCGGAACCTGGGTGCAAACGGTGTCGTCGGCGGGGGAATTCCCATGGCGGTGGGCGTCGGCATCGGATTGAAACAGCAGAAGGAAGGCAACATCATCCTGGCTTTCTTTGGTGATGGCGCCGCCTCGAACGGGGCTTTTCATGAATCGATGGAGCTCGCCGTGCTCTTTCAGGTGCCCGTCGTCTTCATCTGCGAAAACAACCAATATGCGATGTCCTTCCCCACCCACAAGATCGCCACGAGCGAACGCATCGCCAATTTCGCCGAGGTCCACGGCATGCCCGGGAGAGCCGTGGACGGGAACGATCTGCTGGCGGTGCGCACGGCTGTGATGGAGGCCGTCGAGCACGTCCGAGGCGGGAATGGACCAGCGCTGGTGGTCAACGACACCTACCGCTGGCGCGGGCATTCTAAAAGCGATCGCAACCTCTACCGTACCCAGGAAGAGATCGATGAATGGCGGGAAAAAGATCCCATCCGACGCTTCAGGGATTACGTCGTCCATGAAGGTCTTCTCAGCGAGGATGAAGTAGATGCCATCAAAGAAAATTCCTACAGCGACATTGAATCCGCCAGACTATTTGCGGAAGCAAGTCCCGAGCCATCGGTTGAAACGATCGAGGAAGGGGTGTACGCACCATGAGAGAGATCACCTATCTGGAAGCAGTACGCGAGGCGATGACTCAGGAGATGGAGCGCGATGAGCGCGTATTTCTCATCGGCGAGGACATCGGCGCCTATGGCGGCGCATTCGGCGCCTCTTTTGGAATGCTCGAGAAATTCGGACCGGACCGCATTCTGGATACGCCCATCACTGAACTAGGCATTGCCGGCGCCGCCACCGGCGCGGCGCTGGTGGGCATGCGGCCCATCGCCGAAATTATGTTCATGGATTTCACCACGCTGGCATCTGATCAGCTCGTAAATCAGGCCGCCAAGATTCGCTTCATGTTCGGAGGCAACGCAAGCGTCCCCATGGTTCTCCGCACTGCCGCCGGATCCGGGACCGGCGCAGCCGCACAGCACTCTCAGAGCCTCGAAAATTGGTTCGTCCACGTGCCCGGTTTGAAAGTCGTCATGCCGAGCACTCCCTACGACGTCAAGGGTCTGCTCATCGCCTCAATCCGCGATGACAATCCTATTGTATTTATCGAGCACAAACTGCTGTACAAAACTAAAGGCATGGTTCCGGAGGAACCCTACACGATTCCCATCGGCGTCAGCGAAATTAAACGAGAAGGGCGAGACCTCACCATCGTAGCGACCGCGATCGAGGTGAAGCGATCTCTCGAAGCCGCAGAACAATTAGCCGAGGAAGGCATCGACGTCGAAGTCATCGATCCGCGCACACTGAAACCGCTCGATCTCGATCCCATCGTCGCATCGGTCAAGAAGACCTCGCGCTTGATGATCGTCCACGACGCCGTCAAGATCGGGGGATACGGTGGAGAGATCGCCGCCTCCATCGCCGAGAGCACAGCCTTCGGCTATCTGGATGCACCCATCGTCCGACTCGGCGGCCGCGACATACCGATTCCGTACAACCGGACGCTCGAGTACCATACCGTCCCCCAGGTCGAAGACATCGTCGCCAAAGCTCGGGACATTGTCCAGGGGAGAGTGTAGTATGGCGACAGAAGTCATCATGCCCAAAGTCGACATGGATCAGGAAACAGGGACCGTCATCGAATGGATTAAAAAAGATGGCGAAGAAGTAAAACAAGGCGAAGCCATCCTCGTGATCGAGACCGCCAAAGTCGCCATCGAGGTCGAGGCGCCGGCCACGGGCATCCTTGACGGGATCTCCGCCGAAGTCGGGGAGGAGCTCCCCATCGCAACCGTG
>CAZMZL010000215.1:0-5816 GCA_964570595.1 uncultured Anaerolineaceae bacterium | reverse complement strand
GGGAAGTTAATGAAATGGTTTGCCGTCGCTCTGGGCATCTTGTTGTTCGCCCTGGCAGTTGCTTATTGCTGGCCTGTGCCGAACAAGGAATTTTCTGAACTCTCCGAAAAGGTTGATGCGCCCATCCGCCAATCCCTGCTGGACTTCCGTTCAAAGGTTCCCCCGAGGTTGGTGCGCGTGGATGGGCAGGACTGGGAGTATGTCGTCATGGGAAACGGGCCCGAAACCATCCTGTTTTTACATGGGATGACCGGCGCCTATGACATCTGGTGGCAGCAGATGAATGCACTTTCTGATCGCTATCGGGTCATCAGCCTGACTTATCCGCCCGTGGATACACTGGCTGGGATGAGCAAGGGGGTATTGACCGTGCTGGACGCCGAGGGTGTTGATCGCGCTCGTGTAGTCGGCAGCTCGCTCGGCGGTTATCTGGTTCAATACCTGATGGCGATACATCCCGAACGCCTTGAAGGCGTTGTTCTTGCCAATACCTTTCCCCCAAACGATTTGCTGGTTCGAAAGAACGCCCGCTTAATTAAAATTCTACCGTTCTTGCCCAATTGGCTGGTCATGAAGGTCTTTCGGGATAGTTTCGTGGACGACATTTACCCGGCCGCCGGGGAATCCGAGCTCGTGTTGGCTTACATGCTGGAACAGGTAGCAGGTCGCATGAGCAAAGCTCAGGTCACGGCCCGAGCCAAAGCGGTGATCGAGCCGTTCGACCCTCCCGATCCCGATGCCCTGGGCATTCCTGTCATGATCATCGAAGCCGACAACGATCCTCTCGTGGAAGAAGCTCTGCGGGAGCAGCTCAAAGCAACCTATCCCTCGGCTCAAGTACATACGCTGCATGCGGTTGGGCACTTCTCCTATCTCAACGAACCGGAGACTTACACTGCGCTCCTGGCAGGCTTCTTTGGAGATTGAGTCATTTTCTTGAAGTGAAATGAACCCACCCATGGTACATGGCGTCGAGCCAGCTGTATGGCGATGATCAGGCCTTGTGCGAGAGGGTCACGATGCCAGGAAGACATCGGCTGTGCCTGGGAGTATTCCGTGTGCAAAGTGGTGAGCCTGTCTAATCCTGCTGTGGCCTTTACGTACTGACCATACAAATCGAGTCGTGAATAAGCGGCCATAACTGGGTTTAAGGTCAGTTAATTCGGACTGTGTCTATTCATCGATCGGTTTTTTGAATCACGGGGGAGCAAATAGGGGAGCATGAGCTTGCTGCTTGATGAGGCACCCCCCCCAACTTTCCACCCATATTAGGGCATCCCAGCCTCCTCGTTTACTTTGGCCCTCAGTTCGGCCCTTCTGCCGAGAAACCCTGAAGCCAACCGTTTCTTTGGTCTTAATCCCTTGGATGAGAGGATTTCTAAAAAAATAAATGACAAATGACCGTGTATTTTCGTTGAACGGCACTGCGCCTCACACTTCCTTCTCATTACAATAGTCACATCAAAAACCCGGAGGGGTTTCTTAAGGCTTCGAGAGATCTATAGCTCTGAATACATACTGATGATCGCTTCCTGACGCCAAATTACTTCCCGAAATCAAACCTGCACAAGATCAAATAGCAGCATTTATTGAACCGGGACCAATGTGCCTGACGAGATTCCAATTCTATCCCTCTCAACCCGCATGTTTGCTGCAGCAGCAGGAAGTTTAGCGCTCTCGAACCTTGAACGAGATGCGAATTGGTTTACGTCTCGATGCAATTTCAATGGCGTTATTCGATAGAAAGGCGATTAGAGCCCGATACGTTTCATTGCCTTCTTTCCTGGCGATGGGTTTCCCGCAGATAGCCTTCACGAATAACAAGCCGGGGAACAAGCCAGGTCACTGCGCGATCTTTATTAATGGAGGAAGTATGCAAATCTAGAGAGCGAGCCTTTTTCTGACGTCTTCGGAAAGCAGGCTAACCAAACCCACACAATCTCATTACGGAGGATCTTTATGATCGATAAACACCGAATAATGCTCATATTAAGCGTCATCTTTGTGGCTGCTGCAGCACACTCCTGTGCTCAGGACAACAGCGACCAGGCTCTGGTCGAGGAATCCGTTCAGATCAGCCAGACGGAAGTGGAATCCGCGCCTGTGACTGCCACACTTGAGCCCATTGAGACCACGAACACACAAGAGGCCCAGGCTGCAGAAGTGGCGGTATCCGATGATCCCACGCTGACACCCACGATTGAGCATCAAATCACGCCCTCGGATCCCGCCTCAGTCCACAGCTTTATGACCGATCGTTCTTCCGCCTTGTTGGCTGCCGAACGGAGGGCAGTTGGAGATAACTTCGAGATCAATTTATACGAACGACCATTTACGTCCGAAAGCATGGATTACAGGGATTACCTTGATATCACTCGCGCAGAGTTGAGCACACGGGATCCTTTCGTTTACGTCACAATCTATCTGGAAGGGTCTCCCCCCGTGGACGGTCCCGTTTCATATGGCGTCGAGGTGGATGACGACCTCGATGGACACGGAGATTGGCTCATTCTCGCCAAAGTCCCACCCGAAAGCACCTGGACCACTGAAGGTGTGCGTGCCTGCCACGATAGCAATGGGGATGTCGGCGGGTCGAAACCAATGCAGGTCGATGCCCCTGATTCCTCACGGGACGGCTTTGAGGATTGCATTTTCGAGAACGGCTATGGCTCCCTCCCCGATGCAGCCTGGATCCGTCGCGATCCCGATCATGCCGATCGGGTGCAGATCGCTTTCCTCTTCCAGTTAATCGGGTCCGCCCCGGACTTCCTCTGGGGGGCATGGGCAGATGAGGGCATCCAGGATCCGGCGTTATTTGATCTGCACGATGTCTTTTCCCTGGAGGATGCAGGGTCGCCGGCATCCGGGAGCAGCCAGTACCCGCTCAAGTCCCTGGCGCTCATCGACAACACCTGTCGCTGGGGTTATGGCTTCACACCGACCGGGAAGCACATCGGCGCGTGCTATATCGAACCCACCCCCGAACCCAGCGATCCGGGGTGCCTGCAGCCGCCTAAACCTAGCGCGGACCCCTGCTGGGCGTGGTTTGCCGATACTTGTTCATGGGTATGTTTAAATTAAAATCAGCTTCACACTAAAACAAGTTTGTGTACGGAAAGCGCGTGTCGTTTGGCGCGCGCTTTCCGTTGGCGGTGTTCTCGTCACCCTGCCACTCATGCGGCGCAGCTGACGCGTTTGAGCTCCAGCCGGAAGACGGTCCGCGCCTGGTATATGCGATGATGGTTGTCCAGTTGAGCGATTTTTTCTATGCACAGGATGGCGGCGGGACCGAGCTCTTCGGCGAGGATGGTACGCCGCTCGAGGGGGATATCACGAGGTTCATCTTCCTGTGGGATGCGGGCACGTAGGCCGACCAGGTTTCAGGCACGGGCTCTGCTCAACCCCCGCGCCAGTCCGGACCAGTTACCAGGGAGGATGGCTTGGTTGTGCTTGATATCCGAGGATATCTGGCCCCTTGGTTTCAGGACGTGTGTGCTGATCCCGGCCCGGGTCAGGCATGTTCAACGGTCTGGCAGCCAGCTCGGCGCAGGATGAAATCGACGAAGCGCGGAAAGGGGTCGAAACCGACGACGTTGGGCGCATCTGCAACGAAGTTAGAAAGGGCGTTGATATCATAGTAGACCACCTCGCCATCGCGGGCGTTGACGAGGTACTCCACACCGCCGATATCAAGCTGCGCTGCGGAAGCGATGCGCAATACATTATTAATGATCTCATCGGGCGGTTGATATGCCTCGACCAGGGCTTGACCGGTGGAACCGTCCAGGTCATCGCGATCTCCATTGATCTCTTCGATTCGACCTGGCTTACAATAATCCGCGGGGCAGAGGTTGAACTCGCCTTCAGTCAGGAAGATACGGATCGCATAGAGGAACTCGCCGTCCATCACTTCGACCCGCACGATGCTGCCATCCTCGGCGGGGAGGAATTCCTGGATGAGAGCGGTTTGATCGATCCCGAGATCGAGGTTGCCTTTCTCCCCTACGGCGACGAGCTCGTCTATGGTGTCGAAGCGCACGATGTTCGCACCGCTGCCGCCGATGTTTGGTTTGATCATCACTGGAAATGTGAGCCCTTCGGCAGCTTGCGGGGCCAGGTTGGCGTGGTTGATCACGCGTGCTGACGGGTGCCGCAATCCCAATCGATCGAGAAGACCAAGCTGGCGTGCCTTCGAGATTTCATAAAAGTAGGCCTCGAAGCCGTTGAGCACATCCGCGCCGATTTCCTTGAGATGCGCCAGATAATGCAGGCTGGAAAATATTGCATGCGCGTTGCCGCGTGTATGGGCAGAAGGGCTCATTCGATTTACGACGAGGCCGTAAGGGACGGTACCCGCGGCAGGATCATACAGCAGATCCGAGGCTATCAGTTTCTCGAAAGGGACGCCCCGTCGTTCAAATTCGGTGAAGAGCGGTTGGAACCACTCAGGATGTTCGTAATAGATGGCGATCTGCGAGCGTTCATCATTGGCGTTCACGTGCGAAACCCTCCCGGGTGAGAACCCTGATGGACATGTCCAAATTATGCTGCTTAAGTTATATCCGATATTTTGAATTTGAGTGTGTGGTCGTCGTCAGCATAACCAGAGTGGGTATGCGGGGATTAACGGTGGAAGCAGCTCTGACATATGCGATGACGGTCACGTGCGAACAAACCCTGTCCCTGGTCACGGGAAATGAGTAAGGGGGTGAGTCGACGAGTCGACAAGTGATACGATTACATCACGGATATGGTCCTCATTAAACCAAATTACCAACCGAAAAATGCAGGAGAACCTTACATGAAAGAGTACCTGGTCGACATGCTGTGCTGCCCGGTTTGCCATGAAGAACTGGGTTGGTCCGTAGAGGAAAAGCTCGACGATCATATCGAAGTTGGAGTCGCTGCATGCGAGCGATGTGGTGCTTCGTATCCCGTTCGGGACGGGATCGCCCTCTTTCTTGCGGACGAGCTCGAGCGCGATGATCTCTGGGAGGGGGTCGATAGCGCCCTAACGAAGCATCTCCGCGAGCATCCTGAACTCGACGCACAGCTCATGGAGGCGCCGCTCGAATCGCTTGGTCCGGCCGATCAGCTCTTCCGGGCGATGGTTCTGGAGGAGCGCGCAGATTTCGCGGGAGCTGAACTGGCTGAAGGCCAGGCTCACGGAGGCTTGTATACACAGGAATATCTGAGGTGCTGGCATTCCCAGGTGGACATTTTGATCGAAGCGGTGGTGGATATCGAAGGCCCGATCGTGGATCTGGCCTCCGGCCGCGGCTATCTCGTTGGGAAGCTGGTTGAACAAACATCTGCTCCGATCGTGGCGAGCGATTTCAGCCCGCGTGTGCTCAGACGGAACCGCCGCTGGCTGGAGTTTAAAGGTTCTTACGACCGTGTGAGCCTGCTTGCGTTCGACGCCCGAAAGACGCCCTTCAGGGATCGCTCGATCGAAACCCTGACGACCAACCTCGGAATTCCGAATATCCGCGGCATGGGCGAGCTCTTCCACGAGCTGCGCAGGATCGTGTCGGGCAGGGTCTTTGCCATCTCGCATTTCTTCCCCGAAGATGATGGAAATGAGAGCGCCATCGCACAATTTGGATTGGGAGATGCGCTCTACAAGAATCGACTGACGGAGAGGATGGAGGCCGCGGGTTTCCAGGTTAATACCGGCGTGTCTTGCGTGGGGAAGGCGTCGCCGACACCCGTCGGCGTCGTGCTGGAAGGCATGTCGGTGGATGGGCTGCCTGTCGTGGAAACCGAGTTTGAGTGGTGTGTCGTCTCGGGGGAGTAGGACAAGGTGAGCGCGGTTT
>CAZMZL010000214.1:0-5855 GCA_964570595.1 uncultured Anaerolineaceae bacterium | reverse complement strand
GATGATCCCAACGATCGAAATCGTTTTCAAAATTACCGCCTTTCCTCACTTCCGTCATGCGCTGACCCGCGACGGATGCACTCGTGGCGCCTTTTAGCGAGAGATTCCGCAGGAGGTGATACCTTGTTGGAGGGTGGTTTTCTGCGCAATCGGGCGCCTTAATTTTCTTGGCATTGCGGCTCGAGCGTTGTGGCGCTGGATAGAAATTGGTTTCACATGTGAGTTCCACCACCCAACGCGCGGGGATCTGCAACGATGAAACTCCCACATGGTGAGAACTACAATACGAGCAGATCCCGTTTCCCCTGATGCGGTTCGAGGCCTAATTTCCGGGCGTTTCGCTTTCTTTCAGGATGTAGGCAATCTCCTCGCGGGCATGGTCTGGTAGTGGTTCGGGTTGATGCGATTCTAATATGGATACGGTCTTTTCACGCACTCGCTCGATCATCCGCTTGCTGCCTTGTTCCTTCCATTGATCGTTGCGCAAGCGTGTGAACAACATCGGCTCCCACAAGACGCGGAAATTTTCCAGGGTGTGGTCCGTTGTCAGGTGATCTCGCCCGGGGCCAACTTGATGAATTTCCTCCATTGCCATTGAGTTCTCATCAAAAGATATCCCCTCCATGAACTGGCTCAATTCGCGGATGATTTCGGTGCTCAGTACCATCATCTCTGGTGAGAATGTTAGCCCTTGTTCCAAGTAACCTACATCATGCGTCAGGTTATTGCCTGCCAGCAGGGCCACGAAAATGCTGATGGTTGCCTCTGCAGCCGCCTGTTCATCCGGCGCGCAGCTATCTGATTCGCCCGCATAACCCCAGGTTGGCATCCCATAGAAGCGGCCCATCTCCGCCACAAAGACGCGTGCAAGTTGAAACTCCGGCCCACCGAATACGGTGTTCATTGTCTTCATGTCCAAGTGGTGCATCCCACATCCATATACAATCGGCGCACCAGGGCGCTTGAGTTGATGGATAACGAGGGCGGAGAGGACTTCGGCGTTTGCTTGAGCCAGTGCCCCGGAGAGGGTCACCGGCGCAGTGCCCCCTTGAACAGGAGCTGGAGAATTGACGATTGGCAGGCCGTTCTCTGCCATGAACAGTAATTTTCCGAGCATCGTCTCTGAGTGGCGCAGTGGGGATGATGGTTCTGTGTAGAGCAGCAGGTTGGGGCTCCTGCGGAGGGAATCCATGCCCTCTGTTGTAGCACATGCCATTGCCACGATGGCTTCGCAATCGGCCCGGTCATCGCACACAAATACCATCGGCTTGGCGGTGTGCTCCAACATCAGCGCCGCCTGATGCCGGTACACATTTAGTTTCCCAAGGTCTGTAGGGAGCATCATGGACATCGTGAAAGTCATCTCCGGCAGCGCATCCACCAAATGGATGGAGTCCGTCATATCAGATACCGATGGACGATGACGTTCGCCGGTGCGCGGATCTTGATAGTTGAGGCAATCGGATCCAGTTCCAAAACTGACTTTTCGTCCTTCAAGATCCACGATAACCTCATCGCTGCCTCTTCGGCAGAGGGCGATTCGTTCCGGCACCTGCCGCAAAGCCCACTCTACCAACCCCGGAGTGAAGTACACAAGATTTTCATCCGTAATGATGGTGTCCGCCTCCCGCAGCATTTGCAGCGCTTGCTCGTGGTAGACCCGCACACCGGTACGGCGAAGGATTTCAAGGGAAGCTCTATGAATAAACTCACATTGTTCCTGGCTAAGCATTTGGAAACGCGGTTTGCCAACCTCACGGCTCATGACTGACCTCCTAGTGGATTAATGTTACACAACCATCAATGGTTGCGCTCAGAAAACGGGAGCAATTTCATGCCTGGGCGTGGTAAGGTTTGAGCGCCTGAATGAAAGGCGCCGACCTCCATCGCCATTCATGTCTGTGACCCGGCCTTGGACCACCGACAATGTCGGGCAGGGTGATGGGCTGTCGTTCTGCCCATCGCTTAACTTTCAAGCATGGCTTTGGCCAGCCGGGTCGCAGCGCTGGCGTCAGGGGCAAAACCATCGGCGCCGATCTGATCGGCGAATTCCTGTGTGACAGGTGCGCCGCCAACCATGACTTTGACCTTTTCGCGCAGCCCGATGTCCTCCAGGGCTTCAACCACGGCTTGCATATTCGACATGGTCGTGGTCAACAACGCCGAGACGCCGATGATATCTGCCTTATGTTCGCGTGCTGCATCGGCGAACATTTCCGGTTTGATGTCATTGCCAAGATCGGTGACCTCGAACCCGGCTCCTTCGAGCATCATTGCAACCAGGTTCTTGCCAATGTCGTGAAGGTCACCCTGCACAGTGCCAATGACCACTCTGGCAGCCGACTTTACGCCACTTTCAATCAGATGCGGTTTAAGCAGTTTCAGCCCACTCTGCATGGCTCGGGCTGCAACCAGCATCTCCGGAACATAGAGCTCGCCACGTTCGAAGCGATCGCCGACATCGGTCATCGCCGCGATCAAACCCTGGTTAAGAATTTCCTCTGATGCCAGGCCTTCGTTCAAACCCGACTCTACGCTGGCCATTAGAGCATCACGGTCCCCTTTTAGAATTGCCTCGTATGCTGCTTGAATATGGTTCATCTATAACCTCCTTAATTGGGTGCTCAGTTTGGTGTGTGACTCAAGTACCGTTCTCTCTCGCGCTATTCGCTCGCTCTGTCTTCCCAGTCAAAGGGGAACTTCGTACAAAGACCGGCGACCACCTCGCGCACGCTCTGTAAGGCGGCGCGGTCTTCGTGTTTATCCAGAACGGTGTTAATGAGATCGGCGGTTTCGACCATTTCCTCCTGGCGGAAGCCACGCGTCGTCATTCCGGCAGTGCCTAACCTTAGTCCGCTGGCCGTGTTGGGCGGACGGGGATCGAAGGGGATGAGATTTTTATTGGTGACAATTCCTGCTTTTTCAAGTGCTTCTTGGGCTTGCTTGCCGGTAATATTCTGAGACTGAAGGTCAATCAGCACAATGTGACAATCGGTGCCCGAGGTGACGATTCGATACCCATGTCCTTGAAGTGCTGTCGCCAGCGCTCTGGCGTTTGCGATCGTTTGATGAGCATATTTGCTGAAAGACTCCGTCATCGCCAGGCGGAAGGTCACCGCCTTGCCTGCCAGCAACTCGGTGTGCATCGTGCCCTGGGTGCCGGGGAATATGGCCGAATCGATCGCTTTGCCGTAGGTGGATCTGGCGAGTATGGTCCCGCCGGGGCAGCCTCTCAACGTCTTGTAAGTGGTGAATGTTACGAAATCACAGTGAGAAACAGGGGATGGATAAGCGCCTCCGGCGATTAGCCCAGCGTAATGCGACACATCGGCGAGAAGATAGGCCTCCACCTCGTCGGCGATCTGGCGAAACTTGGCGAAATCGATAACTCTCGGGTAGGCGCTGGCGCCACAGATAATCATCTGTGGCTGGATCTGGTGGGCCAGATCTCGAACTTGGTCGTAATCAATAAGCTCTGTAGAAGGATCCACACCGTAGGTGGAGGAGGTGTAAAACCTTCCGCTGGCGGTCGCAGAATGGCCATGGCTTAAATGCCCGCCTTGCGACAGGTTCATGCTCAAAAGACGGTCGCCGGGCTGAAGGACGGCGAAATAGACCGCCATGTTGGCGTTGACGCCTGAATGTGGCTGCACATTGGCATATTCAGCGCCAAAGAGCTGCTTCGCACGATCGCGGGCCAGATTCTCGACGAGGTCTAGATTTTCGGTGCCGCCATGATAACGATGACCGGGATATCCCTCACAGCGGCGATAGGTGAATACGCTGCTTTGCGCTTCCAAGATTGCCCGACTGGGGACATTTAGTGAAGCGACGAGGTCAATGCTCGAAGCTAATCGCTCACTTTCCATTCTAGCTGCTTCTGCCAGTTCGGGGTCACCAGCGGCGAGGTCTAAGGTCATTTTTCCCTTCTCCAGGGGGATTGGATTTCACTAGATCGGCGTTCGAGTGATACATTGAGAAGATCGGCTTGTGCTCATCTAACCCTTCCTGCCTCTCTCTAGAGATTGTTGGATCAATTGGATGGAGCCATCAATGGAATGCATCGCCCTCTCGACAGCCAGTTTTTCGTCGCGCATACGCAGGGCTTCAACGATGGCTTGATGCTCTTGCATCATGCTTGCAGTGTCGGAGCGGATGCCCAGATTCAAGTGTTCCAGACGGAACATCTGTTCCATTACATTGCGCACTGCCCGCTCCAGTTGTTCATTGCCGGCGATGGCCGCGATTTTTACATGGAAAGCAACGTTGGCCCGATGCCAACGGATGCGCGACTCAACTGTAGCCAAGGTATCAGGTTGCCCGATAAGGTTCTCTAATTCGGCTAGTTGCGCGTCCGTCGCTTTCTCTACGGCGCGTTGAACTGCAGCCGTTTCAAGAATACGGCGGAACTCGAACAGCTCCCTGACATCTTTCAGTGTCACGGGAGTCACAGTATTACCAACACCTGGAATGGACTGGATCAGGCCTTCCTGCGTGAGGCGTTTTACGGCTTCTCGCACCGGCGCTTTACTCACTTGGTACTTCTCGGCCACATCGCCTTCGAAGAATAGTTCTCCCGGCTCTAACTGGCAGGTGATGATCTCTTCTCTCAGCCCCTCATAGACGAGATCGGAAAGGGTCTTGCTTTGGCGCCGGCGAGAACTCTTGGTGGGATGATTTGTCATCCTTGGGTCCCTTGACGATGATCTTTCTAGCTGCTGATGCCCTGAGGCGATTTCTTGATAGGGCGGACGAGTTTTGCTGCAGATAGCGATTTTGCTGCCCATGAAAAGACATCACGGCGGCTACCCATATGATAGGTGCCATAACAGAGTTATGATAGCATATATATCGACATCATACACTGAATAATGCCTGTTGTAAAGGACCGTGCGGGATTGAGCGCATTCCAGGCCGGCCGGCATAGCAACTCCACAAAGAACCGGTCTTTCTGTGTAAATGATTTCCCGACTTTCATGAGTTGCATCCCAAACCTATCTATGATTTGCCTAACTCTGTCAACTATGCTTCAATTGCGCATCAAGTTCCGGCCAGCAGGTCGATTTTCATTGATCCGATTGATGAGCGTAACCCGACCCCGGAAAAGAACTTGAAGTCTCAGAGGCAGGTCAATGATTTTATTGGACTGAGACGCAACCATATTGGTCGCTCGCATTGTTGTGGCATGTGCAATTTGATGAGGCTTTGCGCCGTTATAGCGCCTCTCCCCATTGCATGCCCATCAAAGCTCATTGTGAGCTGCCCAACTCCTCCCTTACGCTCCATTTGCCCCTTCCCGCCTTTCACCAGGTTGATTTTGCTTCGGTCAACCAGACGGACATGCATTGCATGACGTGTTGGAGGAATTCTTGACAGAAAAAAAGCCTTCTCTCTACGGGGCGCTTGCTCTTCTCGCTCTGCTGGCCCTTTCCCAGATCGCTTTGCTGGATTACCGCGCCGCGCCGAAAGGCCCGGCGCCCTCAATCAACAGCGTCACGCCGGATCAAGGGACGCAGGGAACGAACCTGGGGGTGGTTGTGAGGGGAATTGATTTTGTTGAAGGGGCCACCATATCATTTTCTCCCATCGATGGAATCGACGTTCTCCAAACGGAATTTCGCAACCCCGAGCAATTATCCGCTGCAATCTCGATCCGTTCCGATGCCCCTCCCGGACCGCGGGTGGTCACCGTGACCAATCCGGATGGTCAGAGCGCAAGCATGCCTGAGGGCTTTACGATCTCTCAAGCCCCATCCCTCTCCCCCACCCCAACCCGCCCCCCCCCGCCCGCTACCGAAATTCCACCCAGCGCAACCGCCACACCCAGCCCGGCGCCCGAAGATGCCCCCGAAGCG
>CAZMZL010000213.1:0-5959 GCA_964570595.1 uncultured Anaerolineaceae bacterium | reverse complement strand
TTTTGCGAAGCGATCTCCCTCTGCGATGCGGGGGATTGCTTCAGCGGTAAAGCTGCTTCGGGATGAAATGGTTTATGTTTCTTCCTGTTTGAGCGGCGCCCCATGCGCTGTGGATTTACTCGAAATGACAAATCGTGCGTTTCCCCGGAGCTGAATCTCCGTGCTCAGAGCAGAGGGGTGTTGCTTTGATAACCTCCCGCATGTTTACGCGCGGACCTCAATTCGCGAACTGCGCCTGCGTCTGGAAGGAGGGTTTCCTGTTCTCAAAGATTTGAGAAACGATCAATCGGAGATCTTGAGGGTTCGGCCAGATGATGGAAGCACGGGTACCAGGAAAGACAAACCCCAAGGCCTGGACGTACACGCCTGTGGATATGACCTTTTCACCGCCTTTGAAGGAGGATCATAAATTCTAACCCCGTGGCGGAAGGTTGATCATCAGCCTCAGGGGCATGTAATCCAAAAGAGCCAGGATCTAGTCAACAGATCCCGGCTCTTCATAAATCGTTTGAATGATCTCGTTATGCAGCTTCTGTCGCTTGAATATAAGCCTGCCCGTAGAGGTGGCCGATGATCGCGTAGGCATAGGTCATCGTAAATATGACGCCCACGAAGCAGAGAATGATGCCCAGGCCTGCGATAAATCCGGCGGCGATGGCGCCTAACCAGGTGATCACGTAGGCTCCGGGATCGGCGCGCAGGAGCCCGAGGATCCTGCCCGGATGGATTGCGGAACCCAGTTGATCGGTGGCAGCGAGTTCACCAAATGCGGCGGGGAAGATGAACGCGAGGAGAATCCCATAGAGCAGCATGAGGCACGTGAAGCATGTGATCACGAGGGAGATCAACGCACTCGACTGGTTTGGATCGAATATCAATGGGGTGATAGAAGGCGGCAGAATGAAGAAGAACATCGGGATAGAATATACAAAACCGATGACAAACGCCTTTAACCCGAGCATCAGCATCCCACCAAAATCATCAAAACCGGCTAATTGGATCGGATCCTTTTTAATCACACGGCGGGTGATCTCAATCGACCAACCCAGAAGCCAGATCTGCCCGATGACGGGGATGAGGCTGATGACCGCCACTATGACGATCTTTTTTAGCCAATCGGGGTCCTCAAAAGGATAAACAAACGCTCGACCTATGTCCATTATTGCATTCTCCCTTTCTAAGAAAGTGATCGTGAAAACTCTCGATGGTTCTGCGGCTCCTCCAAGATCTTATGAACATCATTGTACAAGAGAATGAAGTCGACGCAAATTAAAGATTGGGAATTTTCAACCCTCTGCGATCGGCGAATCGAATGAATATCCATGCCAGCGTCATCAACGGGATGAGCTGGGTTCCGGGGATCAAAGCTTCGATCGCGGCCACGCCTCGAAGCGGATTCAAACCGAGAAATGTGAGTAGTGTGAACCCGATTGGTGCAGAGAGGAAATCGAAGGCGAAATCGAGCAGGTCGAGCGTGATGACGATGATGAGCGGCGTGTAGCGCAGCGCCTCGAAGAAGTTCGCATCCGGTGGAATCTCGATTTTTTTGATCCGCCATATTACAAAGACGACGAGGATGATCGACAAGAGGATACCGGTACCTAAGAAACCGAGCAGCGTGAATAGAGCGATTTGCAGATTACCATCGGTGTTCATGGGTGCAATGGTAGCACGAGGTTCACATTTACCCTATTTGAAGTAAGGTGATGATGAAAACATGAGAAATCCCACCTGCGGGTGAGATTTCTTTGTGCATCTTACCTTATGGGTCCTGAAAGTTGTGCGATCCAGGGTGGATTTCAACTGTTCTTACAAGGGTTCCCTCGCCAAGATCGAGACCACCAGCATACCGGGTACTTATTCGACCAAGGGCACGAGCGGTACCGGGGGCATATCTTCATCTCTTATCATCGGGACAGAAAACTGCCAACTTGAATAAAGAAATCCACCTTGTGAAGACATAAAATTCAGATCGATCTGATGGTACGATGGCGGTTTGGAGACATAGAAGCATAGCGTTATTGCGGGGGTTGCATCCGGTACAAACATGTCCACTTCGGTCGTTTCATCATCACACACAAGCTTCAGTTTGCTTTCTGCGATAAACTTCATTTCAATTTCATCCAGGACTACGAGCCCGTCGACGCAGTAACCTTCAACTTTGATGTCATAGTATCCATCCCCCTCCTGGGAGCATTTATCGTCGTCAAAGGTTTGTTCCCCGGAGGCTGTGACGGCATAATATTCATTTTTTTCCTTCATCGTCACCAGACCGCTTGGTTGGATCTCAAGATACACAAGAGCCGGGATCAGTGAATCGACTTCAAAATAGCCAAATGGCTGCTCCATCCTCCACCATGGATCAATGATCAAATTAGCATCCCATGTCTCGGAGCTGGGGCACTCGAGTATCACTGCAGGTTCGACGGGTCGGGATTCGTAAACGAGTCCCTGGTCAAATAATTTTTGGGGGATGACACATTCAGGAGGAATTTTCTTTAATGGATACTCCAGCGATGATGATCCATCCCCACTTCCTTCATCGGATGAACCTAATCCCTGTTCTTGTGTAGCTAATTGCATGGAGCCCTCATCCGAGGCGTCAGATCTGTCGGAAGCACCTGAGAGATTACAGGCAATAGCCCCCAAGCTTATGACCGTGATGATGATGAGGAAGGTTAGGAGTGTGTCGCGTCGGGAGGGGAACATAGGTATTTCTCCTTGAGGTGAAGAGGGACGCCCATGGTCCTCCTGAATCTACCTTAAGGTGAAATTTATCGCAAACCCACGCATCCCCCTATTCAGTCAAAAAAGGGGATCTCATGACGGTCGTGGGATGATGTATCCATGGGATTAAACCGAATCGTTTTTCTAAATAGATGATGGTGTTCAATAATTATGGGATGTCTCTCGTTCCTACGCTCCCGCGTAGGAACGGGGGAAGGCTAGTAAGGTTCTTCTTCGCTCCCACGCAGGAGCATGGGAACGAGCGCAAGATCATCTTTGGATGTTGAAGCACCTCTCGACGAAGATAAATCAAAGCACCTGAGGTTCTGAGGGAGATCGAGTTATGTAGTCTCGATCGTCACCGCACAGACTTTGTAATCAGGGATTTTGGCCCTCGGGTCGCGCACGTCGAAGGTGAGCTCGTTTGCGGCGGCCTCGGCAAAGTGGAAGGGGATGAAGATCATCCCCTGCGGTGATCTTTCGGTGACGAGCGCCTTTACCTCGATCTCGCCTCGGCGCGAGCGGACCTTGATCCAGTCCCCGGGTTTTATGCCGAGCGGGTCGGCGTCCTCGGGGTGTATTTCCACGGTCGGATCTGGATAGATGTCTTCGAGCGCCGCGTCATCGTGCCCCCATGCCAATGATAGAGCACACGACCGGTTGAGAGGATGAAGGGGTATTCATCATCCGGGAGTTCGGCGGAGGGGACGTACTCCAGCGGCGTCAGGTGGCCTTTCCCGCTCGGAAAGGCATCTTCAAAGAGGAAGGGCGTTCCGGGGTGATCGGGGGTGGGGCAGGGCCAGTGGACGCCGTCCTCGAGTGCGATGCGCTCGTGCGTGATCCCCTGGAAAGGCGGCGTGAGTGCAGCCATCTCATCCCAAATCTGGGCCGGCGAATCATAGTTGAAGCCGGCGCTTTGCTCCCGTTTCAGCTCAGATTCCACTCGTCGGGCAAGATCCGAGATGATCTCCCAATCGGTGCGAGATTCGCCCGGAGCTGGCAGGGCGACACGAATGAGCTGTACTCGCCGGTCGCTGTTTGTGAAGGTACCATCCTTCTCGGCAAAACAGGTCGCGGGCAGGATGACGTCCGCATATTCGCTGGTCTCATTTGTGAAGATGTCCTGCACAAGGATGAAATCCAGGCCTTCCATCACGTGGCGCGCGTGACGCAGATCGGCGAGCGTTTGCCGCAGGTCCCCGCCATTACCCAAAACAACGACGGCGCCGGAACCCATCGTCAACCCGGCAGCCCGGGTGTCCTCCTGTGCGAGAAGGACATCAAGCATGTGAGGTGGGGATGAATTTCCCGGCGGCGCCCCCAAGGAGCACGGCTTGCAAACCTGCGTCTTTTCTCAATCCACCCGCCCTTGTGTAGATCAGGTCTCGAAGCGTAATGGGCTGGGTGACTTCATACAGCCCGGGGCGGGCCACGTCTCCTGAAAGGCAGAACAACCAGGGACCACTGGAGCCCTCCGAACCATAGTTGCAGTAGGCTTCCACGCCAATCCTGAGGATCAGGGAGACGTTCGCGAACGTCTCGACGTTATTGATGACGGTGGGTTTTTGAAACAATCCATGTGTGGTGGGGAAGGGGGGTTTCAAACGGGGCAGTCCCTGTTTGCCTTCGATCGATTCGAACAACGCCGTCTCTTCCCCACAGATGTAAGCACCCGCGCCTGAGCGGACCTCAACATCAAAAGAGAAACCGCTTCCGAGAATGTCCCCCCCAAGGTAACCGTGGCTTTTCGCTTCCTGGATGACATCGCGCATGACCTTCTGGGCGCGGGGATACTCACCACGAATATAGATGAAGCCCTTTTCGGCGCCGATGGCGATTCCTGCAATCAGCATACCTTCAAGGATGGCGAAGGGATCGTTTTCAAGCAAAACCCGATAATTGAACGTGCCCGGTTCAGATTCGTCGGCGTTGCAGACGATGTACTTGGGCGTCGCATGAGCTGCTGCAGCTCCTTCCCACTTAATGTCCGTCTTGAAGGCCGTCCCGCCGCGTCCGAGCAAGCCAGAGTCTCTTACTGCGCCGCAAATCTGTTCGGGGGGCAGATCGAACGCTCGCTGCAGCCCCGTAAACCCTTCATGTTCGAGATAGTCGATGAGACTGCACGGATCGACCACCCCACATCGCCCGGTGATGATACGCTCATCGCCGTAAACCTGTGTGACCCGATCATCTGTTGTATCCAGCAATCTCTTTGGCGTGACATGGCCAATGGGGACATCACCAACCAGCGCCGATGGTGCGTTGTCGCCAAGCCCAAGACACTCCACCTGTTCAACAAAGAATGCGCCATCCTGGCTTGTGGCGTGGACCTCGGTCCCCAAATCGGATAGGAGATCTTTGAGGACCTTTCTGCCCCCCTGCGCCGAGCAGCTCGGGCTGGTGCATATTCGAATGTGCGCGTCACCGGTGGGGGTATCGTGGAGCATGGAGTAGAACTCGATCACCCCGGATACATCGGCGAGGGGTACGTGCAGGCGCTCACCGATTTCCCTGGCGGTCTCTTGGGAGATGTATCCGAACCGAGATTGCGCCTCGAGGAGGGCTGGGAGCAGCATGGTGCGCCCTTGTGGACCGACGTCTTTAAGGAAATCCGTAAGGGAATTCTCAGGGGATTTCACGGTGGCGGTCAGCGTTCTCCTATTTAGAAGAGGATGGGCAGGCGTAAATATTACATGCGACATAGCTTATCTTGATTGCGAGTGGATCGATATGGAAGGATCGATCCAAGAATTTACTCATCAGTGTTGTATTCTCGAAGCTGCAGAAAAATCCAACTCGTTCTTCAGATGGAAGTTAAGGGTTCGTCTCGATGACATGACCCACCGATAGCTCGATGAGCTCTCTCAATATCCCTTCATCGACATCTCCCAGCTTGTTGATATACAGGCATGATTTTCCGGTCTTATGCTTCCCGAGTTTGGCGAGAAGGGGATCGTAGTCATCGAACCCCGACATGATGTAGAGCGTCAAGTTCTGCTTTCTCGGGGAAAAACCGACCAGGAACCAGTCGTTCTCGCGTCCTGAAGCGTACTTATTAGTGGTGGGACCCAAAACCGACGATACTGGATCCCCACATAACCGCATCCTCGCCCGTAATTTCTGTCATCATGTTGAGGATCGCAAAGCTATCATCGCGTTTTATCTCTGGCTCTACAGCGTTGAGGAATTCTTCAACGCTGGCATCATTCTTCTGTGTTTTTAATTCGCTCAT
>CAZMZL010000212.1:0-5970 GCA_964570595.1 uncultured Anaerolineaceae bacterium | reverse complement strand
GCATGCTCAAGGAACGGGGGGTTGTCGCCGGTGATCTAAAGCTGCGTCCGGATCAACTTGCGGAGATCATCATCCTCGTCGATGAGAAGAAGGTTACGAAGAGCACGGCGAAGGATCTGCTCGAAAAAGTGGAAGAGACCGGGAAATCTCCCCGCGAACTCGTTGAGGAAGAGGATCTAGGACAAGTATCCGATGAAGGAGCGATCCGGGCTCTTGTGGAACAGGTCATCGCCGATCATCCTGACCAGGTGGAGACCTATAAGGGGGGGAAAACTTCGCTGGCCGGCTGGTTCGTGGGGCAGGTCATGCAGAAGTCATCCGGGCAAGCCAATCCACAGCTCGTCAAGCACATGATCGATGAAGCCCTGAACGACGCTTGATATTTGTATCCATCTTCGATTCGGATGCATCACCGCGGCGATGTTCCGGGCTGTGATATTGGACGGAGACGATTGGATTGATCGAGTGAAGGTCGAACGTCCCGGATCTGCTCCTGATGGCGTGGTCTTCCGGCAAGCAAGATCCGATGATTGGCGGTCCATCCGAGGGATGATCAGGAAGGAACGCCTGAATCCGCTCGGCCTGGACTGGAAAAGGTTTGTGGTGGCCGCAGATGGGGCGGGGTGCATCCTTGCCTGTGGACAGGTGAAGGTCCACAGGGATGGATCAAGTGAGCTGGCTTCGCTCGTGGTTGGAGAACCGTGGCGGGGCACCGGTCTCGCAGGCAAGATAATCCATCTGCTGCAGTCTTCCTCGGGCCCACCGTTGTGGCTGACCTGTCGATCGACGCTGATCCCATTCTACGAAAAATTTGGTTTCCATGAAGTGCAGGATAGATCGCTGATGCCGCGCTACTTCCGCTGGGCGAGTCGGATGATGAATGTATTGATCAAGATGACCGGGAGGGACGATTACCTGGCTGTGATGAGGTGGGCGGGGTCTTAGCGGAGCCTATTCGATCAAGCTGGAAACGGAGGGGTAGGTGTCGAAATCCTTCCGACGAATATGCGCCATGATTATCCCGGGAACAACATGGGTTAAAATCTCCCGGAGCTAGATCCCGGCCAGGGTTTGAAGAAGGCGCTCGGGGGGGTCTGTCTTGCTGAAGAAGGCATCTGCGCCAGACCGGATCGCATCCCGACCTACCTCGGGACGACCGCTCGTGATGAGGACGGCCAGTTTGGGGTAGGCATCTTTAAGGCCGGAAATGAGTTGGGCGCGGTTCTTTAGTAAATCCCAATCAAGCAGGACAGTGTCGGGTCTCTCAGCGATAACCTGAGCGATCAGTGCGTTGACGTTTTCGGCCTCCCCTACGACGGTATATTCAGGCTCGCTTTCAAAAAGCAATTTGAGCGCCGAACGGATTCGCCTTTCATCGTCGACCAACAAGATGCGCATGGTGCTCCTCTGGTTCGATGAGATCGGGGTGGAGCGCTCCATACATCCAGACTCGCGTTGAGAGCCTGGACAGTTATGAACTGAGCTGAGATTGCTTGGAGTTCTGCATGCCAAGGGGCGTGTTTGTTTGCTCGAGGGGTTTTCGCTGGAGGCGCTCTTCCAGCAGCCTGACGAACTTTGAAAAGCTGAGCGTCATCGTCTCGAAGGCTCTGTGATTATCGACTGAGCGGATCGTTCGCTCGATTTCCGCCTGCTGGCGTCTTTGGTGTCGCAGATATTCGAGGTCGACTTCAGTTCGTAGCGGACTATACATTTGGAGCTCCTTTTCCCTGCTCCCTGCTTCCAACCGAGCGCTTGGTTTTTCCCTTGTCTCTGATGATCCCGTGATCCCTCTCCTTCAGGCAGGGGCGTGAGAAGTCACGTCCCTGCCGAAGTTTGGAAGGAGAAGCTTGTGATGAAGCGACAAGCTCAATCAAGCCTGGGACTATCTGTTACGCATGTTTGAGATCGCGCTGGTAAAGATCGGCAGAATTACGCTCGCCTCGCTTTGAGGGATCCATGCGAAACGATGTGCCTCATGACTGCCACCAGTCTATAGAATCCGGGACCTGATTACGCCATGCGGATGGGGGAAACTCAGGTTGGATGAATGGGGAGTGTGTACCCTGGTCACGTGGCCAGGAGAGAAAACCCGGCGCACATATTTGGGTCACGAATCATGTCAGAAAGAGCAGTGCGGCAGTGTAAGTTGGGATTGGTCCCCCCCAGTATTCACCAGAGGAGTGCTGCTGTGCGACGAAGAATCTGGCGTGGTCCAGCGCCATCGAATGCGGGAGCTGGACAGTGTTTCGTGTTCTCTCACAATGTTCATTGTGTGCGAAAGAACCCGGCGTGCATCCCTCGATTGGCGAGATTTTTACCAGGGGTTTTTGGGGAAAGAGGACCTGGTCAATCGAGCAGGTTGTTTTGAAGGGCGACTGAGACCGCCTCGGTCCTGCTGGAAACCCCTAACTTAGACAGAATGCTGCTGACGTGGAACTTGACCGTCGAGTGGCTGATGACGAGCCGTTCGGCGATTTGTGGATTACTCAGACCTTCGATCATCAGGGCGAGCACTTCCATTTCTCGCGGGGTGAGATCATGTCCCATTTGGGGTGGTTTGGTCGTGGCTTCGATGAGAACCTGCGCGGCCTCTGGAGCGAGCGTTGGGCGGCCCTCCATGGCGGCGCGGATAGCTTGAGCAAGGTCATCTGCGGAAATATTTTTTAAAAGATAACCAATTGCGCCGGCTTGAAGCGCTCGTTGAACGAGGCCTTCATCCTTGAAGCTCGTGAGCGCGATGACCTGGATCGAGGGGCACTTCTCTCGAATGGCCATCGTGGCTTCTGCGCCATCCATGCCCGGCATGACCAAATCCATCATAACCACGTCAGGGTTGTATTGTTCGCACATGAGTACGGCGATGTCGCCGCTGGACGCCTCTCCGCAGAATTCGAGGTCGTCATAAGCTTCCAGGAAGCCGGCAAGCCCGCTTCGAACCACAGCATGATCATCTACGATCATGACCCGAATGGTGGAATCTTCAGTCATTTGTATCCCTCATTGCGCGGCATGTTACGGTTCCTAATTGCGACCAATAGTACATCGAATCGGTTTATTAAACTTCTCTCGCCTATGGCTTAATACACACATCGTGAAGGTTGATGCGTCCATCAGATAAAGGCTCCCAATTTAATACTTTCACCGAGGCGGCCTCCACGATCTCGGGTAACACCAGGAAAACTGCTGGAGCTCTCTCGTAAATGATTTCCTGCGCTTCGTTATAGATTGCCCGGCGTTCGCTCTCGTCCGGAGTAATTTCTCCAGTGCGGATCAATGCATTCACGCGCTTGTCGTTGAAACCTGAAAAATTGGCTTGCCCATAAATACCATCCTCACGATAGCCATGCCACTTCGCGTCGAAATGTCCCACGGGATCGAAGGCCGAATCGCTCCAATCGTCGAGATAAGCAGCCCGATTCCCCATGTTATGTTCCGGTCGAATGTCCTCGGGTTCCCAGAGTCGGATGTCGACCAGGATTCCGACCATGCGAAGCTGTGCTGATATCTCTGCGGCGAGGGAATACCATTCCGGCAACGTGTCAAGAATAAATTGAAAGGGTTTGCCCTGGCTGTCCCTCAGAACTCCAACCTCAATCAGTTCAACGCCAACGGGGATCGAGGCTTCGGATCCGTCAAGAAAAGATCTTGTTTCCCTCCAACCTCGCTGATCACCCTGAACTGTTCGACCTGCCGTTCGACGGCCGCAAAGAGCCGTGCATTTTCGACAGCACCTCCGATTTGCTGGCCAATCGAAGTGAGCAGATTGATGTCCTGTTCGCTGAATGCACGCGGCCTTCGGCTTGTGACAAACATCGATCCCAGCACCACGGCTCTGGAAACAAGGGGGATGACGGCCGCGGATTGAATGCCTTCTTCCATCGCAAGCAGACGGGAGAGTGATTCGTTTTCTCCAAACTCGGTAATGACCAGCGGCTCGCCGGTCTGCACAACCTGGCTCGAAACTCGTTTATCCGTGGGCAACTCCGTGATTCTTGCAATGAAATCTTCACTGAGGCCTGAATATGCGGCAATATCCAGATCCCCGCTCTTTTCGTCGACCAGCGTAATGCCCCCGGCTTCGATATTCATCACCTCGAGGGTCTTTTCCAGGGCGTTTTCGAGTATTTTCTCAAGATCAAGCGTTTGACTGACGACGGAGGCGATGGTGTAGAGCGCTTCCAACTCCTTCGTTCTTGCTTCGACGCGCTGTTCCAGAGTGGCGTAGGATTGTGCGAGCTGCGTCGACATCAGGTTGAATTGCGAGGCCAATTCTTCAATTTCATCCCCCGTCTGTGCTTCGATGTTCTGTCCAAATCTTCCCTCCGCAACTTCCTTGGAAGCCCCGATGAGATCCTGGATGGGACGCATCACGCGCTGTACGCCAAATGCGACGACGATTGCAGGAATGATCACACACCTAACACAAGCAGAAGGATCAGGAAGCCTTGATAGCCACGGCTGGCCCTGGTAAGCTCGGTCCAGTTCTCCTCCACGACAAGTTTCCATGGCGTATCGGGGATGTGGGAGAGACTTACGATGATGTCCTCTCCAAGGGCATCTTTCATACGCATGGAAGAAAGTTCGCCGCGTGTCCCTGACGAGATCATGTCGGGATCCTGTACAATGTCACCGATCAAACTTGGATCTGGATGATAGATCGTATGACCATCTTGATCCAGCAGGTAGGTTGTACTCTGGTCTGCAAATCCCAGCGCCTCGATGTAGGGTTCGAAAAAACCTGCATCCTCTCCCTCGATACGTACCATCCCGATGAGCGCCCCTTTGAACTCGTCCCGGGGACTTATGATGGGGACTGCGATAATGATGACATCCACATCGATCGGGCTGAGGTTGACCAGATCGGAAAACACACCCCCACTTTCACCGAATATTCTCCGTCGCACCAATTCTCGATAGATTGATGTGTTGGAAATATCCACCCCGATTCGGAGTGGATCGTATGGCTCAGCGGCCACGACGACACCCAGGCTGTCGAGAATTAGAATGCCTTCATTAAAGGCGGAGAGACGGTTGGCGGAGGATGTCAGAGTGTCTTGTTGTGCATAGGGATCCCCCTTCGGCAATATGGGACATACGAGCGACAGTGAAGAGCAGATTGGTATATGTCTCGAGATCCCCCGAAAGTTGGCTTGCGGCAAGTCGGGTTAATTCCTGGTCGCGTTCAATGACGAGTTCTTCGGTAACCTGTTGATATGCAAAGAAGGTGACCAGTGCCACGGCGATAAGGATGATGGCGGTTGGAACGAAGAACCAAACAATGATTTTTGTGCCGAGGCTTCCGGACGGTTTTTCAGTCATCTAAATTGTCTTTGAACGGGTTGAATATATCTCAGGCTCGCGTGATTCGAAGATATTTTTTCCTAAAATAATTCGCACCATGGCCGCATCCAGCGCAATCCTGAAAGAGCGGCGGGAGACCTGAATCCAGATCAGGATCCCGGTTCACATTTTCGGATCATACCCATTCTATATCAATTCACAAAGATCATTAATCATTCATATGCTTGGATCTTCCGGAAATATGTCCCTGGGTTTCATATGAAATGCCCTCACGAGATGGATGGCTTATGACCGCCATCTTTGATGTTTTGCCACGAAATTCGATAAAAAAAGCGGCGGGATTTGGGATCCCGCCGTTGATCTTCCTGGTGGTTTAACGAAAAGGTTCGCAGCCTGTCCGTATCGATAATATTGATCCTGGTGATCCTTCCTAGAAGCGGCCCAGGGTAATGAACATTGAGATGAGTGATATCGCCGAGGCGACAAAGTAACCGACGGCGGCGGCCGTGTAGTGTTTTTTGTTGCGCGCGTTCGCCATCTCGAGGTACTTGTTGAATTCTTCTACCCCCGATGCAGTCAGTTGTTCGACAGCTTTTCCATCCTCCGTCATGACGGTCTCGGTGCGGTTTTCGCGCATATAAAACGGTCGCAAAGGATCCTGCGAAAGTT
>CAZMZL010000211.1:0-5985 GCA_964570595.1 uncultured Anaerolineaceae bacterium | reverse complement strand
CTGAAGATGCGGCCACTCTGGCGATGGCAGCGGCTGTCATAATGAACCTCCCGCAAGTTCCAACCTGGGAGAGGTTTAAATCTCACGGGACCGGGTGTGGGATCCGGCGGTGAGTATCCCGGATACGAATACAATTGCTTATTTCCGCCTCTTCTTCTTGACCATCGGGAGCATCGTAAGACCGATGAGGAAGCTGAATCCCATGCAAGGCAGGCTGATGCCTCCCTGGGCTTCCCCCTCTTTCACGTCTTCAGGGGCCAGGACAATCTCGGATTTTTGTTCCTCATCATCGTTCACACTCAGAGGTATGGTGATCTCATCTCCCGGCTCATGTTCTCCGATGACCTCGTAGGCAACTTCATTCACCACGACGATGACTTTATCCCCCAGAGCGAAGGCATCGCCGAATTCTGATCTGGCGTTGGCCAGTTCGAAGTATTCAGCGGAAAGGAAGGGAACACGAACGACCTCCATCGCTTCGGGATCGAATGTCGTGTCGATCCAGATTCCATCCATCAGACGAAATGTTCGGGAACCCACATATTTCACGATCTCGGCTGCCTCCTGGCTCAATACCAGAGGCGCTTCGGCTCCCTTGATCTCCGATTCGGCTGCTGCGCGGCCGACTGCATCCTCACCCGTAACCTCCATGGGGGAGCTGAGCAGCTCCTCGAACGCGCCTTCGACAATATCCCGCTGTGCCTCCTCGCCCAGTATATTCGGTTCGGTCACGAGATAGGAGGTGTAGGGGGTGACGATCCCATACCGAATGCTGAGTTTGACGATCTGATCGACGAGTTCCTCGTCTGGACCCTGAAGTCGTATTTTGTTCAACAGTGATCCAATCTTGCGTGTCGCCCAGAGGCGCGGGAGGAAATCAGGTCCTCCTGAGGATCGGAAGCGCTGATCTGGATATCGGAACCGGAGTTTCTCTCCATTCACCATGCCTGTGAGCTCGACCGCCTCGTACCCTGGATTCTTGTATCGACCGACGATGAGCAGTTGGGTCCCGGCGAATAAATCGGGCAGTTCTTCAGGGTATCGATCGAAAGTCGTGATTTCACCGAAATCCAGCTCGAGGTCGGTGAGCACGGGCAGGCTGACCTTCCCATAGAAAGCCGAGATGATCTCATCGATGGGTTCCCCGGGGGTGACGTAATTTGTGGCGCCGCGGTTTTCCTGTGCGAGTGTATCGAGCAGGAAGGTATCCACGTCGTAGCCTACGCCGAATGCAAAAAGGCGGACGTTCTCGGCCGCGTTTCGGCGGATATTATCCAGGATGTCTTCGGTCTCGGTTTCACCTTCTGTGGGCAGCCCATCTGTGAGGAAAATGATGATGGTGGGGCGCCCTGATCGTGTTTGGTCCAAGGCTTCAAGCAAGGCGCGGTTGATGTCCGTGGACCCTGCCGCTGCGAGCGAATCGATCCACCGGTGGGCTTCGGCGACCTGCTCCACGCCTTCCAGCCCTCTGGAAAATGTCTTCATTCCGGTGCTGAAGGCGATGATGTTGAAGCGGTCCTCGGGATTGAGATGGTTGAGGACATAGTGTAGGGCCTCCTGGGATTGCAGGAACTTTTCCCCATCCATGCTCCCGGATCGATCGAGGACGACGATGACATCCTTGGGGATGGCTTCCTGAGCGTTCGCATCTACGCTTGGGGCGGCCATCAAAAGGAAAAACCCGTCGATATCTTCGCCCTGTGGATCCCTGTAGGTGAGCAAATTTAACCCGATATCGTCTTCGGCGACGCTGTAAAAGAGGTCGAAATCCTTGTCCGGAGTGACGAATGAATCTTCATATCCAGCCGTAAACCGATATTCGCCGTCACGTTCTATGGCGATGTCGTGCGATGGGGAATAGATTGCACGGATAGGTTCGTTGGAAACGACGTCCACACGGACGACGACATCTTCTAAAGGCTCGGTGGAAAACTTTTCTGTGTTCAGGGGGTAACTGTATCGGATCAAGCCCTCCTCCGATGTGAGAATTTCGCTGTACTCCAATTCAATGCGTCGTTCACCGCCCGGGGGGATCGGGAACACAGAAGCCTGGACGGCGCCCCGGTCGATATATTCCAGCAAGGCCGGGTCCCGCATCGTTCGTACGATCTCCTCATACGTGCGCCGGGCCTCTTCTTTGGTGAGGATCTCCCCCTCGACAGGCTCACCATCGATCCAGAGCGTAAACTCCGTAATGGCGGCGCCCTCAGGGATGGGGAACATATAGGTGCCTTCGATGGCCCATTCGTTGTCGTTTCGAAACACCTGGTCGACATGCGTGACTGCCACCTGGCTTTCTATGCGTACATCCACACGATGGTATTGGATGGCGAGCTGAGAAATTGGAACGGGTCTTGGACACGGGCTCGGTTCGCAGATAGGTGGATGCGGGATGATGATGCCGTCCGCAAATGCCGTGGAGAGCGGCACGAAGCTCAGCAGAAGTGCAAGGATGATGTCAAAGCGCAATATTTTCCTCATGATTTGCTCCTCATCTGTAAAGGTTTCGGCATCTAAGGGACGTATTAGGATCAAAAAAGGTTCCAGAGCCCTTCCGTCCACTAGAGATTTTTATGGTCTTCGACTTCTTCTCTCCATGCACATAGGGTGGACTCCTGCGCATGGTATAATCCATTTATCTCTCCCACATCCCTAGCGTGGGAGTTTCGTATGTGTTATGGATATGGAAGATAAGCTTTCAGGGATCGAGAAACGGTTTGACGCCATCAATGATGAGTTGGCCGAGGTTGGCGAGGACTATCAACGCGCCGCCGAGCTCGGCCGTGAGCGTGCGGAACTTGAACCCATCGTCCACACTTACCGTGATTACTTATCCCTTCGCGAGCAGATGGATCAAGCTCATTCCTTGCAGAATTCCGATGACCCCGAGATCCGAGAACTTGCCGATGAAGAGCTCATTGGGCTCACTTCGGAGATTGCGAATCTCGAAGATCAATTGAAACGCATGCTTCTTCCGAGCGATCCCCGCGATAACCGCAACGTGATCGTTGAGATCCGAGCTGGAACCGGCGGCGACGAAGCGACCATTTTTGCGGCAGATCTCTTTCGAATGTACACCCACTACGCCGAGAGCAAGGGATGGGAATCGGAGATTCTCTCGCAAAATGATACGGGCGTGGGCGGCTTCAAGGAGATCGTTTTCATCGTGAAAGGGAAAGGCGCGTTTTCTCGGTTGAAGTATGAATCTGGCGTGCATCGGGTGCAGCGAGTTCCCGTCACGGATTCCCAGGGACGCATCCACACATCGACGGCTACTGTGGCGGTTATGGCGGAAGCGGATGAAGTCGAAATTAAGATCCCCGGTAAAGATGTCAAGATGGACGTATACCGCTCAGCCGGCGCAGGCGGGCAATCCGTTCAAAAAAATTCCACCGCCGTGCGATTGACGCACCTGCCCACCGGCATGGTGGTTCAGTGCCAGGATGAGCGTTCTCAGCTTCAGAACAGAATGCGCGCGATGAGCATCCTGAGAGCACGATTGTACGAGATCGCAATCCGGGAGAAACACGAGAAGGAAGACGCTGACCGTAAAGCTCAAGTGGGCACGGGTGAGCGCTCGGAAAAAATTCGAACGTACAACTATCCTCAATCGAGAGTCACGGATCATCGCATTGGCCTCAAAAAGCCCAACTTGCTGGGTGTCCTTGATGGCAATCTGGATGCGATCATCGATGAGCTGGCGACAAAAGAAGAGGCCGCGCGGCTCGAGGCCGTCTCATAACCACCTTTGGATAAACCTCCGTCTGTCCGGGAAGCGCTCCAGTTCTATCGCCAATCGCTGGCGGAACACTCGGAGTCACCCATCCTGGATGCGCAGTTGCTCCTCGCTCACAGCGTGAATCAACCCAAAACCTGGATCCTGGCTCATCCTGAAGCCGAGTTAAGTCCTTTAGAATGGTCCGACTATCGCAGATTCTGTGAAGCCTATCTTCAGGGCTCTGCATTGCCTTACATCCTCGGTTCGTGGGAATTCTATGGCCGTTCCTTCTCTGTGAGTGAGGATGTGCTTATCCCAAGACCCGAGACGGAACTGATGGTGGAGCAAGGCATTAAGATCCTGCAGGAGGATGAGCAAAAGGAGCGCGTCGCCGATGTCGGCGCCGGCTCTGGTTGTGTCGGTGTGACCCTGGCGATTGAGACGCCGCGGGTGATCGTCACCGCGACAGATTTATCTTTCGAAGCCCTCTGCGTGGCCAGAGCCAATGCAGAGCGGTACGATGTGTTGGAGAATTTTGTCTTCGTCCAGGCCGATTTGCTCGAGCCCATCCAGGGAAAATTTGACCTGGTGTGTGCCAACCTGCCCTACATTCCCTCCTCCGAATTGCGGGGATTAGATGTTGCCGATCGTGAGCCGAGCCTCGCACTTGATGGGGGGCCAGATGGGCTCGCATATATCCGGAAATTAATTTTGAGCTTAGGGGAGCTCCTCACCGAACGGGGTCGAGCGCTCATAGAGATCGGTGCGGGACAGAACGGGCCAACCACCTCCATCGCCCATAATGCAGGATGGGAGCACGTCCAGGTCTATAAGGACATTGCGGGGATCGATCGGTTGCTGGACCTCGGGCGGGGTAGGGGGGACGAATGAAGACGGCTGTCCTGCCTGTCGATCAAGATGGTTGGCTGGCTGCCGCCCTCGCCACGCTCAAGGGTGGAGGACTGGTTGCCTTCCCGACCGATACCGTGTACGGCCTTGGCGTGAATGCGTACCTCGAAGAGGGTGTCCGCCGGCTTTTTGAAGTAAAAGAGCGCAGCGGTTCGAAACCTATTCCGATCCTTCTGGATTCCGCCGATGGGCTATCAGAAATTGTCCTGGATCTCTCCCGGATGGCAGCAAGTTTTGCTCAAGAATTCTGGCCCGGTCCTCTTACCATGGTGCTGCGACGTCGCCCTGAGTTCGCCTATTTAGGTGGGGAGGTGGATACGGTGGGAGTCCGGGTCCCAGACCACCGGATTGCTCTGATCCTTCTGGCGGAGATAGGACCCCTGGCGGTGACCTCCGCAAATCTTTCAGGCGAGCCAGACACGAGAACCGCGCAGGAGACTTACAAGCAACTATCGGGACGAATCGATTTGATCATCGATGGCGGCGAGACCCCGGGTGGCAAGCCGTCCACGGTCGTGGATTGTACGGGGGATCATCCCAAGATCATTCGAGAAGGGCCCATTTCAATGGAGGCTCTCCTCACCCATCTCAAAAACTGACTCCAATTACTTATGATGTATTAAGCTTCATCTCATCGTGCTCTCATGCAGATGAGCATAATAGAGTTTGCATTCTCCTCCTCAAACCCGCGCTGCGTGAGTTGATAGGCTCCCGAGCGCGGTTTGATTTTAAGGCGTCTCCGGGACATGCATATTTTTGTTTCTTTATCCAAATTAAATTGGTAACCAGGTGGATTTTGACCGTCCTGCTTCGCCCGGAGCTGAACCTCCGGGCTCAGAGCAGAAGGGCGCTTCGCACCCTCGCTCTGAACATATCGTTCTACCCGCGAGGTGTTCTTTCGAGCGATCGGTCATGTCTCAGCTTCCCTGTCTAGCATGGAGAGGCGTTGATGAGAAGGGATGTTGACCATGAGCGATCAACACGTTGACCTTCACACTTTCTTCGTTTCCATAATGAGGTAGTTTTTTCTTTTCTCTCCCTGATCGTCCCTCATGTGTATGGAGCCATTTCATCCCTCCTTACGACCCCCTCCGACTGTGGTCCTGCGCCACCGAAGTGCGCCCGTCGTTTAGAGCCGGGCTTTCTTCTTTCAACAAGCCATCGCTCTTCTATGTCTAACGAAAATCATATCGGCTTTCAGTTATCACAAAGACGGGCGCGAATGCGGCGCTCAAGGATGCAACCGAGCATCGATCATTCATAAGCCCCTCTACCCAGTGGGGTGAGGGGTTGGGGTGAGGGGGGTGTCGACCATGAATGATCAACGCGTCATGGCAGACTCAAACAGAGACATCCTG
>CAZMZL010000210.1:0-6042 GCA_964570595.1 uncultured Anaerolineaceae bacterium | reverse complement strand
TGTCCTGCGAGCCGAATCACTCCTGGGATGTCCGTCTGGCGGGGACATGAGCGTGTGCATGGAGCCGGGGGGCGGCACTGGAAGCAGGCTGCCGCGAGCCGTGCGATATGACCGGCATCATAGCCAAGATATGGATTTTTCGGGATCTTCGAGATTCTCACGGTCATGTATATCTCCAATGAGGGAGGGCGATTGGGATTCAGGTATCGGGAATATATTGGAATTTGATCTTTTCCTTATTGCCTTTTACCTTTGGGCTTTGTTCCTTGTCTCTTATCCCTTTTCTCCGGCTTACTTCCACATGGCCTTCAGATATGAGCCGATGTCAACCGCTTCCCTTGGTCCGACCATGATCTCCCAACCGTCAAGTTCCTCTTCCAATTCCCCGGAGAGGACAGAAACATGACCGGGAAGAATGATCTTCTTATGCTTGACCTTCTCGCCTGCGCCGAACGCCTTGACATCTTTTGCGATTCGTTCCGCGTCAAATTTCCCTGCAGCCCAGGCAGTGAGGACGCTCATCCCCTCGGCATCCGCCACCAGCAGCCAAGCGGGCCAGCCGGCTCCCTCGACTTCGTTTGCGATCGCAAAGTATGTGATTGAGAAATTGGTCGTGACCATCAAAGGCGAGTCGTCCTTCGGGCTGTTGATTTCGTAGATCCCGGGTTTCACCTGAATTGGTTTTTGAGGATCGGTATAGATGTTCTGTCGCAGCACAAGCAGCGGATACAGGCTGGAAGGGTTAAAATTTTCGATGACGATAAATCCGCTGTATTTGGCGATATGCTGGGCGGCGAGAAGGGATTCGTCAACATCATCCTGGGCGCCCGGGAAACTGATGATGGGGAACCCGAGCGGGCGGAAATTGCTTTTCAGCGCCAACCGCCGCATCGTCGTGAAGGTTTGAAGGGATTCTAGATACCCTCGCGCGGCAGGATCGAGGACGAGATCTTCAAGACCAGCGTCCTGGATCTTCTGGGTAAGGTCGGCCAGATCGTCAAGATTCTGGGCGTGCACGACCAGGGGGACTTCGGCGTCCTTCGCGATCTCGGTCATCGCCTCCCAGTTATCCGCGTTGGCGGCGTATAGGAGCGGTCTTGTCCCCTGTGCAGCTTCCAAACCCGCCTTGGCCAGTTCGGGTTCGGGCCCGAGCAGGATCAACGGTTTTTTAGAGCTTTCTCCGACGGCGGCGATGGTTTTCTTGAAGCTCTCCGCATTTCCGGAAACGGCCTCAACCGCGAAGCCGTCAAGGTAGAGATCGATGCCCACGTAATCGACTGAATAAGCATCCGCCTCGGCGACTTTCGCGCGTACGGCATCGAGCTCTTCATCGTCTCGAACCCGCAAGAAGAAACCCGGTTTGTGATAGAAGGTCTTTTCGTGTCGATACATGACCGTCTCGTTACCGGCGGCGAACTTGCCATCCTCACCCTGGAGTTCGATAAGGCGAATGGGTGGCGCCGATGCAGAGGCGAGTTTTTCGGAAGCCTCAGCACTGATGTGCGGGCAGTCCTTTAATTCCGCCTGTTTTGCGGCTAACTTCATCGCGAATGCCAGACAGGTGGGGTAGTCACAGTCCTTGCAGTTGGTCTGTGGAAGGAGTTTATAAATCTCAAGACCTGAAAGTGCCATATTTGCCCTCCGCCAAACTACGCCGCTGATACCAGCAGCGCGTCGATCATCGTTTTTACCCGTTTAAGGGTTTGTGGATGCCTTAGTACGAGCATATCGGCTCCGGACTGAACAAGAATTCCAGCCGTTAGCGCCTCCCATTCCAGCGCACGATTCTGCCAATCCCCCCAGTTTTCCGGAACGCCTTCGCCCACTTTGGATTCTTTGACTTTCCATGCCTCCGCACCGGGATCGACGAGCATCGGCTGTTGGGTCATGCTATCGCCTTGCAGTGCGGCGAGTCGCAGCCGTTCCATTACGGAATAGCCATACTCGATGCCATATCCGAGTGCGCCCGTCGTGGGATCCATCACGATGCGTTCAAGCGGGATTCCCATATCACTGATCAGGATCACCAGTTGTTTAGAGAGGTTGACATCCATGGGGGTTTTTGATTGAACCAGGTGGTCGTTCGCCATCGCGGCGGCGACAATCGTGCGGTAATTGCCCTCTTCGCAAATCCCGAGCAGGATGCGTTCTCCCTGGGCCTCCTCCGCAACCGGAACGAGGAGGTCGTTATCGGCGTCCGCCTGTCCGGGTCCTGCGACGGCGAGGGGAAGACCTGTGGCTTCCAAGACTTCACGCACCACTCGCCGGGCATTTTCAGGGGTGTTCTCTTCGCCGTCGGCCATTGTGAGGCTGAGCACGAGGTAGATCAGATCTGCGCCCGCCGCTTCGGCAGCTTTCGCCCATTCGCCCGGTTTTTCCACGACGCTCCCCCATGCTTCGAGCAACACCGGGGACCAATCGTCCGGCGCCCGGTCATGAATTTCGAGCGCCAGCGCGGGTCGGTGGGGGATATCGCCTTCAAAATCGAGGAACGGCAGCGTCGACTCGCCGCCGATGGTCAGACTTTGCGATCGGGTGCCGCCCTGCTCTGCTGTGGCGCCGAGCGTGACCTCGCGCACCCGTCCGCTCCATTTCTCCTTGGGAATTTCGATGGTCATAGGTGGTTTAACCTCCAGGTCGTTGGCGGAAGGGGATCAGAATCGATGATGATGTGATGATTTGCGCTGAGTCCCTGATCCCTTATTCCCTGTCCCTGATTATGGATCCCGTGCCTAAAACATGGGCTCCATTTCGAGCGTTGGATGGCTCTTCTCCGCCAGGTATGCCAGCAAGCCCTCAACATCGGTGCAAATGGTCTCATCGGCGATCCGGTCGATTAAATCAAGATCCCCTTCCCGTTCAGCTACGAGTTTGAGCTGCTCGGCCATCTGTTCCTTGAGGATCGACGACATCCAGACGATGCGTTTGAAACCGCCATCAGCCGAGATGAACTTGGGGCTGAGGATATAAAACTTGCCGTGTCCCATCACGCCGGGTGTCTGCAGACCACCACCGGCCATACCGGCCAGGGTTGAGAAGGTCATGCCGGTCGGGGTCATGCTGGTGTCTTCTCGGCTAACGATCATGACGCCATTGGCTTCGGGGATCAACATGGCGATGCACTCGAAGCAGCCGCAGGCCGTCATTGGGTTTTCCATGATGGAATACATCGAGACTTCGTTGACCACGCCATGGCTGGCTTGAACGGCGAACTCGTTGACACCTTCGAAGTACCCCTTTGATTCGTCGATCTCGCTTTCCTTCCTGATCGGCTGGTTCGGTCCAGTGGGGTTAATCTGGAAGGATGCTTTGCAGTCCAGCCAGTTATAGGCTCCGCATAGTCCGAGCCGCTCCGGGCTGACGATGCACACATGGTCGGGAGCGAAGGATTGGCAGAGCGTGCATGAGTAGAAATCATCCACGCTTTCATCCGTCATCGAGCCCAGGCGAACGTTGCGTTCTTCAAACGCCTCGCGTGCTTTCTCCAACCATTCGGCGTGAAGATCTGGATCGGTGATGATGGTTATTTCAACCTTGTCGACGATGCTCCCGAAGTCCTCGTGGAACCGGGCATAAAGGATATCGCCAAAGTGATTCAGATGGAAGCCCTTATCGGCTGCGGCTGAACTGATGCGGATCCAGGCGATATCGCGCTGCCCGATGTGCTGTATGCCGGAGGCGCCGTTAATGAAGTAGTGAACCTGGCGCTCAAGCACGGGTTCGAAATCTTTCTCCATCTTGCGACCGGCCACCTTGATGAGGATGCCGAGGTCCATGTGACCCTTTTCTTCAATGTCCTCGAAGTCGGGGCCGATAAGTTCGATTTTTCCGTCTTCGACGTCATCCATCTTTTCCATGAAGAGGTACTCGAAGGTGCGGCTGTGTTTCCCGCCGAATTCGACACGCATATCGGCTTTGCGCACGACTTCGCCTTCGAAGGCTGAGCCGTATGGAACCGGCACCGGCACCTCGCTGACTTTGACCTTTAAGCCGCGCACCTCGACGCACTTCTGTACCAACTTGGCGGCCTTCTCCTCCTCCGTTGCGCCCTCGATCTCGTTCCATGGCATGGAAATGACGTGTTCGTACTGAGTGACGCCCGTGGGAAGGATCTCGGGGATGATGGTGTCCGCGATTACGGGGAAGCCGTAAGAGATCACACCGGCAGCGGCGGCATATTTGAGATCGTCCACCTCGCCCAGCGCGAGCGCAAATGCAAATACCCTGAACTTGTTGTAAAGCAGGATGTCGCGCCACTGACCGCCCTTCATCCCGCCGAAGGTCAATGCCGATCGGGTGGCAAAGCCCACGGGATAGATCGCGGACAGCGTGTCGCGCCCGAAGGGGATGATGTAGGTATCGAATCCCATCTCCACGTCTTCTTCGATGAGTTGATCGATGATCGAGCGGCCGTTGACGTTGCCGGAAAGGAAGACGAGGATGTTGCGCTTCTGCAGTTCGCGCACGATGGCGACGGCTGCTTCATTTGAATGGGCGGCGCCGATGATGGCGGCGAACCCCGGCATGCGGCCATCCACGAGCTGGATGCCCCATGAGCGGAGCTGGATATCGTCGATCGGTCCGTTAAGGTGGCCGTCTGCTGGAGGCCCAGAGCCGTTCCCGCCAAAACTGGAGTAGTCGGTCGCGCCTGCGAGCTCGATGCCTGGACAGGCCTCGGGCTGCTCGCCGTAGACAAAACGTATGGCCTCGATCGTCTCGGCTGCGAGCAGGGTTGACATCCCCGAATCGAGCGTCTCACCCAGGTACGGGGTCCAGCGATTTTCATCAGGCGGTGGATGAAGCAAGCTCTTGGCATGCTCCAGTATCGGTTCAATTTGGCCGAGGGTCGATACCTCGGTGCCCAGCATACCCAACATGACGGGAAGGTAGTAGGCGGTGTTGGGGAAGGCCACGGGGTGATCGGCGCCCTTGTCGGCGATGGCCTTCTGCAGCATCTCCTCGGCTTCGGCTACGAGAGCGTTGGCTCCGCGGATTGCGCGAGTAGCGATATAGCGTGACATGTATAAACTCCTCCCTACTTCGCCGAGGTGCCGTAGGCGGCTTCGATTTTCTCGGCAAATGGCAGCTCGATGAATTCCTGGATTCTCCAGTCACCGCTCTGGCCCCACTTGTCGGGTTCGTATTCCGGCAACCCGAGGGCGGCCCGTTTCTTGTCGATATGTTCCAATGATCTGCGCACGACCTCTTCTGCGTCATTGGTAAATTCCAACCGGCCCCCAGTTTTCTCCTCCCAGCCGTCACTGATAAGCCTCATCACTTCATCCACGCCCGACACAGGGCTGGAGTGACCCATGATGACGTAGGCGCCGGAGGCGACACAGTAGGTAGCGATGGAGATGGCTTTTTCACTCATCCATTCGGGTGCCATGCCCACCGCCGGGATGTCGCTGATATCGTCGCCCAATCCACCTTCCGAGGCCATTTGGGCCAGCACAGTCAGGATGCGGGAGTTATCCACGCAAGAACCCAGGTGGAGCACTGGAGGAATTCCGACGGTTTCACACACCTCTTTCAGCCCTGCTCCGGCGAATTCAAGCGCCGCTTCAGGGGTCATATAACCTTGCTTGGCGCTGGCGATTGCGCCGCAGCCGGTCTCAACCACCAGAACGTCATTCTTCAGAAACTCGGTTACGACGTGGTAATGCATCTCGTCGTGGCAAACACGGGGGTTGTTGCAGCCGATGTTCGCGACGACGCCGCGGATGCGGCCGGACATGATGGCATCATTCAGGGGTCGCAGGGATCCACGGTAGGTTCCCCCCAGTGCGTAGTTAATGTATTCATGGGAGAACCCGGGGATCAGCTCTGCGGTTTCTTCTGGAATATGGGTCTCCCCTCGTTCCGGGAAGCGATCACATGCCAGGCGTACGATGTCCTTGGCGATCTCCATGGCTCGGTGTTCGTCGAACTCGATGTGGGTGGCCCCGGTGATCTTCGCTTTCCGTGAGGTGGTAATAATCTCCGTGTGGAATTGACCGGCAAGTGTGACGACGCCCTGCATGATGCATTGGATGTCCACCA
>CAZMZL010000209.1:0-6057 GCA_964570595.1 uncultured Anaerolineaceae bacterium | reverse complement strand
CCTATGAACTGAAGGTGGGGATTGCCATGTTCCGGCGCGGGCGTCTGCGCAGTGAGGTTTTTGCCTGGTTGAGCATCGTTGATCGCACTGTTGAGACACCTGTGATGGCATGCCGTACTACGACGAATATCGTCTATCGAACAGGTCCGTTCTGCTTCCCTGCTGCTTCGTGAACTGAATGTGGCTCTCCTTTTTGTCACTATTTTGAACATTGTTTTCTGGAGATAATTAGGGGATTCGGAGTTGTCGTCTGATGGTTAACGTAGTACTTTTATGGCGTGTGATTTTAAGAAAACGCTACTATACTGATTTAATGAATCGTACCAACTGTCACAAATCAATGCCTGACGTCGTTCTATGGATGAGATAGTTGGAAGAAAACCATGCAGTCTTTGACAGGAGGACTTGAAATGAAATCGAACAAACTGGTTCCCTTTATCTTTTTGATATCTGTGCTCGTGAGCGCGTCCCTGGCGTGCAACCTGGCTGCATCAAGCGAACCTGATCAGGATGCTTCGGTAGCGGCGACCGTGCGCGCCGTGGAAGATAAGCGCGCAACCGATGAAGCCGAGTTGCCCCCTCCCGACCTAGGAGAGCAGCCGCAGGAACCTTCCCCAACTGAAGAGCAGGCCCCAGAAGCTTCGCCGACACCGGAGCCCACAAACACGCCGGTGCCGACTCCAACCGCAACGGAAATTCCCTGTGATCGGGCCGCGTTTGTGAGCGATGTGACCGTGCCCGACGGCGAGGATCATGATCCAGGAGATGTCTTTACAAAAACATGGCGGTTGAAGAACACGGGTTCCTGCACCTGGACGTCGGGGTACGATCTTGTGTTCGACCATGGCGACCAAATGAGCGCGCCGGCCAGCGTTCAACTTACCGGTGGATCTATCGGACAGAACCAGAACGTCGATGTTTCGGTTCAACTGACCGCTCCTGGCTCCGAGGGTCGCTACAAGGGTTTCTTCAAGCTCCGCAATTCACAGGGCGGGATCTTTGGTATTGGTCCAAATGGGAATGTGGCTTTCTGGGTGGAAATCGAGGTGATCGAGCCGGCTGCACCTACGGATCTCGTGGTCACTCAAATCATCCTCGATCCGTACCCGCCGACGAAGAATGATCCCGTCACCGTTACCGTCCGCATTAAGAACAACGGTGCGGCAACGGATGAATCGTTTGCGGTCAAGTGGTGGGGGGGAGAGAACTTCCCGAGTCCTGCAAAAACATGGAACGTGAATCTCGGATTGGGTGAAGGGGAGACAAAGGATCTCGTATACTCCTACGCAGGTTATTCGAGCTGGTATGGTTCCATCAACACAAAGGCGCAGGTGGATACCGGGGATACCGTGGGTGAGGGGAATGAAGGGAACAATATCCTGCTCCGGAATATTCAAGTGAACCCATAAGAAGGGTCTAGTTCAAGGATCTTAGAAGGGGCTGCCCATTTGGGGCAGCCCCTTTTCGTATATCTCGAATGATGATGGATCGAGACCCAAATTCTGCTCTGTGAAGGACTTTGCGAATCGGTCTCTTCTCCAATTCTCTACAGGACCCTATTCAAGGTTCATTTACCATTCATCCATGGGCTCGAACACAGCTTACATTCAGCAAAGCAGCCAGGTCGGGCGCCAGAGGAGGGTATCTTCTTAGAGCCGAATCGTATTTAATGTTCACCGTGAATAAAGTACGAGGAATTCGACGAGAGACATGGTTCATCCTCGGAACCTGCATCCTCGCCTTTTCGTTGAGCGCGGGCATGCGTTTGCTTGAGGCTCCCCGCTGGGATCCAGCCACCCAGCAGGTGAATGGTGAATATATCCTCGCCACGCATGACGCCTACTTCTGGGTGGTCGGTGCGGAGGGAATCAATACAGCCAGCACGGGTACGCCGATGGCGCTCCTGCTTGAGGTGGGGGCCGACATTTTTCAAACCTCACCGGCGAACATCGCCTTCTGGGCTCCCGTTTTTCTGGCAGCACTTGTGACTATTCCGATCGCACTATGGGCATGGCAGCTTGGGGCGCCGTATGCGGCGCTGGTCGCAGCGGTTCTGGGATCGCTGGCGCCGGCGTTCTACACCCGCACTCGTTTGGGTTACTACGATACGGATTGGGCGACGTCCTTTTTTCCGTTGATGATCAGCTGGCTCATGGCGGTGTGGATTCAACCGCGCTTGCGCGGGTCGATGCATGCTGAAGCTGAGGAATTGATGGGGCCGATATGGCTCCAAAAACCTGCCATCATCGTGCTGGTTGCTGCGATCGGTACGCCGTGGCATAACTTCATCCCTCTTTATCTCACCGCGCTGTTATGGGTCGCCGCCGCTTTTGTCGTGCTATTCGGAAGCAAGGGGACGAGGGGGGATTCGTTTCTGGTCTTGTTTGCGGTTGGCCTTACCGTCGTATTGGGGTGGTGGGGTGCGATTCTGGCGCTCGCCCTCTTGTGGGCCAGGGGTCGGGGCTCCCATATCTTAGTTCAAAGATGGGCCACAGGACTTTCGCTGGGGATGCTCCTGATTCTCTTGGTCAGCCTCACCTGGAACCAGATGGAGAGCTATCTCGCGACCACGCTATCGACCTATGCCGCCGCGCTCGTACATGATCTTCCAGGGACCGGTTCGAATGGCTCAGTTGTATATCCTGATCTGGTCGCATCTTTGCGTGAGACCCAGATCATGAGCATTCCCAACGTCCTTGAAGGTGTCGGGTTCCTCCCATGGCTGGGTATTCTGGGCATCATGGGCTACGCCGTCCTGCTGTGGAAGAAACCCATCACGTTTTTCCTGTTTCCGCTCTTGCTTCTTGGCCTCGCATCCACCCGGTTGGGAGCGCGATTTGCCATGTTTGCCGCGCCTGTAGTTTTCCTGGGTTTGTTCGTGCCACTGGATTGGGGTCTTGGATTCGCAGTTGAAAAATTTGGCTGGAAGAAGAAGTGGCGAAGCGTGATCGCTGTGTCGAGCCTCATTCTCGCTTTGATATGGGTCTATCAAACCTATGCCAGACTCCCGATCGAATCAGCTATCCGCAAAGGTCATGCTGAGGTCTTACAAGAATTGGGTGAGATCGCTGAACCCGAAAGCCTGGTCTGGACCTGGTGGGACTATGGGTACGCGACCCAATATTTCACCGGTTTGAACACGTTCTCAGATGGTGGAAGAAACCGGGGCGAGTATCTCTTCACGCTCGGGCGTGTCTTCGGAACTGCTGACCTGAACCAATCTGCAGGCATGGTCCGTTTCGCGACCAAGAAGGATCACCAACCATGGACGGTATGGGAAACGTGGGATGAACCACAGATGAGCTCCTGGCTTGCGGATTTGCGTGAAGATGAGGTGAGCACTTCAACGTATCCTCCACAATACATCGTCGTCCAGTGGGAGGCCCTCCAGTTTCTTCCCTGGATCCAGTATTTTGGAAGCTGGGATATATATGAGGAGGGTGGGCAGCGGAGCAGGGTGGTTGCTGTGATGCGACCGGAAGAACTGGATCTGAACACGGGCAAATTCATGGTAGGAGGGGAAGGAGAGGGCTTCGTCGTCACCGTGGATATTCTTGACGAGCGTGGATTGCAGCATTATGCGTATCCGGAAAACGCGGGGGGCCCGCATCTGCTGCTGGATTCAGCTTCATCCGAGGTGTTATTACTTGACGAGACGGCCTACAACTCGATGCTTGTACAACTGCTTATCTCAAAGTCGGATGGAGCCGGGTTTGCAGATCCCTATGAACTTGTCATCGATGGGCTCCCATCCGCGCGCGTTTTTCGATTAGATTGACTCAACCCCAGAATAGCACCCGAAGTGCTGGTTTTAGAACAGATTGAAGAAGTCCTGAACCAAGATCACCGTTGTTTTCGGAAGGATCTCCAAATTTCTCAAGCAGCACGAAGGGGGAGGTTGCATGAAAGGAGAATCTATACAACAATAAGTTGAGATCCTTCAGTGAAAGTTGTCACAAAATGACCCCGGAGTTCGTTATAGGGATGAATATGGGCATATTCTATCAGCCGGATCGATCTTTCGATGAAGTAAGTCAGGAGGAGAAGATGAAGAACACTTTGTTCGTTTGGTTCATAGTCGTGCTGGGCATCGTTGTGTTATCTGCTTGCGCGCCGCCCCCATGCGGGATTGAGACCACGTATGGGCCCGATCAGATCACCCCTTTACACAACTCCATGGTGGCCGATCTTCGACCGGTATTAAGCTGGGATACGCAGGGTGAATGTGCGCCGGATGAGTTCATCATCAATCTCTCGCTCAACGGCACAAATGGGACCATCACGGCGACCGGGTTTGGAGGTCCGACAGGAAGCCCCGATGAATCCTGGTCCCCCCCGAGCGATCTCGTCGTGGGGAGCGCCTACATCTGGGATGTGGCGGCCAAGAACGCCACCCATGTAAGCAACCCTTCTGACGAGTGGCAATTTATCGTGGGAGATTCATGCGATACGCTCTCACTCATCGCGCCAACCACCGAGCTTCCGGTTGATGGAGGCACGGTGACGACGGCAGATCCCACCTACACATGGGGGTATGCCGATCCGACGTGTACACCCGCTGGTTATCATCTTCAGGTGTCCTCAGCCGCTGATTTCAGCGTCCTCGAAGTCGATTTCCGCCAGAATAAGCCATTCAAAGCCTGGACCACAGGGACGTACCTGAGTGACTGTACCGATTATTACTGGAGGGTGGCGGCCATCAACGGGGTGGACGATGGTCCTTGGTCGACGACGTCGTCGTTCAGCACCGACCTCGCCGGTAACTGTGTTTGCGATCCGGGAAGTATTCTGGCGCCCTTTATCACGGCCCCCGGTGTGTTCGAGGTCGTGCCCGATCTGACCCCCAGCATCCAGTGGACCGATCCAACCACGTGTGCTGTGGGAGGATACGCCATACATCTGTCACCCGATCATGACTTTGCGGATACGACCTACAACGGCGGGACAGGAAACCCTTCGACATCGTGGGGGCCCGGGATGCCGCTGCAGGAAGTAACCCGCTACTACACCAGGGTAGCAGGTATGGTTGGAACAGACATGGGTCCTTGGAGCTCCACAAGGTCCTTCTTCACAGGTCCGGAGTGTACATCTCCCTCCGAACTGGTCGCGCCCGAACTGTTCTCGCCCGCGCATAATGAAGAACTCACGGAGCTTGTTGCCACGCTCGAATTCGGCCCAGGTACGTCGCCATGTCAACCGGATGGGTATTTCATTGACCTTCAAACGGATCAGACATTCAGCGGTACCAATCTTCTCGGGTCATTCGCTTCGCCATCGGGCACCGTTATGACGGACCCGCTGGTTGATTGCGAGATTTACTACTGGAAAGTGGCCGCACACCAAAATGGGACGAACGGACCGTTCTCAGAGACGAGGCGCTTTTATACGAATGAATCCGGGACATGTGTCTTTCTAACGCTTGTAAGGCCTTTCCGAGACATCGCATGCTACCTTGGGCCAAACCCTCTATTTGACATCGCCGGGTACATTTTAAAGGGCGAGGAAACGGAGGTTTTCGCCATGAGCCTGGATGGGAAGTATTTAGCTGGACAAAACCCTGATGCTCCCAAGGGTATCCATTGTTGGTGGCTCCTTAAGAACACCGAGTGGGTGGGTGAAATTCCCGTTGGCTTGAGCCGGTGGGAAGGACCTCCGCTGCCCACACTTGAACCGACACCGACGCCTGAGGGATGTTGGGCTGGATTGAGTGAGAAAGCCTGCCTGGCAAATGGGGGGAAACCGAAAACTGACGGCACATGTGCGTGTCCTCGGTAAAGCAAAAAAGGGGGAAAATCTTCAATCATGTCACAGGGAGCACAGACCATCGTGCTCCTTGTGTGTTAAGTGGTGGTGGGGTTGATTAAGAGAGTTTGTTGGAGACAGCCACGTTCCGGCGAGGGCGCCTGGGCAATGACAACAATGACAAAGGGACGCGGCAAGGAGGCAGCAAGGGAAAAGGGATCGGGTCATAAGGTAACAAGGCCGCAAGGCGACGAGGGAAGAGGCTATCAGGCACCCTCACCCCAACCCCTCTCCCTCGTTCAGGGAGAGGGGATT
>CAZMZL010000208.1:0-6179 GCA_964570595.1 uncultured Anaerolineaceae bacterium | reverse complement strand
ATCCCCTGTCCGAAAGGACGTGTGGGTTCAACTCCCACCCGCCCCACCTGGAGATTTGATCGCGGCACTCAAGCTACACCCATCATGTGATTTCCCCGAAACCTCGTTAAGTGTAAAATCGGCAGCGCTCAAGTCCTGAATATGGCTATGCGCAAAGAGTACGATCAGCCGTCACGCTGGCGCAATCATTGCAACCACCACGGGAACGACGCTAGAGAGGGTTCTTATTTCACCAAACATGAAAGTTCAAGTGGACAATATGCCGCGCAAGCGACTAGCGATTCTGCTGCTGGTCGGATCGATCTTTGCCTGCACGCTTCCGGGCACAACTTCGCCAACTCCGTTTGTGATCCCGACCGCCGACGTCACGCTGACGGCAATGTTTTCGGAAACGGAAGAACGAGTTCCGACACAGCCGCCTCCAATAACGCTCGGTCCTGGTTCCAGCCCAACGCCTTCCCCAACGGTCATTCTTGGCGGCGCTACCAGCACGGCCGTCCCGGCAGGAACGACCACACCGATAGCTAAAGACATGCGCCCGAACGGCAGTCCGGTCGAGGCAGCCTTCATGGATTCGCCGCCCACATTGGATGGCGACCTGAGCGACTGGAGTTCAACCACATTCAATGCGAACCAGATCGTTTTTGGCGCCAGCAATTGGACTGGGGTCAGCGATGCATCTGGCGTTTACTACATCGGATGGACCAATGAAGCTCTGTACGTAGCGATCAAGGTCACAGACGATACCCACGTACAGGTTTCGAGCGGAAGCTTTGTCTACAAGGGCGATGAGGTAGAGCTGCAGCTGGATACCAACCTGGAGGGTGACTTTTTCTCGAACGTCCTCTCGAGCGATGACTATCAAATCGGTTTGTCCCCCGGCAATTTCAGCAACCTGGGCCAGGAATCCTGGCGATGGTATCCGCGATCGACCCGCGGTCCACTATCGGTGATCACCATCCACGCCATAGCCAGAACGGACGGCTATGATCTGGAGGCCAAAATCCCGTGGTCCATATTTGGAGTGAGTCCGGTGGATGGCGCGCGATACGGTTTTGCGCTCTCGGTCTCCGATAACGATCTGAAGGGAGCACCGGTTCAGCAATCGATGGTGTCCAGCGTCAGCTCTCGGACCCTCTCAAATCCGACCACCTGGGGGACGTTAATCCTCGGGCAATAACCTGCATAAGACTAAAAGTCCACGAATCTAAACGGGGCGGTCCGACTGGACAGCCCCTTGCTCATTCCGCCTTCAGCTCTTAGTCGATCGGTTTGGGGACGGTGGGTTCGAGGATCGTCTGGCGAACAAAGGAGTGCAGGGGACTGCTTCTTCGCTTCACCATCATCACCGTGACCTTCGCGTCGCGCGCAACGCGTTGCGCAAGCGTGCCAACCATGAAGTTCCGGAAGAGCGGCTCTTCCGAGGCGCCAATCACGATCAATTCATAACCTTCGGCCTCCTTCAAGATGGCGGTTGCCCGATCCTCGCTTTTCACCATTCTGGTCTCGATATGCTCGTACTCTACCCCCTCCTGGCTGGCATCCACCGCACGTTGACCCAGTATTTCCGCACGGTGATTGGTTTCTGGCGGCAGCACATGCAGGATCGTCAGGGCGACTTCCTCCGGACTCTCGGCGTTCGCCATGCTGGCTGCTAGTTTGACGGCCAATCTGCTGTTCAGTCCGCCGGTTACCGGTACCAAAATCTTCTTCAGCGGCTTCCACGGCCGATAGCGAACGACGATCACATCTGTGGGGGGATTGTCGACGATGGGATCGATGACGGAGCCGAACAAGCTCCCGGAGGAATTCGTGTATCCCGGCCAGCCAAGCACCATCAGGTCGGAGGCATTCTCAGTTGCCGTAAGCCTTACCGCCTCCGCTACCTTTCGCCCAAGCCGGATGATCGTGTGAACAGGGACATCGCGCTCCTTTGCCCATACAATCGCTTCATCCAACATGGGACGAGATTCCTTGAGAAACAAGCGCCCATCCCCCAACGAGAGCTGCTGCGGCACCTGCACCACGTGCAGGGCGAGCACTTCACCTTCCTGATCGGAGGCAATGATGGCCCCGATCCGCCCGAGGATCTCGGCCTGCATTGACGAACCGATCGGAACCAGCACCGAGTAATCGTGGCTGACTAAAACCTCCTCGTGCAGGATCTCCTTGGGTTTTTCCATTTCTTCGATGTTAGAGAAATAGGCGAAATAGGCCAGAGCTCCAATGACGGTCCAGCCGATCACGAAATACCATGCCACCGCGCTGAATCCGAACAAACTAAGCGCCAACAGCGCATTGGTCACGATCGCCACGAGCGGGAGAAACGGGAATAGTGGGACCTTGAAGCCTCGATCTAACTCCGGGCGGCTCCGCCTGAGGAACAGCACCGCCAAATTGACCTGCATGAAGAGCAGCAGGAACATGATGCTGGCAGCGGCCGCGATGTCCGCGATCGGCAGGGTCCAGGCCATCACGATCATCAGGATTCCGGTGAACACCACTGCCCAGTACGGTGTATGGCGCCGCGGATGCACTTTCGCAAACAGGCCGGGAAGGTTGTTTTCACGTCCCATGGCGAACGAAACTCGCGAGGCAGCGTAGGTGGTTGCATTCAATGCAGAAGTGGTTGAGGCCAGGCCGCTGATCAGCAGCACCAGCGCGCCGATTCCAAACGGAAAGACCTGGCTTGCCACTTCGATAATGGCTAGTTCGCCCTGCTCTCCGAGATAGGCCGAGACCGTGATGCCCGCGGGGGACGTTGTCGCCCCGATGGCTACGAACGCTACCAAAATGTAGATTACGACCGCGATGGCGATCGAGGCGAAGATTGCGATCGGAATATTCCGCTTGGGGTTAATCACCTCTTCGCCGGACTGGGCAATGATTTCATACCCCTCGAAGGCAATGAAGGTGAGCCCCATCGCCGACAGCACGCCGATCACCCCATGCGAAAAGAAATCAGTGCTTATCTCGGCCTGACTAAGATCCGTGCCCGATATCGCGGCCAATCCAAAGGCGACCAGCACACCAAGGATTGCGATCTTTGTGAGGGTCAGGATGTTTCCAGCCGCAGCGGTTTCAGATGCCCCCCAGGAATTGATGAAGATGAAGGTAATGATGATGATGGTCATGAAACCCAGCGATAGCTGGTCGACCGTCAGCCCAAAATTTGGAAAGCCTGTGAGTGCGATCAGCTCAGCCGCAAACCTGCCGAAAGCCAGTCCGTAGAGGCTGCCGGCCACTGCCTGCGCAAACCAGCTCATCCAACCCGCCAGGAAGCCGGCGGTTCCCCCCATCGCTTCCTTGATGAATATGTATCCGCCGCCCGCGCCCGGAAGGACCGAACCCAATTCCGCATAGGACATGGCAGTCAGGGAAGTGACCAGACCGTTGAGAAGGAAAACCAGGATTACGGCCGCCCCGGCCTCGCCGGCGGCGATGCCGGTGAGCACGAATATGCCGGCACCGATCATTCCACCGACACCAATCATGGTCACGGTGAAAAGGTTCATCTCTCGGCTGAGAGTAACTTCGCCAGAATTTGTGGTTGTTTGGGCGCTCATTCGTAGACAGCAAGAAGGGCCGAGCAGTGCGCCCGGCCCCAACGAAACCTCATAATAAGATCAGAACAGTACTGAGGCCAATTCCTCACGGTACTTCCGGGTGGTTGGATCCTGGTCTCCGAGCAGTTCAAACAACGCGAGCATGACCTGCCTGACCATTCCGTTCCTATAGTTCTTGTCCTCCCGCAAAATGCTGAGGAAACCATCCATGGCGGCCTCGATGTTGCCTCGTTCAATCAGCCTCGCCGATTGGTGCAGGCTGGCGTCCAGCGGGTCATCCTCGATACCGGCCTCCTGCTCATCCGTCTCTACGAGCAATTCAGCGAGTGGCTTATAGGTCTCGGCCTTTGCCCAGGCCGTGCCGGCTGGAAAATGTTCCAGGATTTCAAGCGCTTCGCCTCCCTGGCCGCTCATCAACAGGCTCTCTACCAGACCAAGTGCGGCATCGGCATTGCCCTCGTCTTCATCAAGAACCGCTCGAAACGAAGATTCGGCCTGTTGATAATGTCGAGTGCCAAGCAAGCTCAAGGCCTCATCGATCGCCTGTTGCGTTTCGCTGGGGACCAGCTGTTCGATGAAGCGCTTCACCACTGCTTCTGGTTGGGCACCCACAAATTCGGCTGCAACTTCACCGTGCCGAAAGGCTTTGACCGCCGGAATACCCTGGACTCCGAAGCGGATCGAGAGCGCCGGGTTGTCGTCGACGTTGATCTTCGCCAGCAGGAACGCCCCTCCGGCTTCAATCGCCTGGCGCTCTAACATGGGGCTCAGTGTCCTGCACGGTCCGCACCATGGAGCCCAGAAGTCCACAACCACCGGCACCTCGTGCGACCTGAGGACGACCTCGCTCTCGAAGGTCGCTTCATCTACATCGAGAATGTACTCAGATAGAGCCATGATAGGCAAGGATTCTACTACACGGGAGTTCGGCGGGGAATCGCTGCGAATGAGCGCTTTTGTTTATGGGATGAATTTTTATAGGACCGTGGTTTCTGGAGCGAAATCTGAGAGGTGCCTAGTTCAAACCCTCGTCTGGAACGCCGGGCTGTTCGATTTTGACCACGTTTCCCTGCATATCGATCTGAACCCTAAATCCCAGCATGCCCATCCAAGCCCTGAGGTCGTCCGGGAGGCCGTTCTTCAAGAGCTGTTCGAATTGTTTGTCCAGGTCCTTGAGCGAATTGTCGATGATGGCTTTCGTGAAAATGTCGTCCTGGCCGATGGCTTTCATGGTCCCCTCGCTAACCATATCTTCGTTGCCGCGAATGTACTCGCCAAATTGCTCCAAGACCTGACGATCCACCGGTTCACTTTCGATATGCCGCTTGAATCCATCATCATCGATGACGTAGAACGCTTCTCCGCCAACGTATGCGACCTCGACCGGGTTGCCGTCTTCGTCGGCAACCAATCCTGAGAATAGTGCTTGTTTTGCCATGGTTTGAAAAGGGGTCAGAAGGCGACGTTCACAGCCGTGCCGTATGATTTCCACACTTCCAGTTCGTTTTTTGGCACAATCGGCTGTGTCCAGCGGAAGAGCCATTTTGCGGCCTTAGGCGTCATGTTGATGCATCCATGACTGCGTGGAATGCCAAAATCGTTATGCCAATAGGTCCCGTGAAAGGAATCGCCAATCTCGTCGAAATACGCCACCCAGGGTACCCCGGGCAGATCATAGCCGCTGGCGCGATTGCCATTGGCCATGTGCCGCGAAGGACGCTTTCGAAAAGTCTCGAAGTCGCCTACAGGGGTCAGATAGTATTCTCGGCCGAATTTCCGCCCGGTCGAAACCTTGGTTGTGAAAACTACGGTATCTCCCTCGAGCAGGCTCACCCATTGGTTAGCAAGGTCAACTTTGATGAATTTTTCTTCGGGAGGCACATCGGGTGAAATCGGAATGAGTTCGGAGATTGGAATGGGGCGGAAAGCTGCGGCCGGCGCGTAGTAGACATAGGTGTACTTGTCGTCCAGAATGCGATACCACTTCTGTAATTTTGCATCCCGACTCACGCCAGTAATCCAATAGGTCGTGCCGTAATAGAATCGATAAGCGACCTCGGCGTTGTCTCGCGGAAGCCAGCGGGCATCTACAAGGGGAACCGTGACTTCAGCCAGCACGCCCGAGGTCGGCACATTGAGAATCGGCTCGTTCGGTTCATCGCGCACGGGCTGAATGGTCGACGAATGCGCATATCCCAAGCTCGGGATTTCGTACCAGATTCGGTTGTGCTCCGGAATCGGATCGCCCACCCAGGCCGCTTCAATATCGAAGAGGTCATCTCGCCACAGAGTCTTGACCTTCTCGCTTGACCATGAGGGTCGCGTGTAGATATCGAGCGTAGGATCTACCACTCGTCCCATTAAGCCGCGCTCTGTTTCTACGGCTTTGCCGGTCCACCGGAGCGGAATCCCCAAGGCCATGAGGCCGGAGCCCGAGAGGCGGAGAAAGTCGCGCCTGGAAAGCGCGTCGCTGAGTTCTATTCCTTCAGGCATTCTGTCTTCTTTGAACCTGCTTCAGAGACCAAAAACGGTCCGCTCTTGAGTAGAAATGCAAGTTTCGGGCCGCTTCGCTTAAGGGTGGACGTTTACCAGGGTCCCAACAGAGGCGAAATT
>CAZMZL010000207.1:0-6192 GCA_964570595.1 uncultured Anaerolineaceae bacterium | reverse complement strand
AAGCATTGCGAATAGCACAAACATATCCGTGGTCAGGAAGTAAGGGAGGAAAAATCCCGGAAAGACGGCCAACAACCCCGAGATGCTCGCGAGCCGCTCATTCCCATGCAGCCAGAACGCCAAACTCCCCGTTAATACGGGCAGACAAGCAAAAAGAAGCAGGAACGGCGCTTGTGCGGCCCTGAAACTCGAACCGAGGATCGACATCGACAGCGCCGAGAGCAGCGATGTTAGAGGCATCCAATACTGATTGGAAGGGTGGGTAATGCTGAGTGGGTCTGAGAGGTAATTCCAGATGAAGGGCTCATTGAATCCGGCGTTTACCGCCAGTTGTCGCCCCACAGCAAAGTAATAATCCGCATCCATGTAGCCTGGTGATGCGACGAATACCGAGCCGAGCAGCGCAGCCGCAAGCCCAAGCAAGAACAGGATCAACAATCGTTTATGTGTCATCATTCCGCTCATCTCACCAGATGTGTTTTCTTCTGAGCCTGTTCATGTGCACAGAAGATGAGTTCGAAACGCTGCACAGAATCGGAAATATAAGTGCCTTATGTTATGACCGGATCAATCGCGGTGCGCTTGTATTCCACCATCTCGCCCAAAGCATCCCAGTCATGATGAAGAAAGCAAAGGGAACATGCATGATCGAGTGTTCTTGATAACCATCCACAGTAAGAATGAAGAGCAACCACAAAGTAATCGTCAAGAGAATGAGCGTAAACCAGATGAACCATTTACCCGGATTGCCCCAGCGATATTGGATCGTGCCGAAAACAATACACAAGGATGGGAAGAGGATGAGAAAGTTGGTGGTCCCCGATCGGAAATAGAGCAGGATGGAGATGGCCAAAGTCATACCCGCTGTCCACTGAAACCAGCGGTCCCCTTTTCCCATCGATTGCACCCATTCATAGAGAAGGTAGATCAATAGCAGACCTGAGATCATGAAAGTCACTTGTTGAGAATATCGAGGGACAATTCCCGCCAAATACGAGATAGGGGACACAGGGATAGCATATTGTGCGTAGGCGAATACGCGCTGCAGCCATTGAAGAGGCCAATCGGGCAGCAGGAGAAGCGACCCCGCGATGAGCACCGCGATCGTTCCTGTCAACCACGCGATCATCTTAACCCTTCGCCCATGTACAGCCCAGATGATGACAAAGGGGATCAATAGATAAACCAGCTGGGGCTTGATGATCGCGAGACCAAGCAGGATCCCCGCAAGAGCATCACTTTTTACTTTAATCGCAAGCAAGCCGCCGGCGATGAGCAGAGCGCCCAACACTGTGACCTGGCCCAGAATCACGGAGCGGAACCCGTGATACCAGAATACAGAAAACAACACGAGCAGCACAAATGTTGGTAGGGAAGGTTTCCATCCAGCGATGCGGATACTCACGATCGCGAGCACCACGAGACCAATCTCGAGGAACGTAGTCCAGATCGCACGCGCCAGGTTAAAAGGAAGCAACCCAAACGGGCCAAAAAATATCATTGCGGGGAAGGGATAGGCGAAGGCAAGTCCATCTTCGCCCGCTTCAAAATCTGCCGGCCGCCCGAAAGTCAACTCCTGATTTCGGCGAGCGACCTCCTCATCGTACGGGCTCCCCCCTTCAACCAGCCAATAATTTGCCCCTTGCCAGAAAACCAGGAAATCGTTTCCACCCGGTTCCTGAATGGCAAATCTGTAATTAGCAACCCCCAGGAGAACGACGACGAGGATCGCCAACGCCAGCAGGACCAATCGCAGCCAAAGTGGATAACCGGGTCTCAATGCACAGCCTCCTGGGGCGCCTCATCCGCTGAACCGGATATGGCTATACGAGCCATCTCAAAGGCAACAAGGATGATGATGAATGTACGCAAGAGCACGGGGAGCCAGAGGAGATCAAACATCCCGCGGGAAAGCAAGACGGGCCATTCTAAGATCGAAATGAGGACGAGGCTGACGGATATCATCACCGCCCGTCGAAAGGGAATCGCGAGCAAGACAAGCGGGAGCAGATACAGGATCCATTGTGGGCTCCAGCCTGGAGACCACAAGAGAAATAGACTCCAGGTTGCCCCAATGAATGCCACCCCCGTAATCATCGTTTTTCCTCGCACGCGGTTCATGAGGTAAAGGCCCACGCCGCCGAAGAACAAAAAGGTGATCAGGGGAGAAACAACTGCGGGAGCCCGTCGCGAAATCGTCGCAAGTGCAGGATCATAGCGCTCAATCTCTGGGCCAAAATTCCCGGTAGAGAGGTTGCCATCGAGGATGGCCCAAATCGTCTCCCACGATCCTTTCGACAACTGGGATCGCAATGAGGCCCCGGTCATCTCTGGTGACCACAACATTAACAAACCCAGGATGGAACCCACGATCAGCAGGGCTGTCAGGGTCGTGACGATGGCAGATTTCACACTTCGCCGCCTCCATACCTCGGCGAGGAGAAGAACGGGGAACCATTTCGTGAGCATCCCCAAACCGATCGCCAAGCCGGCCTTGATATCAGATTCCTCAAAGATGTACTTCAGCCCAAGAAGCATAAAAAAAACGGCGAACACATCGAAGTACCACCACCCGTAGGGAAGTCCGACGATCAACGCAAGGTACATGAGCCCAATTTTACGGGCACTGGATGGTGTATACATCTTCGCAGCAAGCTTGGAAACCAGGACCAAGTTTCCCGCTTGCACGAGGGTCAACAGCAGAATGAGCAGGTAGCCATAGGTGTGATCGCGGCCGGACGACAACATCTCGAGTATTTCTGACAGGAATGGAAAGATCGGTGGAAATTCAACCCAGAAATCGATAAAGGGGGTGCCGAGTTTTGCCAAATTAATAAAATGAGTGAAGTCACCATACCCGCGGATCCCTTCATAGGGAATTGTGACAAACAGGATGAACCGGATCAGGACGAAGATCGCGGCCAGGTCCCACGGGAAGCCGATCCTAAAACGGTCGTCATCTCTACCGGGATCAAGGGGTTTCACGGGATCGCTCACAGCACTTTGTCCTGGTTCACCTTCGGTATCCATTTTCCCGTATCCATTTCGATGCAGCGCCTTACTTCCATCAACGAATTCATCATCGTGCTCGACTTGATATCCTGCCTGACACAATAACCTTGGAGGACGAGCAACTTAATCCGGAGACACACGTCCTAATTTTTCAAAGATTTCCTCGGCAGAATCAAAACGTCCAATCGCTTCATAACAACGCCCCAGTTCTTCCATTCCCCTCCGAATTTCAGTCGTATACGGAGTCTGCACGAAACCGGGCAGCAGATCGTCGGGGAGCGCCTCTCGATTATAGATGTACCAGGCATAATCCGTACTTCCGCCGGTAGAATAACCTGACGATGAGAGGTGACGGATGATCCGCTGAACTCCCTCAATTTGAGGGATTGCAGCCTCACATTCCTCTCCCCGGGCTGAGATGATGCCGATGGCATTCTTGATTCTCACCGCAGTCCAACCTTCATGACCGGCGATGTAATTCGCGATGTTTAATTTTTCTCGAGCAATCTCAAGCTCGCCTTTTTCCAGATATGCAAGGCCCTGTCCCAGGTATGCCCCAGGATCATTGAGCTCTTTCCTGCCCTCAAACAGATGAATAGCGCGGTCGTAATCACCGCTCTCGATCGCCGACCAAGCTTCTCCCTCCCCGTTTGGGTTCGATAATCTTTGGTCTCTTTGTTGTGAGAGGTACTCACGGAGAAGCCCTTCACGTAAAACAGTTTCATGGAAGAAGGAGGTGTCAGCAATACTGGCATCCAGTCGAAGCGCCTTCCAGTAGGCTGTTTTAGTTTCGTCCATATTTCCCAAATATTCATGCATAGAACCCAGGGTTAATTGGAAGTTGGGTTGATCAGGGGCGATGTCCGTCGCACGGGTAAGATTTTCAATTGCCGCCCTGGTGTCACCTCCCGCCCAGTTCAGTTGGGCGAGATTCGCCCAATTCACCGCATAACCAGGATCCATGTTGAGCCCGGTCTCGTAGGCCTCAATCGCGCCCTTGAGGCTCTCAGGGTCTTGAAGCTCGCCCGACTCATCCAGCGCGACCTTGCCCTTCGCGAAACCCGTTTGAAACCAGTAGTACGCAAATGAAGGGTCGCGCCCTGTCGCTTCATCGGCGAGCGATGCCGCGGTCATCCAATCTTCATTCGAGCCCGCACGTAACCCATCGAGGAGAGGCTTGTAGGCATATAAACCAAACGACATCATCCCGAGAATGACCAACCAGCCTGCGCCGATAAGGATGTTCCCGAGCCACCGGCCGCTCGCTGTGTGAGACTGCTGTCCCTCGCCTGGTATCCACGCGACCAGAATCACAGCAAACATGCTGATCGCGGGGAATGTTCCCGGCGTATCGAACATGCTGTGAAGGGCAAAACCACTCAGGCTCGCGAGAATGGCGACCAGCCGGGTACGCTCGCCCATCCGAAGGCTCTTCCAACGGAATACGGCCTCCCGCAGTATAGCAATAACCAGAAATCCAAATGCAAGGATGCCGATGATCCCTGCCTCGGCGGCGATATTGAATACAACGTTATGTGCATGTGCGAGGAGCATCCCTGGTGGTATGCTTCCCGCCTGAATATATTCCGAACCATACATGCCAGGGCCGATACCTGAAAGCGGATCCTGCTTGAAACTGTCTAGAGCCACACCCCAAATGAGCGACCGAGATCCAAATCCAGTTCCATGAGTCGGATGTTGAGCCTGGCGTGAGCCTCCACCCTCCGAAGGGATGAGAATCAACGCCAGAAGCAATCCAATGCCGACCACACTCCAATAGTACTTTCGCAAATAGTTACTCGGGCTCGAGTCGGTATCCAGGTAGAGAAGGAGTGCCAGGCAAGTGAGAACCGTCACCGTTCCGATCCAACCGCCTCTAGAAGAAGTAAAATAAAGGAGCAAGATCACGAGCAATATCCACAAGGATAGGAGAACCTTCCATAACAGTGTTTTGGATTTATAAAACTGAACCACCCCGAGCGGTAGTACCAGGTTCAAGAATGCCGCCACGAAATTTGGGTGCCCCAGAAAGGCTCGAATCCGTATCGTAGTTGGAGGGAGAATGGATTCGGATCCACTCAGATCCCACCAGGATGTCAGCCAGAGCGTGATTTCAAGAAGACCAAAAAATATCACGAAGCATGAAACCAGAAGGAAGGCCTTGACAAACACTTCCAATGGCCACCCGTTCCGTCGGAGTTCAAGGATGAGGTAAAAGAATAAGCCATAGAGAATGATCTGGCCCAGGAGCATGGCGCTCCGGCGTGGGTCCGATGAGAGTAGCGTTGCCAGGATGTAGGCTGCGATGAAGAGGACAATTTGGAGATCGAATCCAGATCGCGGAAAGTCCTTCTTCCCAATCACTCTCCAGGACAACCAGATCAACCCAAGGACACTCACGAGCAGCAGACTGATGAGCCGGATGTCGGTCCTGACCAATCCATTGAACGTACCCCCGAGGAGAACGATGTAGCTAACGAGCAAAAAGGCGGCCGCCTCCTGGAGTAAATACTTCCGATGTGGATTGGAGGAAGTCGACATCCTAATCGAGCACGCTCTTTCTCTCAGGTTTGATCTCCATCCTGCTTTCCTTGAAATGACGGGAACCCTCGTGTTCAGGATCACCGTGACGGATCATGGTCGCTCACGGATCACGGCAAGCTCGTCACGATATATCGCCGTCCAGCCTTCCTTCTCAAGGACACGATTTAAGGGGGACCACGGTTCCAGCAACGTAAGTTGGATATCCCACTTTTGCAGAATTTCTTTCCAGTTTGGATCAGCCCGCCAGGCCGAGATGTATTCTGTGAGGATCTCATCATCAAACAAATCAGTCCTTCCGTCCACGAAACTGAAATATTCGGGATAAAGATCCCATATCACAAACCCACCCCAATTGTAGGAATTGAACAGCTCGCCCTCGGGTCGCTCCTCTTTCAAGAAAGCGGTCGCATCGATGGGCACCTGTTTTTTGGCCGCATCCATATTCGTTTCATCATTGAGAGGAATACTAATTTTTACGATTGCCGCGAGCGAGATGATCAAGAGAAGTGTAAAATTGATAAGCTTTGCCGCTTTAGCAGATACCTGCTTGCGTGATTTCCTCTCGGAAGCGAGCGTCTGGATCGCCGAATCCGCATGGCGCGCAAGCACCGGTGCGGCAACCAGCGCGAAGATGGC
>CAZMZL010000206.1:0-6230 GCA_964570595.1 uncultured Anaerolineaceae bacterium | reverse complement strand
CAAGTTCAGGCAATGTAAGCGGCTCGATTGAGAAAACACGCTGGAAAAAAGGCACATAAAGCAGAACCAACTGGAGCAGAATGCCCGAGAGCACGGCAAAGACCATCAAACGGTTTGAAAAGATCCCAATCCGGAAGAGCGAGTCCGTACTGGAGCGCAGGGCGAGCACATTCGCCATTTGGGCAAAGACCAGTGTCGTGAAAATCATCGTCTGCCAGCGCCCTTCAGGGTCATCCAGCCACGAGGCAAAGCCCACGCCGAGTGAAATAATCCCGAGGGTGATCCCGATCCATAGGATGTCACGCCCGATGCCATGGCTGAAGATGCTTTCCTGCGGGCGGAAGGGAGCGCGCTTCATCACCCCCCGCTCGCCGGCTTCCTGGGAAAGAGCAAGCCCGGGCAATCCGTCTGTAACCAGATTCACCCAGAGGATCTGGAGCGGCAGTAAGGGCAATGGCATTCCGATGATGGGCCCGGCCAACATGATGAATAATTCGCCCGTATTGCTCGAGAGCGTGTATTGGATGAACTTGCGGATGTTATCGTAGATCACCCTCCCCTGTTCTACCGCTCGTACAATTGTCGTGAAATTGTCGTCCAACAGGATCATATCCGACGCTTCTTTCGAAACATCCGAACCCGTGATCCCCATCGCGACACCGATATCTGCACCTTTCAGCGCCGGCGCGTCGTTGACTCCATCCCCCGTCATCGATACGATCTCGCCCTTATGCTGCCAGGCGTCAACGATGTTGATCTTATGTTCGGGTGAGACGCGAGCGTATACCGATACCTCTTCAACACGATCCTCGAGCTCGCTTACGGACATCCTCGCCAGTTCTCGACCCGAAATATAGGCGTCATTCTCAGCAATGCCGAGATCCTTGGCAATTTGCAAGGCCGTTAATGGATGATCTCCCGTGATCATGACGGGGCGAATTCCTGCGGTTTTCGCAGTAGCTACTGCATCGCGTACTTCGGGCCTGGGTGGATCCATCATCGCGACAAGTCCGACGAAGACCAGTTCGGATTCCAGGATGAGGGTGTCCTCAGGCAGCTCAGCTTCATCCCAGCCTCGAAATCCGACCGCCAGTACACGTTGCCCCTGAAGCGCGAATTCTTCATTCGCATCGTTGATGCGATCTAATAGCTCTGCATCCAGAGGGACCGGTTGATTATCTACAAGGACCTGAGTGGTGATCTCAAGCAAGCTGTCAACGCCTCCCTTGGTAAGCACAACATAAGGAGCATCGCGCCATGGCAAATCGCCCCCTCTTTTATCATCGCTCATCCGGTGTACGGTCGTCATCCTTTTACGTTCTGAAGTAAATGGGATCTCCCCCACTCTGGGCCACTCTGCCTCGAGACTGGATTTCTCGAATCCAAGAAGTTCGGCCGCCAGGATGAGTGCTCCTTCAGTCGGATCGCCGATGGCATTAAGCACACCGGCATCATCAATCTCGAGTACAGCGTCATTTGCCAATGCGCCGGCTCGCACGAGCACGCTGAGGGCGTTGAGTTCGGGAGGCGTGTCGGGGGTCAGACGAGCGCGAATCAAATCGCCTCGATTGTCCACCAGCGTGTTGAGATCCTGCGTATGACCGGCGACATCCAGGATGGTCACCGTCATGCGGTTTTCGGTGAGCGTTCCCGTCTTGTCCGAGCAAATCACCGTAACCGAGCCAAGCGTCTCGACTGCAGGCAGATTGCGAATGAGGGCATTGCGTTGGAGCAAGCGCTGAGCACCCATGGCGAGCGTGATGGTGACGACAGCCGGAAGGCTTTCAGGGATTACGGCAACTGCGAGGCTCACTCCGGTAAGAAACAGGACTTCGAACTCGACCCCCTGGATCCAGCCCATCACGACAACAATTGCGATGATGAGTACGGCAGCGTATGCCAGCGTTTTTCCCAGATCGTTCAGTCTGCGCTGCAGAGGGGTCAGGTCATCTTCGACATCCTGAATCAACTCAGCAATATGCCCGAGTTCCGTATTCATCCCCGTCTCGGTGATGATCATGGAACCACGACCGTAGGTCACGATGGTTCCCATATAGAGCATGTTGCGGCGGTCACCAAGAGGTAGGTCATCCCCCTCAAGCGCTTCGGAAATTTTCTCCACCGCATCCGATTCGCCCGTTAGCGCAGACTCCTGGACCTGCAAGTTCGCGCTATCCAACACTCGCCCGTCAGCCGGGATCAGATTTCCTGCCTCGATCCAAACAATATCGCCGGGCACAAGCCCCGTCGAAGGAATTTCGACAGTATGCCCACCACGACGGACTCGGACAGTCGGGACAGCGAGTTTTTTCAAAGCCGCCATGGATTCTTCGGCTCGATATTCCTGTGTAAATCCTAGAATGGCGTTGAGGATTACGATCGCCAGGATGACGACCACCTCGACGAATTCACCCAACAGGAGCGAGATGATGGCTGCCACGATGAGGATGATCACCATCATGTCTTTAAATTGGTCAAAAAAGATGCGCCAGGGACTTTTTTTGCCGCGCTCGACGATTTCATTGGGACCATATTCCAGCAGGCGGCTTTTTACAGCGGAATCGGGCAATCCCTCCTGTGCATTACTCCCGAGTCCATCCACGATCGCGTTCGAAGATTTGTTATACCAGTTCAAAGGCATGGAGAAGTACCACGATATTACCGCTCGGCGATTGTGAGCATCAAGCCTGCGACAAGAAGTTTCCCATCGGTGCTGGTGCTCGTTCGAGTAACAGTGACCACCCCGGGCAACGTCGTTTTGTATGCAAACTGAGGGGGCGCATCGTCGGGAGGAAGTTCATCCACAAAGAACCCCGATACACCCGCGAAGTTGTTGTACATCATGAGGCGCGCTTTTTCAGATGCGATGGCGGCCGTGAAGGGGGAGTAATATGCCGCCGAAAGCCCGGCAGAACCGGTGTCGGCAAGATAGGAGTCTACATCCTCATAGCCGCTGAAATCTACGCTCGGAGTCATGTCCCCGCTTGCGCGGTCGAAGTAATAGATCGGCGCGATCGAAAGATTGATATGGGTGCTCTTTGTCAGGACGACGATTCCGGCGCTATCCGCCGACCAGGCAAGACCTACGGGAGACGCCGGGGCAGTCTGCCAGGCCGGAAGTCCGGTCTGGAAGTCCAGAGTATTTGCAAACTGCACGGCGGTGTCGTTCCCAACCTCGAGATCCGCGACCCAGAGGCCATTCGGGGGAACATCGGGGACGTTCTGGAAGGAAGACATTAAAAATGCGATCTTCTTCCCGTCCGGAGAAATGGAGGCCACGCCGTCCATGTAAAAAAATTCATCATCAAAATAAAGAAGCTGTAACGTAAAGAGTTCACCATAGTTGGCGACCCGTTCCGGTTCGCCCGAGTCACCGGGCAATCGGAAGACCTCCAGCGTGAACTCCATATTCATCGTCGGGGCGCTGCGGAAGAAGTAGAGAGAGCCATCCGCCTTATTCCACATCGGTAGATAATCGAGGATAAACTCCCCTGCATTCAAGCCGCGCCAGGCTCCGGTCGAGCCATCGTCCGTTCGATTTTCAAACGCGCCCGAATCTACGGTGAATAGCCAAATATCACTCTCTAATCCTGATGAGATTGGATTTTCCGTGAAAGCGATCTGCGAGCTGTCCGGAGACCACATCAATTGGTAAGGCAATCCGAGGAAAGAATCAGGGAATGGCGTGCATTTCGAGGAGGCGTCCGCGAAAGTGTATGCGCATAACTCCAGGGTCGTATCGCCCCCGCTGCCGGTCTGTTTGATCCATGCGATCGCCGATCCATCCGGTGAGATCATCGCCCGGAGGGCGTGTTCGTCGCCCAGGAGATCCGTCACCAGACGCTCTGATTCGACGACCACGATGGGATCCTCGACGGGCTGGAAATCAGGAGCGGGCTCATCGCCATCGGGCGGTTGCGACGAATCAGACCCGCAGGCTGCAAGAATTATCACGAGGATGATGGTGAGCATGCTGACGATGATGGTTCTTGATCTCATTGCTCTCCTTCTCGCGAACAATCAGACGGAATGACGCCTGCGCGTACTCGGCCCTGCTGGGCGCCTATGGATGAAATTTGATGAGGGCTTGCGACCTCTCTCAACATTGTACTTCTAATCCACAGATCCGTAGGATGGATTCGTGACTGTTTAATATTCTTATCAGATGGATTTGTATGCCCGATCGATTCGTTGATCATGGTTATGAGGGTGTTGGCCTACGATGCTCTCCCAGGATCTTGATGATCATCCGTAATCTCATACACTTGAGGTATGATTTTTGATCCGTACATCGATGCATACACCCTCGTGAAAACGGCGCCGAATATGCCAATCGTGGAGAGAAAATAGAAGGCCAGTAGAAGAACCAGAAACGCACCCGCGGCTTCCTGAGGGGAAGTGAAATTACTGGTTCCAAGATAATTCAACAATAGATTCATCCCGATGACGAATAAGACCGCTGTCGTGAATGCTCCCACCCACACATCCCGCCATGCAATGTCCGCATTGGGGAGAACTTTAAATACCAACGCAAACGATAACGTACCGAGAAACAGAAAAAACAAGGCTGATCCAAAGGGAATCGAGATGTTCAATGGGATTCTCGCACCCAACCAAGACAAAACTAATTGTGCGAGCACAGCGATGATTAAAAGGACGCCAACGGCAAGGACCATGAGGAAGGCGAGCAGACGCCCTTGAAAGAATACTTTCGTGCCATCCCGCCTCGGTGGGGGCACTTTCCATATTGTATTCAATACATATTGCAGTTGAAAAAACATCAGCGAAGCTGTCAGAATAAGAGCAACAAACGCGATAACGGAGAATGCCGGTGAGCCACCCTGGAGGCTCTCATTCAATCGCAGAAGCGACTCTTGAAGCAAGGATGCCGCATCTTCTCCAAGCGTATCGGTGACCCTGAGAAGAAGTTCATTCTCTGTCCGCACTTCAGTGAAAATAATCCCCGCCATGCTAATCGCGATGTAAATTACGGGTACGAAGGAGAAGATGGCATAGTATGCCAGGCCGGGTGCATGATGGAAGGGCTGCTCGGTGATCCACACGGTGTAAAGCTCATGGAGAAAGTTTTTGTTCTGTGCCTTGTTCTCGACCATAGGATGACCCCTCGATCAATGATCATAAAATTTTACTTAACCAATCCCTTTTTTTTACGCCCGGTTCAATACTTGCCCTCACCTGCGTGCTGCTCTGTACGCATCATCCATTCGTGATCATGAGGTGAGGCGCTCCTCAACCTGGTTGATCGGAACCATCATCATCGGTCCCTATGTCTTCACGCAACATCTGTTTTATCTCCGCCAAATCTTTACGGATTTCAGCAAACTCCCCTGCACGTGCTTCATGTGCCGGGGTAGCGAATGTTGCCGCGAGAAAACTTGTCAGCACACCGAATAGACCGACACCCAGGAACATCAGTGCAACTGCAAGCAAACGACCAGCGGTCGTTGTAGGAACGTAGTCTCCATACCCCACCGTCGTCATCGTTACGATTGTCCACCACAGCGCCTCCTCACCCCTCACGATCGTGGGGCCCGTACTACGTCTCTCAAACTGAACGATTAAGGTGCTGGCGATAAATACGATGACCAACATGATAACGATTGTGAAAAAGAGTGTAACGCGGGCAGGATTCCCCCGAAAGCGGTTGGATATATCATCAGGGCTCAGGCCCCGAAGATGGTTGGTTGCATCGAAAACCCGACGCATGCGCAAAACTCGCAACGGGTAAACCAGCGGAATACTTCCTACCAGGTCCATCCAGCCCCATCGCAAATATTTCCAGCGATTCGCTGCCTTGTAGAGGCTCCATAAAAAATCGAAGAAAAAAATTGCACAGAAAACGATATCCGCGACCATGAGAATTTGACGGATGTATTCGAAGGTGATCAATTGGGTTGCGAGAAGGAGGAAGATTGTAAAAAAAGAGAGGATCGATATCACCAGGATAAATAGTTCATAAGAAGTGGTTCGCGACGTCATATTCCTCTCCATCGAATTGGTATTAGCGAGAAGTATTCAACATGTTCCTCTTCGTTTCCTGAGTGGCTGCTCAAGCACAATGCACGTCGTGAATCTCCACGCTGCCACCCATTTTACGCCAGGTTTTGAAAGTTGCCATTCTGAGACGGATCAAAATCCGACCATATCCGTCTGGAACCTCAAGACCCCCTCGTTGAACGTGTCCCACATCTTTGGAATCAGGGGGCGCC
>CAZMZL010000205.1:0-6290 GCA_964570595.1 uncultured Anaerolineaceae bacterium | reverse complement strand
GGTCCCTCGGATCACACATCAAGAAGAGTGGGGCGATATTGGATAAAGCATATGCCAATCCCCCAAGCGCGCTGCGCTTCCCGCGCGCCGACTCGGCGCGATGGTGACAGGTTGGGCAGAGCGTGATGAGATTATCGATATGGTTTGCCTCCCGATCGTTGCAATTCTCGCCGGGTACATAGCCGAATTCTCTAAACGGTCGAATGTGATGGACGTGATGGGCGCGATCTTCTCTCTCCACCGCACCGCACTGGCGACATACATGTCCATCTCGAGCCCTGGCCGCATTGCGCGCACTGGGCCAGCCCGGTCCATATTCCTGTGGCGGTAAGAGTACTCCCGCTTCCTCGAGTCGGGATACAGTATCCGGATCGACCCAGAGCCAGTATCCACTGGTCTCGTATTGCCGCGAGGGAAGGTCGATCGAGCCGTATCCCAGCGTCTCATGGCTGTACCTCTTAATCTTACGATAGGAAGTCGCCTGCGCCGTAATCTCAACCCAGCCATGTGCGTGTCGCGCCTGGCTAGTTTCATCCGCATCAAAGACCTCGAGAACACATAAATCCACCGTCTCCCCTGCGTCGGTGTAGTAATCAACCTCCGCCGGACGGACAGAGGCAATGGCGCCCTCCCAATCAAGCGCGTTGACGAGAAAGGTGCGCCCCTCGTGGATGTATACGGCTCCTTCGTGGATTAGAATGGGCGTCGTCGCCCGATCTACTTCACCGATGACGATTGGACGTCCCTGGCTGACATCCTGGATCACAACGGTGTCATCGCTCCCGGATCTTAACGAAACAGCCTGGGCCGGATATGAGTCCGCGATCCAATGGTAGCTGCCGTTCGAGCTAAATAGAATTCCCTCATCGACCAGGAAGTCCAGGATCTCAGCGATATCGTCGAAAGATCCGAAACCCTCCCCGGCTTCAAAAGGAAGTTCAAACGCCGCGCAGCGGAGATGCCGCAGGAGGATCGAAAGATTATCGGGGTTAATGAGTCCTCTCTCAGGGTTGCGCTCGAAAAGGTAGGCAGGGTGTGCGGCGACGAACTGATCGAGAGGGGCCGCCGATGCGACCAGTACAACTGCAGACACCTCGCTTCGGCGTCCGGCCCTGCCAGCTTGCTGCCAGAAGCTCGCAATCGTGCCGGGGTAACCCGCGATCACGGCCGCGCCCAATTGACCGATGTCCACCCCTAGTTCCAGGGCATTGGTCGCCACGACCCCCTGGACTTTTCCCTCACGCAAGCCGCGTTCAATATCCCGGCGCTCGAGGGGTAAGTAGCCTCCGCGATAACCGCGAATTGCTTCGGGGTCCCCTCCGGCTTTCGCATAACTATCGCGAACATAACCGAGCAGTACTTCGGTGGTTAGTCTTGCACGCGCAAAAACCGCGGTTTGAACTTCCTCCTTCAGAAACGACCCGGCAATTCGAGCCGTCTCGAGCGTATAAGCCCTCCGGATTCCGAGCATCGGCTCGATCACCGGAGGGTTGTAGATGATGATTTGTTTTTCCGCTTGAGGTGAACCGTCGAGATCTTTTGAAACGAGATGTACGGGCGCCTCAATCAAGCGTTCAGCCAGCTCCTTCGGATTCGCAATCGTGGCTGATGTGAGCACAAATTGCGGATCGGCGCCATAAAATTTACACAGGCGGCGAAGACGGCGCAGGAGATTGGCGACATTGGATCCAAATACCCCTCGATAAACATGCAGTTCGTCGATCACAACCCAACGGAGATTTTCGAAAAATTCCGCCCAGCGCGGGTGGTGAGGGAGGATCCCGGCGTGGAGCATATCCGGGTTGGTGATCAGCAACCGGGCCTCTGCGCGAGTGGCGCGCCTTCTCGATGTGGGCGTATCGCCATCATAAGTACGGACATGGATTTGATCGTCTGCGTTCAACGTCAGCAAGAACGCCCCCAGGACAGAAGCCTGGTCCTGTGAGAGCGCCTTGGTGGGAAACAGATACAACGCTCGGGCTTCAGGGTCGTTGAGCAATGATTGCAGGACGGGCAAATTGTAACAAATGGATTTCCCTGAGGCCGTACCCGTCACGACGACAACGTTCTCCCCGGCCAATGCCGCTTCGATCGATTCGGTTTGATGTGTATACAGGGGCGCGAGATTCTGGCTGCGGAGTGCGGCAATCAACCGAGGGTCAAGATGATGGGGAAAATCGGCGTAGCTGGCCGGTCGCGGAGGGATCCGCTCCCACGCGCTCACATTGGACATGAATCCCGGATCTAATCGTAAACGTTCAAGAACTCCTTCGACGGACATACCGAGACGATTATACTTGGAAGTGGCCCGATCTTCGCCCATCGACGTGTCTCCGTTTGTCGCCCTGCGAGGACGCGTCGTGGATGATGGCAGGACCCAGGAGGGGTTTCGGCGTAAATTCTGTTATTCCATTTCAATGTAGACCAGCGAGGTGATCATCTTCCCCAGCACGGATGTTTCAGTTCTGCCTTCAATCTTCAGGGTCAGGTTATCATCGAAAGGGGAATAGGACACCACCTGCACCCTGGCAAATGGCCTCAGCCCAAGACTGCTCAGATGGCGCAGCAATTCGGGATCGTCATCGCGCACACGTATCACTCTGGCCGCATCGCCAGGACGCAGTTCGCTCAACTGAATGCCGGAGGATGGAGGGAGCTTTAAATCTCGCGTGGGGATTGGATCTCCGTGCGGGTCATGCGTCGGATTTCCCAAAAAATGTGCGACCCGTTCCTCGAATTCTTCCGAGATCACGTGCTCAAGCTGTTCTGCTTCCTCGTGGACCTCATCCCATCTGTACCCCAGTGTTTCGAGCAGGAACATCTCGATTAAACGATGGTGCCGAATAGTCTCCAGAGCCACCATTTCGCCGTCGCGCGTCAGCGCCACGCCCTTGTGCTTCCTGTATTCGAGGAGCGGTGGATCGGTGACAGAAAGTTTCTGCACCATCCCGGTCACCGAAGCAGGGGTTACTTCCAACAGCTCGGCCAGATCCGTGGTTGAGGCTCTTTCGCCATTGCGGGTCAACTCGAAAACGGCTTTGAGGTAATCTTCAACTGCGTGGGTGAGGTTTTCTTTCATGCGCTTTCCCTCCTCCCGGGCAATCGCTCGAATTGCGATTGTGTACGAAACACAGAGCTCAGACCCCTGGTCATATCCCCGCGACAAGTCTCCAGATTTGTGCTACAAAAAATGTCAGGGCAAAACCCATGAGCAGGGGCACAAATGTCGCCACCGCCGTCCACTTCCTGCTTCCGGTCTCTTTAAAGATGGTGAAGATGGTCGTACTGCAGGGATTGTGCACGAGGCTGAAGAGCATCACCGAAACCGCAGTGAGGAGCGTCCACCCTCCTGCAGTCAGAATGGTCAGGGTTGTTGTTCCAGAATCTGGCTCAAACAAAACCCCCGCGCCTGAGCCGATATTATCGGCCCCAAGCATCATCACCGTCAACATCAAGACGGTCGGCATGACAATCTCGTTTGCGGGTATTGCCACAATGTAAGCGACCAGAATTATGCCGCTCATTCCAAAAATGACGCCGATGGGATCAAGAAAACTGATCGCATATTCAGCGATGCTTTGACCTCCAATGGTCACATTTGCGATAAGCCAGATCACAGCACCGGCTGGTGCTGCAAAAACAAGCGCACGCCAGAGGACAAAGAGCGTCCGGTCAATGACCGACGTGTATATCGTCCGCACCACTTGAGGGGGGCGGTAGGGTGGAAGCTCAAGGCTGAATGTCGAGACCTCGCCCTTCAGCCAGGTTCGAGAGAGCGCAGCTGATACAGAGAAGGTGAGAAGCACGCCCAGTACGGCCACCCCAACGACAGCCAGCGCAGACACAAACCCGGCGAGATAGGTGGGAACCATGACGCCGATGAAAATCGTTGCCAGGAGGATCTGCGTGGGCCAGCGGCCATTACAAATAGCGAAGTTGTTTGTGATGATGGCGATCAACCGCTCACGAGGGCTATCGATGATGCGCGTGGAGATTACACCTGCCGCGTTACAGCCAAATCCCATCATCATACTCAGGGACTGTTTGCCATGCGCTCCGGCTTTTTTGAAAATATTATCAAGGTTGAATGCCACGCGCGGTAAATATCCAAGATCCTCTAAAAGCGTAAACAAGGGGAAGAATATCATCATGGGCGGAAGCATCACGCTGGCGACCCATGCTGTGGCAAGATAAACACCATCGATCAGAATACCGCTCAACCACCACGGTAATCCAATCGCTGCTGCGATGTCCAACAAGATCGGATAGATCGTCCCGATCAGAAATGACGCGATCACCTGAGAAGGATAATTTGCCCCCGTAATCGTCAGCCAGAACACAGCCGTGAAGAGCAGCAGCATGAGAGGAAATCCCCATATTCGACTGGTCACGAGCCGATCAATACTGCGGTCAAGATCAAACCGCTCTTTTTCTCCAGCTCGTGTAACCGCTCTGTCCGCGATGCGAGCCGCATCCGTATAAATCGCTTCGACCAGGTTTTCATGGATGTTTCCGCCAACTTCCCAACGGAGTGCTCGCGCGTGGGATATCACTTCGTTTGAGGTTGAAGCCGTCATGACGCAACCTCTACGCCTACATCCGGATCCACACCGCTCCCCATGAAAACAGATTCAGTATGCAGATCACCGAGTTCTCCTCGAACAATGGCCTCCTCGATGCGTTTGTCACCATCTAATAGCCGCAGCGCCACCCAGCGGGAATTTGGAAGATCAGGAAGCACCGCTTCAATATCGGCTTTGAGTGTCGAGACAGCCCTCTCAAGCAAAGGTGAGAACGCCTTGATCCTATGTGGCGTATTTATCGTCTTCCCCGATGCCACATCATGCACCGCTGCCAAGAGTTCTTCAAGCCCTTCGCCTCGGCGAGCCACGGTAGGGACAACAGGGACGCCCAGGTCACGCGCCAGCCGGCGATCATCAACCTTGAGCCCGTGCCGCTTTGCTTCGTCTATCAGGTTTAGACATATCACCACACGATTTGTGATTTCGAGCACCTGAAGAACGAGGTTTAAATTTCGCTCGAGTCGGGTGGCATCCACCACGACGATGGTGACATCCGGCTGTCCAAAGAGAATAAAATTTCGAGCAATTTCCTCGTCCATCGAGGTCGAAAGAAGGGAGTAAGTCCCGGGGAGATCAACGAGCATATAGCGCTTGTCTGAATATTCGAAAACACCTTCTGCTCGTGTTACCGTTTTCCCGGGCCAATTCCCGGTATGCTGCCGCAACCCGGTGAGCTCGTTGAACACGGTGCTCTTACCCGTGTTCGGATTTCCGGCGAGAGCGACGACATAATCCCACTGCTCCATGTCCACGCCGAGTTTCTTTAAATTTGCGGCGTGATGTGCGGGGCATGACACACAACCTGACGCTGCCGGACTAAGCTTGTCAGCCTTCATCCCGTCTCCTTAACCTTTTCAATGTAGATGTGATCCGCCTGCGCTTTGCGAAGCGCGATGACCGCACCGCGGATGCGATATGCCATTGGATCTCCCGTAGGGCTCTGGAAATCGGCCTCAACCTCCGTACCAGGGAGCAGGCCAAGATCCATCAAGCGACGTCGCTCCAGTCCTCGACTTGCTGGAGAGATGGCGACGACCGTCCCTCGCTCACCGGGAACCAGGACGGTCAGAGGTTCCCCGGCTATTGGCGCATCCTCGATCTCCTGAATGGGAACGACAAAGACATTTGCGGCGACGATTGGCGCCAATACGTGTTCATCATTCCCGGCCCAGAAGCGTACGCGGCGAGGCTCGCACTCGATAAGGCGCACTTCCAATCCGGGATAGAGCCGCTCGGCGACGAGCTGAGCAAACACGGCTTCGGGTTCGTCTTCGAGATGGTGAATCCTTACCGGTGTGCCTACTTCCGCAGACGTCAACGGAATCCCCTTCTCAACGATCAGGCTGCCATCGGCTGTCGGGATGGGGTCGCCATGAGGGTCGAAGCGAGGGTATCCCAACTTTGCCGAGAGAGCATCCAGTTCTTCGGATGAGAGTTGATGCTCCTCCAACTCGGCTTGATCGTGCCATTCAACCTCGGCGTAACCGGTCTCATCCGCAAGATATCGCTCCCACAACCTGTGCGCACGAATGATATGCAGGGCAGCCATTCGTCCTTGCGTGGTCAAAGTTATCTCGTTGCCCAGGATCCTAACGAGTTCACGATTAACGAGTGATGAAACCACCTCAGCGGCTTCATCCAGGGTGATGTACAGCGCACCCGCGAGGCTCTGATAAGAGGGGCGTTCGCCGTCCATCTCTGCATTGT
>CAZMZL010000204.1:0-6318 GCA_964570595.1 uncultured Anaerolineaceae bacterium | reverse complement strand
ATGAGCAAAACAAAAACATCCTCCTTCGGAACAGGAAAAAGAGAAGCCCACGACTCATCAGCCTTCTACGAAAGGCAGTTGTATAAAGCCATCCCCACCGAACCCCTCTCCAGAGCCGAGATCGAGAAAATACAGGTGCCCGAATCCGGTCCATGGGCGAACCAGGTGTACTGCAGCTCGTCAGAGAATATGAAGGAAGTGCCCGACAACAGCGTAGCGTTGGCTTTTACCTCCCCCCCCTACAACGTTGGTAAAGACTATGACGATGATATGACGCTGGAAAGTTATCTGGAATTGATCCGGGACGTGGGCCGTGAGGTTTACCGTGTGCTGCGACCAGGCGGGCGCTATGTCATCAACGTCGCCAATCTCGGTCGAAAACCCTACATTCCGATCCATACTTTCTTCTGGGACATCCACATCGAATGCGGATTCCTTCCCATGGGTGAAATCATCTGGCAGAAGGGAAAAGGCGCCAACAGCAGCACAGCCTGGGGAAGCTGGCTCAGCGCAAAAGCGCCAAGACTGCGGGACATCCATGAGTACCTTCTGGTTCTGGCCAAGGGGGATTACTCGCGACCCGACGTGGGCAAATCGGATATGGAGAAAGATGAGTTCATGGCCTCGACGCTTTCCGTCTGGGAGATCCCCCCCGAATCGGCCCGGAGGGTTGGCCACCCGGCCCCCTTCTCCGTCAAGCTCGCAGCTCGAGTCATTCGACTGTACAGCTACCTCGGAGATGTGGTCCTGGATCCGTTTGTGGGATCGGGGACAACCTGTGTTGCCGCAGCCATTCATAACAGACATTTCGTGGGTTACGACATTTCCCAAGAATACGTCGATCTCTCGTGGAAAAGGATCCGCGAGGAGGCCCAGCTCGAACTCAAAACGTAGAGGCGGCTCAACGTACCCCATGCCAGAACCGGAAACTTCCGAGTTATCCATTTCTTTTTTGGGGCTTCGTGGGACGGATCCCACCCTTCTGTAATCCCAATCAGAAATCGATCCGCGGTTCGCGTGATATCGGGGGCTTTGCGATCGGGGGTCCGAAGGTTTCGGCCACGGGGGATGTTTGCGAGCCAGAACCGCGTCTTTCGCATCATGATTTGCCGAGTCTGGGGTTCAATTCCTGGCATATGGTGACGGGGAGTATCCTCCTGGACGCCCTTACAAAGGGTACAAGGCCTGCACAACTTTATTCCAGACGCTAAAAAATCGAGACCACACTATACTTATGAAATAACATCAGGACCCTGTGAAGCGGTCACGCTCGCTTGACGCGCCAAAACACATGTGCTACTATGCGCGCTTGAGAGCCTAGACCAATACCCCGATACGGGTAGGAGGAGCCAATGGCTGACTCACGTCTGCGTTATGTGGTACCTGCGGTAATGATCCTTGCCGCTTTGAGCTTTTCTGCGTGCACTCGCTCTGCTTCCACACCCCCACCCGAAGCGGATGAGGATGGGTCTTCCGGCGCTCAATCCGAGACGCAGGCGACCATGGACGCCGTACGATCTGCGATCCTGACACAGACTGCCCAGGTCGAACAGGGCATCAGCGGGACTTATACGCCTACGCCCGAAGTGGACGCAACTTCGGGAGCAGTGGTGACTTCCACACCTTCAATCCTTCTCGCATCGGCGACTCCCACGTCCTCAGTCGAGTACGTGGAGTACACGGTGAAATCTGGTGATTGGATCTGGCAAATCGCGCGGGATTTCAACGTCGATCCCCAGGCGATCATTGACGCCAACGAATTGACCAATCCAGGGGCGATCGACGTGGGCATGGTGCTCAAGATCCCGGTCGGCTCTGCCCCACCCACAGCAACGCCGGTGATATCTGCAACACAAGGGTCAACTGGAACACCCGGATCAGAAACACCCGAAGGCGGCACGATACACATCGTCAAGCCGGGAGAGTGGATCTGGCAAATTGCACGACAATACGGTGTGGATCCCCAGGCCATCATCGACGCCAACAACCTCACATCGAGCATGATTTACCCGGGTCAGGAACTCATCATCCCCTGATCGACCCAACGACGCCATCCGGGGCGACCAAATGGTCGCCCCTTTTCTTTGGAGGATAGATCATGGCTTACCCTGTCGAACGATCCGAATCTGTGTTTCAGGGCAAGGTCTTTAAGGTCCGTGTGGATCAGGTTCAATACCCTGATAGAGCCGTCCACCAGGTGGATGTGGTTGAGCATCACGGCGCGGTTGCCCTCGTTCCGATCGATGTGGATGGCGCCATATGGTTCGTTCGTCAGTATCGCCATCCCGCAGGACGGACGCTGCTTGAATTACCCGCGGGGACGCTGGAAGAGGGGGAGAAGCCGCAAGACTGTGCCATACGCGAGTGTCGTGAGGAACTCGGTCTCGCTCCTGAAGAGATCATCCCCCTTGGCAGCATCTACCTTGCCCCCGGATATTCCACTGAAATCCTGCACATCTTTCTCGCACGAGGGCTGCGATCCTCGCCCCTTCCCCCGGATGCGGATGAGGTTCTGGAACCGGTGAAAATCCCCATCGAGGAAGTCCGGATCATGATCCAGGATGGCGAGATCGAGGATGCAAAAACACTCGCAGGGATCTTACTGGCTCAGGGCCACCTTGACCGTGGATAATGTTGCAATCTAGCCATCACCTCCGGGGTGATTCTCCACATCCAGAACAGATGTGATTCATAACCACCCCTGATGATCGTCCGGGGCAAATCGTCATACCACGATCGTTTTATCCACCGCCCCATCACGAACCAGCACTCCTGATGAAGACCTTCGTCCTAGAAGTGAATCAAAGCCCCTCTCCTTTTCAGGGAGAAGGGGATCGCCGTTTCTATAGCAGGCTCGAATTGCTGAGGACAGGTGATCACTCGGGTGAAAACCCATTCCATCTTTCTCTTCTCTGCAGGAATTGAACACACGCTCACAAAACGAAATCTAGACGCTCGTTTCTCCCCTGTGGTATACTACGCGTCCGCCGCCCTGCTGGATTGGGCGGCAGATCATGTGTTTAGATCTTTTTAAGGATGAAATAAAATGGCTGATCTGCTGAAAGCCGTCGAGGCTCCAATCAACCCCAATATCCCCGAAATGCGACCCGGGGATACGGTTAACGTACACATCCGAATTAAAGAGGGCGAGCGGGAGCGCGTCCAAGAATTCCGCGGGACGGTAATTCGCATCCGTAAGGGAGGGAACAACACCAACTTCACGGTCCGCCGAACTGCCTCCCACGGCATTGGCGTCGAACGCACCTTCCCAATGCGCTCCCCCAGGATTGAGAAAGTCGAAGTGATGCGCCGTGCACACGTTCGACGCGCTCAGCTCTATTTCCTCCGTGATCGCACGGGTAAAAGAGCCCGTCTCAAAGAAAAGCGGATGTAATCAGGACCCGCAAATGCAGCACAATGTGCTGCATTTTTTCTTTTACCCTTCCTTCGCCTGTGATAGGATTCGCTTCCAACCGTGAGGCACAATATCCTCGGTTTCTCATACCATTGACCGAGATCAATAACCCTGGAGTTGAGTAGTTTGGAGCAACCCACGACAAACGATCTTCCCATTGGCGTATTTGATTCAGGCGTTGGAGGGCTGTCGATTTTCAACCATATCCGCGCCCGGTTGCCCGCGGAAAACATCATCTACACCGCCGACCAGTTCCATGTACCTTATGGTTCACGCACGCTCGAGGAAGTCCGAGTATTTTCATTCGCAATCACGGATTTCCTGCTTGCCAGGGGATCGAAATTAATCGTGGTCGCGTGTAACACAGCCTCTGCCGCGGCCTTGCACGATCTACGGCGCTCGTATCCTGAACTACCCTTTGTGGGGATGGAACCGGCAGTCAAACCCGCTGCGGGGATAACCCACAGCGGCGTTGTGGGTGTCCTTGCGACGCCTACGACTTTCCAGGGCCGGCTTTTTGCTTCTGTCGTTGAACGTTTTACAGAAGGGGTGACGGTCCTGGAGAAAACATTGCCCGGTTTGGTGCCGATGATCGAATCCGGCCAATTCAACGGATCCCAGGTAGAGGACATCTTATCCTCCGCCGTCAAACCTCTTCTCAATCAGGGCGTGGATACATTTGTGCTCGCATGCACACATTACGCATTCATCATCCCGACGCTCAAGAGGATCGCTGGACCTGGCGTGGAGATCATCGATCCCTCGCCGGCGATCGCGAGGCAAACCGGACGTCTTCTCAGGGAACAGAAAATTGAGAATAGCAGCGGATCGCAAGGGAGCCTTCAATTCTATACAAGTGGTGACGCGGTGGCATTCGGGGAGTTGGCACACATGCTCACAAACGAGGAGGGGACGGCTGACCGGCTCACATGGTCGCAGGGCGCGCTAACGTTCTAATCCAGTACATTAAAATCGAGGCGCAGCAAGGTGCGTCTCGATTTTAATATCACAGTTTTATTAATCGCATGCAAAATCGCATCGACGTTCGCTAGCTTTTCTTTTTTTCCTTTTTCTCTTCTTTGGCTTCTTCATCAACGCCCACGTGCTTCAAATCCTTCACCGATGTCCTGGCAACGGAAGCCACGGTCTCCCCCTTCTTCAGGTCGATCACGCGCACCCCCATCGTCGCCCGGCCGGCTTTCGAGATTTGTTTGACTTTGGTTCTCAGCACAATACCCCCGCTTGAAATGATCGTGAGATCGTCGTCTTCATCCACAACCCTCGCAGCGGCGATATCTCCAGTCTGTTTCATCTTGTTGCGGCTCAAGGTGAGCACGCCCATGGAGGCGCGATTACGGGAGGGATATTCGCTCAGCGGAGTCCGCTTTCCGTATCCCTTGCGTGTGACGACAAGGAGATCGCTGCCCTCCTTAACCACATTCACTCCGGCTACGTGATCCCCCTTCCGAAGTTTGATGGCGCGCACGCCTCTGGCAGGCCTACCCATGGAGCGAACCTGGCTCTCGTGAAACCGCAAGGATTGCCCCTTGTCCGTGACGATAATGACTTCATCGTCCCCTCCGGTGGCGCGCACCCAGCCCAGAAAGTCTTTCTTTTCTAATCCAATCGCGATCAAGCCCGACGGCCTGACGGCGGCAAAGTCGGAAAGCGCCACGCGCTTAATCTTTCCGTTTCTCGTGACCATCGTGCAGAAACTCGCTGCTTTGAAATCTGGAACTGCAAGCGCCGCCGTGATCGATTCGTCCGGGTCAATCGCCAGGATATTCACCACCGGAATACCGCGAGCCGTCCGATCGGCATCCGGGATCTGATAGGCTTTCTCGGAGTACACCTTGCCGCGATCGGAAAAGAACAGGATTGTGTCGAGCGTGCGGGCAGGAAACATCATCAGGACCTCATCTTCGTCCTTGATCGAATGACCCTGCACACCGCGTCCCCCTCGCCCTTGCTGGCGGTAGGTCTTTGCCATGACGCGCTTGACATAGCCGCGTTGCGTGATGCTTACAAGAACGGCCTCATCCGGGACGAGGTCCTCGTCGCTGAACACCTCTTTCGCGTCATGGGCAATGTGCGTTCTGCGTGGATCGCCATATTTTTCTGTAAGTTCCCCGAGATCCTCTTTGATCAACGTCAGAATCTTCGTGGGATTCGCGAGCAGATCTTCGAGATAGCCGATCGCATCCAATACCGATTTATGCTCTTCCTCGATCTTCTTTCTCTCCAACGCGGCCAACCGTCTTAATTGCATGTCCAGGATCGCCTGAGCCTGGATCTCCGAGAGGTCGAACCGCTTGATTAAGCGTTCCTTTGCTTTTTCCGCATCGGAGGACTTACGAATGGTATCGATCACATCATCGAGGTTTGACAACGCGATAAGGAGGCCGTCCAGGATGTGCTTTCGGGCTTGTGCTTTCTTCAATTCAAATACGGCTCGCCTCGTGATCACATTACGGCGATGCTCAATGTAGACAGAGAGCGATCTCTTTAGGGAGAGCGTGCGCGGCTCGTTGTCGACAAGCGCCAGAAGCTGCACGCCGAACGTCGTCTGCAACTGTGTGTATTTGTACAGTTGGTTAAGAACTTTCTTCGGTTGGGCGCTTCGTTTGAGTTCGATGACCATGCTGAGTCCCGTACGATCAGATTCGTCGCGAAGATCGGAGATACCGCTCAGACGACCGCCTCGGACCAATTCCGCGATACGCTCGATTAAGACGGATTTATTGACCTGATAGGGAATCTCGGTGACGACGATGCGGTGTCGATTGACCCCCATCTCCTCGATGTGCGCCAACCCGCGCACGACCAACCGTCCTTTGCCCGTGCTGTAGGCTTGTTTGATACCCTCCGAGCCGACAATGATGCCCCCGGTCGGAAAATCTGGG
>CAZMZL010000203.1:0-6337 GCA_964570595.1 uncultured Anaerolineaceae bacterium | reverse complement strand
ACTTCCTCCCAGGGGACCACCCGGGCACGCATGCGTTCGCTGGCCATGAAGTTCCAATTCGACAGCTCCAATCTTCCGCGCGGATGGAGGCGTGCGTGGATCTCACGAGTCAGCGCCAGTCGAATGGACTCGTCGGGTATGTGATGCAGCACGGCGAAGGCGAACACAAGGTCAAACGGGATGGAAGGGGATTCGCTCGGGGGAGTCAAATTCTCGAATTGCGCGAGATCGACCTCATGGAAGGTGAAATTGGGTGAACTCACCTTGCCCCGCGCGATCTCCAACAGGTCCGGGCTGAAATCTACGCCGATGTAATTCCCTGAAAATCCGCTCCGTTCCAATTCGGCGGCTAATTCACCGTTCCCGCAGCCAAGATCGAGGATCCGTTCTTTCATCGTGAGCGTATTCAGCACATTGATCACGCCGGGCTGCAGCCGCCCGCGCGTATCGGAGAAGGCTGCCGCGAAGCTCTGGTAGAATCCTCGATTAAGGTCAATGAGTCGAACCGCGATTTCCTTATTCATAACCAGGATTATACGCCCATGAACCAGCATCAGGCATGGCTGGATGCGCGCGATTACACACCGGATGAACTCGCTCTGGCGAGGGTCATTCTTGATGAACTCCGCGCAGGAATGAGTCTGGACCAGGCCGTGCGTCTGCACCCGATCCCCGAGGGCGGTTACATGGGAAAACACGTGCTCATGTACGCCTATCGCAAGCTGACCGGCTCGGGGGATTGGCCGGTCGAAGCCGAGATCATGGAAGCGCTGCGTCTCAAGCCCATGCGAACACTTTCCGGTGTGACGACGGTGACGGTGCTCACCAAGAAATATCCCTGTCCAGGGAAGTGCATCTTCTGCCCGTCCGACGTGCGCATGCCCAAATCCTATTTGCCCGATGAACCCGGAGCGATGCGCGCCCTCCATCACGAATTCGATCCCTTTGACCAGACTTCCGCACGAATCGAAGCGCTCGATGCCATCGGTCACCCCACGGACAAGATCGAATTGCTCATCCTGGGCGCCACATGGAGCGCATACAAGGGAGATTACCAGGAGTGGTTCCTAAAAAGATGCTTGGACGCCATGAACGGGTTCGAAGCGTGTACATTGCATGAAGCGCAGGTCGCCAACGAAAAAGCCGACCACCGTAATGTCGGTTTGGTCATCGAGACTCGTCCTGACTACATCAACCATAAAGAGATCGCCCGGCTGCGTCAGTTGGGGGTCACGAAGGTGCAGATGGGGGCGCAGAGCTTCGACGACCACATCCTCGAGCTCAATCAACGTGGCCATGCTGTGCAGGCTACACGTGACGCCGTCAGGCTGCTGCGCGCGGCGGGGTTTAAGATCGTGCTGCACTGGATGCCCAACCTCCTGGGCGCAACACTGGAATCTGATCGCCAGGATTTCATTCAACTGTGGGAAGACCCCGATCTGTGCCCGGATGAATTGAAGATCTATCCCTGCCAGTTGCTCGAAGGAACCGACTTACATGCATTCTGGGAACGGAGCGAGTACGAACCATACACGACGCAGGAATTGATCGATCTCCTCGTGGAGATCAAGACGACCATCCCCCGCTACTGCCGGGTGAACAGAATTATCCGCGACATCCCCTCGACGAATGTTGTCGCCGGCAACAAACGCACGAGCCTGCGTCAGGATGTACAGGCCGAGATGGTGCGGCGGGGAGAGGGCTGCCAGTGTATCCGCTGTCGGGAAGTGCGCGGGAAACAGCTCGATCTCGCCCATTTTGAATCCCTGGAACTCCGTTACGATGCAGGCGCTGCGGAGGAGTATTTCCTCTCATTCGAGACGCCCGAGGGGGATCTTGCAGGCTACCTGCGGCTATCCCTTCCCAACCGGGATGAGCTGGACACAGGATTACGAGACCTTGCAGATGCCGCCATCATACGAGAAGTTCATGTCTATGGTCAGTCCCTCGAACTGGGTCGGACGGAAACCGGAGCGGTGCAGCACAGCGGCATAGGGGCGAAGCTCATGGAGCGGGGGGAAGAAATCGCTCGCCAACACGGCTTTGAGCGTGTGGCTGTTATCGCAGCGTTGGGCACCCGCGGTTATTATCGCAAGCTGGGATACGATTTGGGGGAGAGCTATATGTTGAAGGATTTGAGTTAGCGGATACCGGCCCTGGGAATGCGTACCGAATCTGACTAGTTTGCAAGGCGACTTTCCTGCCGCTCAGTCAGCCCTCTTCGACCCTTGAGACTGTGACGCTCTCCCCCTGCCTCACAGCATGCAGCGGCGCCACATCGCCTGAAACCATCCCGAACGGGTTTACGTTCGAGGCTGCTCGGGGTTCATCCGACGTACTTGCGGGTGTACGCCCGAAGAAGATGCAGAATGCACTGCCGGGCGGCCAGTATCCCAATTCTCCCACCTCCATGTCTTGACGGGCGTCCCCGGATTCTTCAATATCTACAGGGATGGTGAAGTAGATTTCCTCTCCCCACGTATTGACCGAGCCCTCGATCGGGAGTGCTTCCCAGATCAAGTTTGCCGTCTCGGAATTGTTAATTCCAGCGACGACTTCGATTTCGTTCGAGGTGATCTTAATCTGCCGACCCATGACTTCCGCTCCTTCTGTGAGTTTTTGATTTGACTTCCAATTGATGCACATCGCCATCAAAGCTCCCTCTCAGGGAGTTCAGTGCGTCGGAGCTGCCCCCTTGATCTGCCGTGAAAAACAAGTGGCCGGGACAGCGGCAATCGGACGCTCCGAAATTAGGTGCGTGGCGACACAGTACTTCGTTCAGCCACCCAGCCCAGAGACACTCCACATTTCTTCGGGATACAACCCACCACACTTCAGTAATTTCAAACTTCGAGGTGAGGGCATCAATGTGCCAATGGGATGGTTTCATCGCGGTGTGATCGAGGTGCCGGCCCACTCGCGATTGTAACCCTCCCGGTCCTTGAGCGCTTCCAACATAAATGTAGCAGCCCGGAGAGAAGGATTGGCATCCGAGCGCCCCGATCGTTAATTTCCTCTGATATGGATTGAACATGACAATGGCATATGAGCCCGGGGTGGATGGAAGATTTGTGTCCAATCGGTAGCCTTTATCACAATTATATGCCACGTTTAACCACCGCCTAGGGGTAAAATCTATGGGTCCCTCCCTGCTTCCCCCCATCAGTGTTAGGATTATGCCATCCTTGAAAGTAGTGGGTTGGAATTGTCCCCCGAAATTTCCTGATATAAGAAACTGACATGGTGAATCGACGGCAGTTTGTAAAAATCAGCGGAGCTTACGGACTAAGCGTTCTGGTCATCGGCCTGGGAGCTTGCACTGGTCCCGCGCTGGAGGAAACGGATACCGTTCGACATCTGATTCTCCTCTATACGAATGATGAGCATGGCTGGATGGACGCCTACCAAAATACAGGGGGCGCAGCCGATTTGATGCATAGATGGCGCACGAAAGAGCAGTACGATGAGTCCGATGAACGCTTCATCATTCTTAGCGGTGGTGATATGTGGACTGGGCCCGCGCTGTCCACAGCCACGCGTGGCGAGGCGATGATCGATGTTATGAACGCGATGGGCTACCGTGCGGCAGCGTTAGGAAATCACGACTTCGATTTCGAGCTTGAGAATTTACGTGCTCGCGCCGCTCAAGCAAGCTTTCCATTTCTCTCTGCCAATCTCAGCTATCGAGGCAGCGGCGGCATCCCGGAATTTGCTGACCCGTATGTCATTCTCGATACGAATGGCGTACGCGTGGGAATTCTTGGGCTGACGACGAAAGAGACCATGATCGACACAAAACCAGAGGCGGTCGCCGATCTGGAGTTCGGCGCTTATGAAGAAGCCATCGAAACCTATGTCCCGCAAATGCGGGAGGACGGCGCCGATCTGATTCTGTTGATTACCCATCTCTGTGCGGGCGATACAGGGAAGCTGGCGTCGCTCGCGGTCGAACACGGCATTGCCGTGATTGGTGGAGGGCACTGTCATCAGGTGATCAACGAGGTCGTTGATGGGACGCGCATTATTGAGAGCAGCTATTTCATGCGCGGGTATACGCGTATTGATCTATATTTTGATACGGTAGCGGGTGAAGTCATTCTCGCCGAGGCAGAATTCATCCCAAACAAGGAGGGTCGGGCGGATCCGGAGATCGCGGAGATTATCGAGACATGGCGGGAGCAGGTCGAACCCGAATGGTGGGAAGTGATCGGTTACACAGAGGGCGAGATCGATCGCCGCACGCTCGCGATGGACGAGATCGTCCCCGGGAGTTGGCTGCGAGCCTACCCTGAGGCCGATGTCGCCCTCGCCAGCCGCCGCTATATGCAGCAGGATATTGATGCCGGCGCCATCACCAGGGGGACCATTCTGGGCGTGTTGGCCACGGACAACCGTATTCTCGAGGTTTCCCTGTCAGGAGAGGAATTAATCGATACGATCCTGTCCAGGGATCCGATGGTTGCCGGGATTACAGAAGTGGGGGATGAATTTGTTCTCAGCGATGGCTCACCCGTGCTGGTGGATGAGGTGTATCGAGTCATCATTCCCCATTCACTCTATCCAGGTGGGAATTATTTTGAGTTTCATAGATTTGATGAAAATCCAGTCGATACCGGCATGAATTGGCGGGATCCGGTGATCGCCTGGATCCAATCGCTTAACACGAACCGGGATAACCCACTTGATCTACTTCTCGAAGCTGAGAAGGCTGGCTAGATCGGTGGGCCGCCGGCTTCACATTAATTGTGCTTCAAAGACAGGTCTCAATCGGCATGTGCTCATGGCGCATAAATATCATTTCGACTAATTCCTCCTGCCCGCATTACGAGATTATTCAACTAGGGATATAATCGTCTCGGTTTCGTGCCGTGGTAGTGTCGGTAGAGGCGGATGTCCCGAAACCGGCAGGTACCTGCGAATATAGAAGAGGATTTTGTGTCAGAACATCCAGTACAAGATATCAAAGGGGCCGAAGAAGTCACCCTGAGTCGTGATCTCAACCTGTTCACCGTGACGATGATCGGTGTGGGAGGCATGATCGGAGCAGGGATCTTCGTGCTCACCGGAATCGCAGCCGGCGTAGCCGGGCCTGCGCTCATCATTGCTTTCTTGTTGAATGGTCTTGTCACATCCTTGACGGCGATGTCGTACGCCGAGCTGGGATCCGCGCTGCCCGGTGCTGGGGGCGGCTACGCCTGGATAAAAGAGGCTTTAGGCGGGACGCTTGGATTTGTCGCCGGCTGGATGAGCTGGTTTGCCCAGGCGGTCGCGGGGAGTCTCTATGCGCTCGCGTTCGGTCGCTTTACGGCTGAATTCATCATCATCGTGGATCTACCTACATTCGGTCTATCCGTCGAGCAGTTGACGCTCATCTTTATGACCCTCATCATCATTGTGTTCACGGGTTTGAACATCATGGGGGCATCCGAAACCGCAAAAGTGGGTAACATCCTCACGGTTACGAAGATCGTGATCCTGGGCTTCCTTGTCATGTTCGGTCTGGTAGCCATGCTGAGATCAGATGCATGGCTGGGTCGTTTCACGACAGGTATGTTTCCGGAAGGATTGATCAATGTATTTGTGGCGATGGGTTTCACCTTCATCGCTTTCGAAGGTTATGAGATTATCGCCCAGTCCGGTGAGGAAGTCATCGATCCAAAACGGAATATTCCGCGGGCGACATTCATATCGATCGGCATTGCAGTAGCTATTTATGTGCTCGTCGGGATCGTGGCGATCGGGGCGACCAATCCGCCGGAGGGACTCGAGGCGTACCAATATCTCGGTCAGAAGGGTGAATTGGCGATTATTGAAGTGGCACAGCAGGTCTTTCCACTGGGTGCCGGAGGGATGATCCTGCTTCTGAGCGGACTCGCTTCAACCACGTCTGCGTTGAATGCGACCACGTATGCCTCCTCCCGCGTATCCTTCGCCATGGGTCGTGAAAACAACCTGCCCGCATTTTTTGCCAAGATCCATCCGACGCGGCACACACCCTATTTTGCCGTGATCGCGACGGGGATGTTGATGATGCTGATGGCCTGGACGCTGCCGATTGAGGACGTCGCCGCCGCGGCGAGCATCATGTTCTTGCTTTTATTCCTTCAGGTGAACCTGGCTGCGTTATATTTACGCCTGTCGCGCCCCGATTTAGACCGGGGTTTCAAGATCCCCTGGTTTCCGGTGGTTCCAATCCTTGCCATCATCAGCAATGCATTTCTGGCGATAAGTCTTTTCCGGTTCAGCGTCGTTGCGTGGTTTGCCGCCATCGTTTGGATTGTGCTGGGGTTGCTGTCCTTCTACATGTACTTTTCCCGAATTGAAGAGATGGAGAAGC
>CAZMZL010000202.1:0-6343 GCA_964570595.1 uncultured Anaerolineaceae bacterium | reverse complement strand
AGTACTCAGGCCTTAAATTCGGCATGTTCTTCGTCGCCGAATTTCTGCATGCCTTTACGATCAGCGCGCTTTTTGCCACACTATTTCTGGGAGGCTGGCAGGGACCGTTCGCACAGGCTTACCCGGTGCTTGGACTCATCTATTTCTTAATCAAGACCTCTCTCGTGTATTTCGTCGTGATCTGGATACGCGGGACATTCCCGCGCTTCCGCATCGATCAGATCAACGCATTGAATTGGAAAATGATCACACCGATCGCTCTTGGCGCCGTGATCTTCACGGCGATCACCGAAAAATTGGTGCAGGAAGCCGGTTTGAACCGGTTCCTATCGCATGCCGCCGCGAACGTGATCCTTATCGTCATTATCCTTGTCGGCTTGCGGCTTTACGCTCGCGCCGCTCGAAAAGCACATGGGCAGACGGATAAACCTGTAATTCCTGTTCCGCAGGCGAATCCGGTTGATTAAGAGGACGATCGAGACCAGATAAAATGACCATACTTCAGATCACCTTTCTCATCGTTGCGCTCATCGCCGTTATCGCCGCGCTGATGGTGGTCACCAGCCCATCGATGGTGCACGCCGCATTGTGGCTGATCCTCACCTTGGGTTGCGTCGCGGTTCTCTTTGTGCTGCTCAATGCAGGATTTCTTGCGGTCGTTCAGGTTGCAGTCTATATCGACGCAATCGCCATCATGATCGTAATCGTCGTGATGCTCACGCGCCGCGCCATGAGCCAGGACGACCGGCAGGTTTCCAAGACCTGGTGGGCGGCGATCCTTGTTGCGGCGACCATGTTTGCCGCGCTCGTATTGCTGTTCACGCTCGTTCCATTTATTTGGGAAGGTCCGCCCACGCTTTCTATGACCGGGGAGGCATTCCTCGATGAGCTTGGCGAGTCGCTCGTCGACGTCAATCGCTACATCCTCCCCTTTGAGGTGGCCTCCGTCTTGCTGCTTGCGGCTCTCATCGGTTCAATCACCGTGGCCTTGCCGCTCAAGATCCGCGAGAAGGAGAGCGGTGAGCGATGATCCCCCTGTCCTGGTACCTCATCCTTGCCGCGCTCATTTTTTGCATCGGTCTCTACGGTGCGATGGCACGTAGAAATGCGCTGGCGATCCTCATGGCGATCGAGTTGATGCTCAACGCCGTAAATATCAATCTGGTCGCGTTTTGGCGATATATTTCACCGGAGATGGTTTCCGGGCAGGTTTTCGCATTGATGGTATTTGCCGTCGCTGCAGCGGAGGCTGCGGTGGGGTTGGCCTTAATCATCTCAATCTACCGACGACGAAAGACGATCGCGGTCGATGAGATCGACATGATGAAGTGGTAGGCGGATAACATGCAGCCCGAGTTATTAATCCTGCTCATCCCGGTTCCACCGCTGTTGGCGTTTTTCGTGATCATCCTCTTCGCCAATAAGAGTAACCGACTGAGCCACACCCTGGGCGTCGGTGCGATGTTCCTTTCCTGGGCGTTGGGCCTGGTTGTGTTCTGGAACGCGCTGCGCATCGAGCATCCCATCGATTTCTCGTTCGACTGGATCCCGACGGGCGATACGTGGATTCAGCTCGGGTTCCGGGTCGATCATCTGACCGCAGTCGTGCTCTTCTTCGTCGTCTGGACCTGTTTGATGATCTTCATTTACAGCATCGGGTACCAGAATTTCGGGAAGAAAAGAGATCCTGAAGATAAGAAGGGGCTGCCGCCCCACAATGGCGGTGTCGAACCGATGTACGCTCGCTTCTTCGCGTTCATCTCGCTCTTTGCCTTCGGCATGCTCACGATGGTCCTGGCGAACAACTTGCTGCTGTTGTTCATCGGCTGGGAGATCATGGGGGTCTGTTCATACCTGTTGATCGGTTTCTGGTTCGCGCGACCTTCATCCCGAGATGCCGCCGTGAAGGCGTTTATGACGACGCGCATCGGCGATGTCTTCATGCTACTTGGCATTGTGTACCTGTATACAGCCACAGGGACGCTCAAGTATTCGGAGATTCTCTTCAACGAACGCACCCTCGAGATGCTGGCGACAACGCCCGCGGTGATTCCGGCCTTATCCGTCGCCGGGATGATTGGATTGCTGCTCTTCATCGGGACCGTGGGGAAATCTGCACAATGGCCGCTGCATGTGTGGCTTCCCGATGCCATGGAAGGCCCCACACCTGTTTCCGCGATGATCCATGCCGCAACGATGGTTTCTGCTGGTATCTACCTCATCATCCGCTTCTTCCCGTTAATCTCTGCAGGGTGGCATGAAGGTGAGCCGCTCAATCCGACGATGCTCATTATCAGCGTGATCGGGGCCATCACGGCGCTCTTCGCGGCGACGATCGCTCCGACACAGAATGACATCAAACGCGTCCTGGCTTATTCAACGATCTCCCAATTGGGCTACATGGTCGCTGCTCTCGGGATTGGCGCCTATATCGCCGCTACGTTCCACCTCATCACCCATGCCTTCTTCAAGGCGCTTCTCTTTCTCGGATCTGGATCGGTCATTCACGGCATGGAACACGGTGTCCAGCATACGAAGAACCACATCGATCCACAGGACATGTTCAACATGGGTGGATTGCGCAAGAAAATGCCCACCACCTTCATCACATTCTTGATCGGCGGTCTTGCGCTTGCAGGCTTCCCCATCATCACGGCGGGCTTTTGGTCTAAGGATGAAATCCTTGCGGATGCGTTTGCGCACCGTCAATTTGTCGTGTTCGGGATCCTCGCTCTGGCCGCATTTATCACGGCGTTCTACACCATGCGTCAGATTACTCTGACCTTCCTTGGAAAGCCGCGCACACAGGAAGCGGAGCACGCGCATGAATCGGCGCGATCCATGACGTTCCCCTTGATCGTGCTTGCGGTGATTGCATTGACCATCGGTTGGGTTGGAATACCGGAAGATTTCTTTCTCATCGGGGGATACGTACCCAACTGGCTTCACGAGTTCCTGGCGGTGTTATCGCCCGATCATCCGAAGGCGGTCGCCTTCAACTTCATCCCGGTACTGACCTCAATTTTTGTGGGGCTTTCGGGTCTGTTCCTTGGATGGTTTGTGTATCGGCGGATTCCGGTGGGGGGGAAAGATCCACTCCGTCATCTTGGGCCGATCTATAAGCTGAGCTACAACAAGTATTATTTCGACGAGATCTACGATTTCATCTTCAGGCGACCTGCCGATTGGTTCGCAGAGACGTTTGTCTACCGAATTCTGGATCGCACCATCATCGATGGATTCTTGCACTTCCTTGCTCGATCCATCCTGGCCATTGGGGCATTTTTACGAAATTACATCGATCTTCCGATTATCAATGGCGCCGGCGACTTTGTAGGTGATGGTACCAAGTGGATGGGGCGCACTTTCCGCGTCATCCAGACCGGCCGAATTCAGGAATACCTCGTGATGGGATTGATATTCGCCGTACTCATTCTGTCCTATTTGCTCATTTGGAAGCCGTAGGGGTTCGGGAGAAAGTGCTTTGGAGAACAGGTAAATGGAATTCATTCAAGAAAACCTTCTCCTTCTGATTTTGCTGGCACCCATGGCGGGGGCATTGATCGTTCTCCTGGTGCCCAAGGAGCGGACGGATGCCATCCGTTGGACAGCGCTGTTGTTGAGCCTGGTGCCGCTGGCTCTGTCTGTATACATGTGGATCGCCTACAATCCAGCGCAGCCTGGCTACCAATTTGAAGTTCGATATGACTGGTTTACGCTGATAAATTCCAGCCTTCACTTTGGCGTCGACGGCATTTCGGTCCCCATGGTCCTGCTTACGACGCTGCTTACGCCCCTGGCTCTGCTCATCTCCTGGACGATAAAGGAAAATGTGCGTGCCTATATGTTTCTTTTCTTGTTCCTTCAGATGGGCATGCTTGGCGTGTTCTTGTCGTTAGATCTGCTGGTCTTTTTCGTCTTCTGGGAGATCGGTCTGGTTCCCATGTATTTCCTCATCAATCAGTGGGGGAGTGAAAATCGGAACTATGCCTCCCTGAAGTTCATGATTTATACCGTGGCGGGTTCACTTGGGCTTCTGCTGGCCATTCAGCTCATTGGGCTCACTGCTGGAACCTTCGACCTGGTCGTGATCACCGAGAAATGGTCCCTGCTGCGTGAGCCGCTCACAGTGTTTGGACTGCCCATTCAGGTGGATATCGATGTCGTGAAGACATTCGCCTTCTGGGCGTTCGTGATCGCCTTCGCCATTAAGGTGCCCATCTGGCCGTTTCATACCTGGCTTCCCGATGCACATACGGAAGCGCCAACGGCTGGATCGATGATCCTGGCCGGCGTTTTGCTCAAGCTCGGGGCGTACGGGTTCTTGCGTTTGGTGCTGCCTCTGTATCCAGTCCAATCGCATAAATATGCCGGCGTCCTGGCACTGCTGGCCACGCTCTCCATTATCTTTGGCGCGTTCGCTGCGTGGGGTCAGAAGGACTTCAAGAGATTGGTCGCGTATTCATCCGTTAATCACATGGGTTTCGTCATTCTGGGTATTGCGGCAGCGGCCTTCGTCCAGGGGACGATGAATGCCGAGGATGCCGTTATAGCCGTCAACGGCGCTGTGCTGCAGATGTTCAACCACGGATTATCCGCCGCCGGGATGTTCCTGCTTGTCGGAGTGATCTATGACCGCACGCACACGCGTGATCTGAACGCCTTTGGTGGATTATTTCCCCTGGCGCCCATCTACGGCGGTATTCTCATTTTTACGAGCATGGCGTCGTTGGGTTTACCCGGTCTCAATGGATTTATCTCTGAATATCTTGTCGTCCAGGGATCGTGGCCGATTTTCACGATTTTTACGGCACTCTCGATGCTGGGTTTGCTGATCACCGGCGCCTATATTTTGAAAGGGATCAAGAAAGTGCTTCATGGCCCACAAAACGATGCCTGGGTGGATCATAAGATGGAAATGAACAAGCGTGAAATCCTGGCCATGGCGCCCTTGATGGCGCTGATGCTCCTCATCGGAGTGTGGCCCGCCTGGATCTTAACGGTCATCAACGCAACAGTGACGAGGTTATTCGGGTAGCGCAAATTCGCGGATTAGACAGGAATTTCTCTCCCGCCTGGGACCACATGATGGGAGAGATCCTGTAGAGAGCAATAGATGGGACTACCAATTCTCAGCATCATCGTCTTCACACCGATCGTATTCGGGATCATTCTGCTGCTGATTCCGAGTGAGCGGAAACAAGCGATTCGAGTCACGGCCCTCGCGGGAGCGACGATCGCGCTCGGGTTCTCCGTCTGGGCGTATTTCTCGTACGACCAGGTCCTGGGCGGCTATCAATTCATGGAGCATTATCCATGGATCCCCATCATGGGCATTTCTTATTTTGTCGGTGTGAACGGGATGAATTTGCCGTTGGTCCTGCTCACCGGCATTGTCATGTTTACGGGCGTGCTCGTGTCCTGGAATATCGATGATCGTCCCAGGGAGTTCTTCGCTTTCATGTTCATCCTGGCGACAGGCGTGTTCGGTGTCTTCGTAGCGTTGGACTTGTTCCAGTTATTTTTCTTCTACGAAATCGCCGTCTTCCCCATGTACCTGCTCATTGCCATTTGGGGCTGGAAGGAAACGCGCGAATACGCCGCGATGAAGCTCACGCTATACCTGTTTATTGGTTCGCTAATCGCCCTCGTCGGTGCGCTGGCGATGTACTTCACCGCGGAAGTACAAACCTTCAATATGCTCGTGCTCCAGGACGCTGGATTTTCGACTGCGTTCCAGCGTCTCTGGTTCCCGTTTGTCTTCTTTGGATTTGCGGTGCTCGGCGGCATTTTCCCGGTCCACAACTGGTCCCCCGACGGGCACGTTGCCGCACCGACAGCCGTATCCATGTTCCATGCAGGCGTCTTGATGAAACTGGGCGCATTTGCCGCTCTGCGTGTCGGGATCATGCTGCTGCCTGAAGGCGCGAAATTCTGGGCAGGATTAATCCTGGTCCTGGCGACGATCAATGTCGTTTACGGCGCCTTTATTGCCTCCGTTCAGAAAGACTTCAAATACGTCATTGGATTTTCATCGGTGTCCCACATGGGCCTGGTCCTGTTGGGATTCGCCACTTTGAACCTGGAAGGGATCACGGGCGCCGGCATACAGATGTTCTCCCATGGCATAATGACGGCGCTCTTCTTTGCCGTCGTCGGGATTGTGTACGACCGTACCCATACGCGCCAGATCCCCCAGCTTGGCGGCATTGCGCGCGCGCTGCCGCTCGTCGCTGTTGCCTTTATCATCGGCGGTCTGGTCTCCATGGGCATGCCGGGGTTATCCGGATTTATCGCAGAGTTCCCGATTTTCATGGGCATCTGGAAAACCGAACCTGTAATC
>CAZMZL010000201.1:0-6376 GCA_964570595.1 uncultured Anaerolineaceae bacterium | reverse complement strand
GAACCGATCGCAAGATTTATCTCTCCCGGAAACTATTTACCTGCGGGAGACTGGTGAGGCTTCGTCGGGTATCGCGCACCGTGATGTGTTGGGTTTGGACGTTCAGCTCCCTGTGGATGGAGGATGGAGAGCATCCACCGGGTTTCCCCTACGATTTGGATAGGTCGAAAAAAACAAGCCTGCGACCCGCAAGCTTGTGTGATCTTCTCCAGGTTGGATCGGCGCGAGCCCTACCCGAGCGGAACAGGCACTGCTGTGTTGAGGATGGCTGCAAGTTTTTCAAGGTCCAGAGGTTTGGTGAACCAGCCTGTGGCGCCTCCCTTCATGACTTGATCCTTAATATAATAATCCTGAGCGGCAGTGAGCATGTAAACCGGGGGGCAGTCCCCATACGTTGACCTTATTTTGGATAGGGTTTCAAGGCCATTCATACCCGGCATCATATAATCCAACAGGACGAGATCTGGCTTTTCGGAGTCGATCATCTCGACGGCCTGTTCTCCTCGATAAGCTTCCACAGATTCATGTCCCATGATGCCGATGGCCATGGAAACCAGCCTCGCGCTATTCACTTCATCATCGACGACGAGTATTCTTGCCATGATTAACCTCTTCTCTCCGGTTTCCTCGCATAATTCTCAAGACAATTCCCGTGGTCCTGAATGGTCCTGGGTCCACGGGATGCCGTCTTAAGTCCTATACGAATGTATATTCCGGACATTTTCGGCAGCTGGCTGTCCTAGCTCGAACGAGCCGTAGACCCTATAGCTTTGCGTCATCACCTTTCGATGATTTTGCCATTATCGAATGTGACTTAATTATACGGGATCTTGTCCTATTTGTAACTTACAGGCCCCTTGCGAACGCAGCAAGAGGTGGAGCGCCAGGGTGCACCGAGCGGTAGGTCAAAAGTGCCAGGTTCATTAGAAACCCTGTAAGGTGGTCGTAATGCACTCGATATCCATAATCCAGTAGGATAGGGTAGCAAGCCGGTGTATGACTTCGGGGAAAGGCAACCTCCTTGTTCATTCGCCGGTTTTGCATTTCTGTTGGAGAGAAAAACACTGGAATGTCCCGGGTTCACCACCCATGGCCCTTCGTCGAGTGAGCATTTCGGACCATGTGAATTTTGGGGAATATCCAGAATACCATGTAGCTTGCAGGGATAATGGGTGAGTGGGGAATCGAGGTGGAAGCCCCCATTCAAGGTTTTTACCTGGGATTTCCTGTGGGGTTCTTGACTTCTGGCTTGCTTGCAGAGAAGGGGTGGCCAGTGATCCGGCGTTCAGAAGTGGCCCGGGTAGGTTGTCTTGAAGGGGCAGATCATGCTGCTCGAATCACTGGCCTTTCGCCACGACAGGATGACGGGGTGCCTCTATCAATCAATATACGTAAAAGTATGGAAAGGTTCAATATTGAACCTCATGAGGCACAGATCACGGGTGATGTGTGTACCATGAACTCGGAGCAGGGAGGGATTTGATGCAAAGGGGAGTCCATCAGTACAAAAGCCCTATGCCAGAGCATAGGGCTTCAAACCTCTCTGTAAATAGATGGATGACCAGGATACCTTCATAGCATGACGGTTGCCTCGGTGAGATTACGGGATGAGGCAAGCGAGGGTCATGAGAGAGGGTTTTGCATGCATCTTAGATCATCGGTATGTCGGCAGGTCGCTCTATTCTTTCCCCTCGTACTTGAAAGACACCTTCACCTTGGCACGATACGCTTTAATCTCGCCATCCTCGAGTACCAAATCAAGCTCGACCACCTCGGCTACTCGCAGGTCGCGAAGCGATTCTGCTGCCCTGTCGACGGCGGCCTTGGCCGCTTTCTCCCAGGAATCGGTGCTTGTACCCACGAGCTCGATGATCTTATAGACACTTTCTGCCATCTTATCCTCCTTAATATACGATATCAGTTTTCTCGACGTTACAGGAGCACGATGCTGAAAATATTATACAGAAGAAACGCACAAATCACCGCATCCACAAATCGCAGATATCGATCAAATTCGTCATCGAGATCAAATCAACGAGGGTCTCCAAAGTGCGATGGTCGCTGCTCATGCAGTCAGAAACATCATCGCGGGGAACGCTCATCCATGCGGGGAGGGTCGGCTCAACACCCTCCCGAAGGTTTTACTCGGTCTTCCGATGCTATTATTTTTCAACCTTCGGGAGGGTTAATGTTTCTTGGGAGTCATGAGAGTTCAGTGGAAATTGTGTCACTCTGACGGAAACCCCATGAATTTGACTATTTATCTTTACACTGGATTTAGATCAATGATAGGGAGATGAAGGGCATCGTCCGCTGATATGCGAGGTGGGGTTCTCGGTTATCTCTGGCGCGATCTTTGTACCTGCCGGGAACGTGATTTTCCGTTTTTCCGCAGCTTCGGTTTCCTGATGGTCTGTGGATAATCCGGCTTAGGTACATCGTAATCAAAATCCGGCAGCGTTTGCTGGGGAAGTTTTTGCTTCATAATCTTCTCGATTTTTTGCACCAACGCGTAATCTTCCGGTGTGATCAGAGTGAAAGCTTCCCCTGTTCGCTTGGCTCTCCCGGTGCGACCGATCCGGTGGATGTACGCATCGGCCGTCCCCGGCATATCATAATTGATCACGTGTGAGATACAGTCAATGTCCAGACCGCGGGCGGCGATGTCCGTCGCCACCATGATCTGGTACCGGCCTTCTTTGAACCCTTTCAGAGCTGCACGGCGCTGACCCTGGGTGCGGTTGCCGTGCAAACTGGTCACCTTATAGCCGGCGGCCGCGATTTGTTTTGCCAGACGCTGGGCGCGGTGTTTTGTACGGGTGAAGATTAAGACTGAATTGGTGTCCGTCTGCTTGAGTAATTTAACCAGCAGTCCCTTCTTCAGATGGTGTGGGACCGGGTAAAGCGTGTGGGCGACGGTGTGGGCGGGACGGGCAAGCCCGATGGCGACCCGTTTCGGATTGTGCAGGGTTCGGGCGGCGAGATGTTCGATCTCCTTTGGGAAAGTAGCTGAAAACAACATCGTTTGTCGCCGTGCGGGAACGTGCTTGAGGATGCGCATAATATCGGGTAAGAAACCCATATCAAGCATCCGGTCGGCCTCATCGAGCACCAGCACTTCCACCCTGTCCAGTCTGGCATGCTTGTTCTGGATATGATCCAGCAGACGCCCGGGCGTGGCGACCACAATTTCCACACCGCGGTGCAGCGCATCAATTTGAGGGCCCGCACCCACACCACCGTAAACGGCAAAACTGCGAATGTTTGTCCCACCTCTCAGGCTGCCGATGGCCTGATGGATTTGTTCTGCCAGCTCACGCGTGGGCGTGATGATCAATGCCCGCGTTCGTTTGCCCTGACCTGTGAGCAGTTTGTGTAGAATGGGAAGAACAAAAGCCGCCGTCTTGCCCGTTCCCGTTTGGGCCGTGCCGATCAGGTCGTTCCCGGAGAGGGCGAGCGGAATCGCCGACGTCTGGATCGGTGTTGGCTGGTGATAACCCGCTTGAGAAATCCCTGCAGTTAAACGGGAATCAAGATTGAATTGTTTGAAGTTCATAAAACCTATTCCTTGTATTCAGAAGTCAAGCGGATGTCAGGGGAATCGAGCGGAGCTCAAAAAGTAACAGCGGCAAAGACTGCTGGTTAATTTGTAGAACGGCTCAAACGATAACCGATAGCGGTGCATAAGTCAAGCAACGGTTTCGTTCAACAACATGGAACTGTGAAGGATGGTGGACGATGACCAACCACGCCGATTTCGATAAGCTCTCCAAGAGGGAATACCAGGGTATTCAACTGGTGATTTCCCCCGGTAATCATGATCCCGGCCTCGAGCCCTGAAAAATTGACTCTGTACATATCAAGCGGACCGCTCGAGAGCAAGTCCCCACCTTCTGGACTGCAGCAACGGCCTCTACGTTCGTATTCCACCGGCTGAGCATCTGGACCGGTGAGGCGGGCGAAGGAAGCCTCCTCGCGCTCTCCTCCATCGAACACGCTCCCGCCAACGAGGATGGGATTCTCCGCGCTGAAGCCGTAGGCGGGATCACCGGAGACGACGGATAGGGTCTGAGGAGCCTGGGCCCCGCATGCCGTTGGCAAGGTAACGAATAGGAACAGTCCGTATGATCGCTTTTCCATCATTCATGTCCGATCCCCCTGGGCGTGTTGATCTTTATCTCGAAGGGATCTCGGCGCTGCAGCTTGGTTTCAAGTGGAAGACGCTCACGCCGTATGCCCACATGCGGGAGCCGATCGCTCTTCGCGCATATCGGTGGGGAGCGATCATGCCGGCCATCCTGCTGGGGTTCATCCCCTATGGTACCGGACTGCTGTTCGGCTCTCCGTTCTGGATCCTGTATGGCGGGCTCTTCATCCTGGCGGCGGGCGGGGACTTCGTGATCTTGTGGCTGCTGCGGAAGGAAAATGGGGAGGCCGTTGTCCGGGATCACCCTTCGAGGGTGGGGTGTTTGGTGTATATGGACGAGACAGTTTAAATAGCGTTATTCGAGATCGTCGGTGGCTCAAGTGGATGGATCCATTTTGCCATCATCGGTAACCATGAATTTACAAATCATAGACCAAAGTCTTCCCTCCTCGCCATAGGGTGGGGGGGGGATGATGATGTCAGGATCATAAATCTGAAAATTGGAAAGGGTTGATTTCCATGCCAGAACTTTGCGATTGTGAACGATGTGCCAATGCAGCCCACCAGATGAACTACATCACTCAGCTCATCGAGTGGTCTTTTCCACATCTGTTTACGGCCCACTCAAAACTTATCGTGCATTTCGATCATGACGATCCAAATGCGATTGAGATCGAAGAGGGCCACAACGCACAGCGTGATCTTCTACGGATATTCCGAATAGTAGAAAATATGCACATCCATTCGCGGGAGGTCGGTTCGATAAACCGCAAACATAACGAAGTGGAGATGCTCCCATAGATGTCTCTCCTTCAAAATGTTTTGGAACTCGGTATTCCGGCGCCATCATGGATGAGAATTCACAGATCTCATGGAGTACTGTGAACGATTTCATCGAAGAATACATCGGACGACTGCAAGTGCTCTCCAATGAGAACGATGTGAAGTATATCTGGAACTTACAGGATCGACTCCGCTTCTTTTCGTGGTCGGTACCAGTCACATTTCTTAACTGCTTTATTGATTCTAATCTCGCAGGAGCAATTCTCCGCCAAGGACCAACAGGGGATTTCCCCTAACTCCATTATTGCGCTACCCTAATAACTGTTAATATCCTCAATTAACGAGCAATACAAGACTGGTTCTATCCACATTTGGGGGAACGATTGACTTCTCTCGAAAGTGACGGACAAATGAATATCAACGAGATACCCGTTCTGACGGTTGATGAAACCGCGGCGTATTTGCGGATTCCGAAGTCGTCGCTCTACAGGCTTGCGCAAAAGGAAAAAATGCCCTGTCAGAAGGCGGGGCGACATTGGCGGTTCAGCAAAGATGCACTGCGTGATTGGCTTGCTAACTCTTTTGGAGTTCATAATAATGGAGCAGGAAGAATTTGAATTGGGTAAGCGAATGACTAAAAAGAAATCGTCAACAAAGAAATCCAAAACAAAGAACACGAAAAATGACTCTACCCCCATCGCCTACGAATCCGAGCTCTGGCAGATGGCCGACGCGCTGCGCGGCAGCATGGACGCCGCCGAGTACAAGCACGTCGTCCTGGGGCTGATCTTCCTCAAGTACATCTCGGACGCCTTCGAGGAGATCCACGCTCGGCTCGAAGCCGAGCGTGACCAGGGCGCCGACCCGGAGGACCCGGACGAGTACCGGGCCCAGAGCATCTTCTGGGTGCCCCCAGCGGCGCGCTGGGCGCACCTCCAGCACCAGGCCAAGCAGCCCACCATCGGCCAGCTCGTCGACGACGCCATGGCTGCCATCGAGCGCGACAACCCGCAGCTCAAGGGCGTGCTGCCCAAGGACTTCGCGCGCCCGGCGCTCGACAAGACGCGCCTCGGGCAGGTGATCGATCTCGTCAGCAACATCCGGGTCGGCGACGAGGAGGCCCGCTCCAAGGACGTGCTCGGCCGGGTGTACGAGTACTTCCTCGAGCAATTTGCACTGGCCGAAGGCCGCAAGGGCGGCGAGTTCCTCACGCCGCACAGCGTGGTAGGGCTGCTGGTCGAGATGTTGGAGCCGTACCGGGGCCGCGTGTACGACCCGTGCTGCGGGTCCGGCGGGATGTTCGTGCAGTCGAAGCGGTTCATCGCCGCCCACGTCACCGGCAACGGCAACGGCGGCAAGGCCCCAGGAAAGAGAAAAGCCGATATTTCGATCTACGGGCAGGAATCGAACTACACCACCTGGCGGCTGGCCCAGATGAACCTCGCC
>CAZMZL010000200.1:0-6403 GCA_964570595.1 uncultured Anaerolineaceae bacterium | reverse complement strand
AATCAATTCGTAGGGGCGGACCGGTGGCCCGCCCCTCTGCGATGCGGGGGATTGCTTCGCTTCGGCGCGAGCGCCTTTGCAATGACATGACAGATCTTCGCCCGGCGCTGAACCTCCAGGCTCAACCCGGAAAGGTGCTTCGCAATCCGATGAACAACCTGCAGGTTCAGGCCCTTCGGGGGGTTCATTCAGACAGCAAAGCGCGGGCTGCGTCTGTGACCGAAAGGGGGCTTCTGGATGGGCACAACGGTATACGGATGCGTTTATGGGTATAATCTCTGAACGAAAATGACCTGTCGATTCTGAGGAGGGATATCCAATGAAGTTGAAAAACAAAGTCGCTGTAATCACCGGTGCAGCCCAAGGAATAGGAAGGGCGATTGCCACTACCTTGGCTCAGCAGGGTGCTAATGTAGTCGTGACCGATATTCAGTTGGAAAAAGCTGAAACCACAGCCAAGGAAATCATGGCTGAGACTGGTCAGAAGGTTATCGCTGTCCATGTTGATGTTGTTGACAGCGCCAGCGTCAAAGCCATGATTGACCGGACCATAGATGAATTCGAACGCATTGATATTCTCGTCAATAATGCCGGTACAACACGCGATAGCCTGATCATGAGGATGAAAGAAGCCGACTGGGATCTGGTCCTCAACATAAACCTCAAAGGCACATTCAACTGCTCAAAAGCTGTTGTCCGTCCAATGATGAAGCAACATTACGGTCGCATCGTCAACATCACCTCTGTCTCAGGAATAATTGGCCAAGTGGGTCAAACGAACTACTCTTCCTCCAAAGCTGGCATCATCGGTTTGACAAAAGCCCTTGCCAGAGAAGTCGGTTCCCGTAAAATAACCGTAAACGCTATTGCGCCAGGTCTCGTCAAGACCGCTCTAACAATCGATCTGCCTCAAGAACTTAAAGACATGTTTATTCAAATGACCCCGCTAGGTCGATATGGGGAACCGGAGGACATCGCCAACGCCGTAGCATTTCTCGTATCTGATGAGGCCAGCTACATCACTGGCCAGGTGTTGAGCGTCGACGGTGGGATGGCGATGGTCTAAGGAGTCAAATAACCATGGATACGAAGGAACAGAATGTGCGTCAAGCCCAGGGTTCGACAACCATCGCGCCAGGCGTGCTCGTTACCATCGCTAAGATGACCGCCCTGAGCGTTCCGGGCGTCGTGGGTGTTGCCCCCATTCCTGGCAACGTAGATCGATGGTTCAAGCGTGGATCGGACATAGGAGTACGTATCGATGTCGAAGGAAACGCTGTTGCGGTGGACCTATATCTCGTGCTCGCGAACGGTACCAAGGTCCGAGACGTCAGTCACAAGGTGCAATCGGAAGTTGCGCGTGCGATCGAAGACATGGTCGGTATGCAGGTCGAGCGGATCGATGTCCACATCGAAGATATCGCCTTTGAAGAGATCGTAGAGTAAAGCACAGGCTGATTATATGAAACGAGAGCGGAGGCGGGTTCGCAGCCTGGCAATCCAGGTCTTATACGAGGTCGATACCGTCCATCACGCCCACAATGAGGTTCTTTCCCGCGTCCTCGATGAGAATGAAACCCTGAGTGATGACGCGGTTCTCTTTCTGACCCGGATGATCGAAGGCGTCGTCGGATACACCGACGACTTGGATGAGGTCATCGCCAAATCAGCTCCAGAGTGGCCCGTCGATCAACTCGCTGTCCTTGATCGAAACATCCTTCGGATAGCCCTCTGGGAGCTCGCAGTTTCGGAGGATACCCCCCTCAAAGTCGCCATCAATGAGGCCGTAGAATTAGCCAAGCGCTTCGGTTCTGAAAGCTCACCACGATTCATCAACGGTGTTCTGGGCACGCTCGCACTGCAGGAGAGTGAACTAAAACGCCAGTTTCTATCCGTAAATTAAGGATCACCCAGGTGGATTTCCTCGGCATCGGCCCTCTCGAGTTATTGTTTATTCTTCTCATCGTCCTTCTCGTAGTTGGACCTCGAGATATCGCCAAAACGGGTCGGAGCGTCGGGCGTCTCCTCAATCAGGTCTATCGTTCAGAAAGCTGGAAGATGCTCAATGAGGCTTCCCGGACTCTGCGCACGCTTCCAAACCGACTCGCACGGGAAGCATCGCTGGAAGAGCTGGATGCTGTCCGCAAGTCCGTAAAGGAGACGGGGGATCAGATCTCTCAGGAAATGAAGGACATGGATGAAGGATTACGGGCGTGGACGGCGCCCTCCCCTCCATCTGAAGATCAAAGCCCACGCGCGAACGGCGAGACTATCGAGTAGGATATGATCCGAAAATTTCTACGAAAGATAGGCCATATCCTCGGAGCACCATTTCGTCTGCTTGCAAGACCTTTCCATGCCTGGCGACGGTTCATCGACCATGAGCCAGAAGAGACGCCGATCGCGGATGTTTTTTCACAAACGCTCGAATCCCCCAGCTTATTGATTGAACACATTGAAGCTCTTCGGCGGCATCTTTTTCGTTCGCTCATCGTTCTGGCGATCATGGTTGTCCTGAGCACATTCTTTGCGAGCAAAATCCTCGATTGGTTGAGTGTTCCCATCGGGGGGATCGAGCAATTGCAGTCCATTGAGGTCACCGAATCACTGGGGGTGTTCATGCGCGTCGTCCTTATCACGGGATTCGTCATGGCGCTCCCCTATATTGGATTTGAAGTGTTCGCTTTCCTCAACCCGGGTTTAAGACGCCAGGAGCGTGTGCTCATCCTCACTGCGATCCCATTTTCGACCATCCTTTTTCTCTTAGGGATGGCTTTTGCTTATTTCGTCATGCTTCCCACGGCTTTGCCGTTTTTGTTAGACTTTATGGGCATCACCACGGTTCCCCGCCCGGCGAATTACATTCGATTCGTCACCGGATTGATGGTCTGGATCGGCGTCGCTTTTCAATTTCCTCTCATCATCTATGCCCTGGCCGGTCTGGGCATTGTCAACGCACAAGCGCTAAGACAGGGATGGCGGATTGCGGTCATCGCGATCGCCGTGCTCGCCGCCGCGATCACCCCAACGATCGACCCCGTCAATATGGCCCTCGTCATGGCACCCATGATCTTGCTCTATATCCTCAGCATCGGCCTGGCCGCCTTCGCGGGGAGACGGCGGAAGCGGAGTCTTTCGAAGGGCTCCTGAACATCACTCCTTTCGTTTTGCCCGGGAATTTCTCCCGGGGTACAATGCCATATCATCCCACAACAATCAGGAGGGTTTAAGGTTATGCGTCCTGTCTATGCGATATCGGGTGGCGTTTCCAAATTTGCAAAGGCTCGCCCGGACAAGACCTTCCAGGCGATCGTAAAGGAGGCCTACGATTACGCCATCGCTGACATCGAGCTCGATTTCCCCACTTTCACATCCGTCGTTGATGGGTCGGTAGCCTCGTACTTCTCAGACCACTTCACCCGTCAGTTGATGGCCGCCATCATGGCACAGGATTACCTGGGGCTCTGTCCAAAACCCAGTCACCGGGTCGAGGGCGGCGGTGCCACCGGAGGGCTTTGCTTTCAAGAAGCATGGAAATCCATCGCCTCAGGTCATATGGATGTGTGCGTCGCTTATGGGTTCGAAACGATGAGCCATGTGGAGACATGGAAAGGAAATGAGTTCATCGCCCTCGCCTCGGATGTCTCCTGGGATTACCCTGTCGGCGGATTCTATTCTGGATACTATGCCATGATGGTTACACGCCACATGAAAGAATTCGGTACGACGGTCGAACAAATGGCGGCAGTGTCGGTGAAGAATCATATCAATGCCTACTACAATCCCTATGCCCAGAAACGCAACCGTTACACCGTCGCTGACGTAAGGAACTCTCCCATGGTTGCCTGGCCGTTGACGCGCCTCGATATCTGCGTGATGTCCGACGGCGCAGCCGCGACGATTCTCGCTTCAGAAGAAGGCCTGAAAAAGCTCGAAGCCGCCGGGGCCACCATTAAGCGCCCGCTCGTGCGTGTGACAGGCATAGGGAGAGGGACAGATGCGATGCGCATGGCGGATAGACCGCATGTGGATTACGAAACCTTCATACGTGATTATGCGACCGACAAGGAGAAAAACGATAAGGATACGATCGCTTACTACAAAGACCTCTGGAAGAGCGGTACCCGTTATCCTGGCGTTCACTCCTTCCGAGCTGGAAGGGTTGCAGGCAATATGGCATACCGACACGCCGGAATTCAAGACCCCATCGATGAGCTGGATTTCATAGAACTTCATGATGCGTATACATCAAGCGAGGTTCAAACCTATGAAGATCTTGGGCTCTGCCGTTATGGCGAAGGGGGTCCGTTTGCAGTCTCTGGAAAAGCGCATATGCCGGGCATCGATTACGGCGAAAGATTGTCGGAGGAACCGCGCTGCCCTGTGAACCCCTCCGGCGGCTTGATCGCTTGTGGGCATCCTGTGGGAGCAACCGGGTTGATGCAAGCTGTCTTTGCCCTATGGCAGCTTCAGGGGACGGTGGCCCAGCATTTTCACGACCCCACACTTCAAGTAAATAATCCGCGTCGAGGCGCCATCCATTCACATGCCGGGACAGGGACCTATGTTACGGTAACCATCCTCGAACGGGAGGCATCATCATGACAAAAATATCCGACCGAAAACCCGAGACCCTTGGAGGATACATTGTTCATGGCGTGCCCTTTCCTATAAGTCGGGATCCAGAAGCTTTGGGATTCCTTAAACAAATGGCGCCGCTCCAGATCGAACAGGGCTATCAAGTTACGTACCTGCATTCCTACGGTCAGGACAGCCCCTGGTTCGCAGCCGCATCGAACAAAGTGCTCTTGACCACACAAGATCCAAACAGCGGTTATACCTACGGGACGCCGCGCGGTCATGACATGTTCAGTGGGGACGAGACCGTTTGGATCGATATCACCGAACGTGAGGCTAAAATCCATGCGTTCACGGTGTGTTATTTCGGTTCCGAGGAATTTTTACCAGAGACTCCTTTTGTACTTGCCCTGATCGAATTCGAAGATGTAAAGACGTTGTTCCTCTCTCGAATATTAGGTGTCGATCCAGAGGAAGCATCCCTCGAATGGATTGGAATGAAAGTAGAACCTCGATTCCTACGAAATAGCAAATTGAAACCGACGGATGTTTATTTCCTGCCAGCGGACTAATCATCGGCAAGTCACCCGCGTCCCATTCAATCTCAACCCGGCGATCTTTGCGGGGGTTGATGTGATCGGGTCCGTTCCTGGCGGGGTATTTTCACCCACCGACAGCATCCATGCGGCTCCTTCCGGTATCCCGCTCAACTCACCGGTAATCCTCATGGTATTGATCCACAGGCATGTGATCTGACGAACGCAAAAATCCGCAGGAAAATTATGGAACAACCTCTCTCCCAGGCAGACGCGAGACCAGCAGAATTCCGAATCAGGCGACGCGTGATAAACGCCTATATCGGGCTGGGGATCCTTTCGTTCCTGCTCTCAATGATTGCCACGCTGTGGGGAATTTGGAATTGGTACTTCGCCTACGGTCACTATGGACCCGTAGTCGTCTGGAAGTGGGCGTCAGGTCCACTGTGGTCAGGCCTCATCCTGGCTTTGCTAGGATCTACCTGGCTTCTTGCTGCCTATCACGCCTGGGCATATCGTGTCATCATTCATGAAAGCGGTATACGGGATAATCGTTGGATCCGAAAATGCACACTTCCCTGGGGAAATATTGAAGGAATTCGGACGTCCTCTGAAAAATTTGGTCTCCCTGGAATCATGCTGGGAAAACGCACGACAATCTGGGTTCTGCCGAAGCAGGGGAAGAAAATCCGATTCCCGAATGCTCTGGACAGATTGGATGCATTTGTTGACATGATTAAGACTCACATCTATCAGGGGCTTCTCGAACGTTATCGGGAATCTCTACAGCAAGGCCTACCGTTAGATTTCGGCCCGATAAAACTCACCTCCAAAGAGATCGCTCTGTCACGAGTGAAAATACCCTGGGATCAAGTCCATAGCGTGAGCCTCGAGCGGGGACGCCTGATACTCCGTTCTGGCGCAGATGGCCGCACGAAGACGAAGATCCTCGCCAGGAAAGTCCTTAATGTTGATCTCGTGGTACAGCTAATTCAAAAAATGGAATTTCATTCATGACAATATTCCGGTATCTGACCATACTCATCGTTGCGCTTGCTTTGAAAGCATGTGGGATAAGACCTTCCTTCAACGCTCCTCCTGCTGGACCGTCCCCAATCCCGGTGAATTCGCCTACCCCGCTACCTGCGGCTCAAGTTGTTTTCAATCTCACCCCGCCGGAAGGCACCCCGTCGGATGCCAGGATCGACCTCGTTGTCCTGGACGAGGTTACAGGTATTGATCTCAACCCCCAGTCTTTTCCCATGACCTTCGTGAATGAGGGACATTGG
>CAZMZL010000199.1:0-6414 GCA_964570595.1 uncultured Anaerolineaceae bacterium | reverse complement strand
AACCACTGGTCATCGCCATGGGGTACGACAGGCGTGAGCGGTTCTTTGGAGATGATCATGGGCAGGATGACGTAATCATCTGGATTATCCGAACCGGCCTGGATGGCCGCTAACTGTGAGCGGTCGCTTGTTGTGACATCGCAGCGACCTTCGAAGAAGGCGTTGTAGACCGCGGTCGTGTCCTCGAAAATCACAGCTTCAAAGTCCAAACCACGCTCTCGGAAATCGGCGGCGAGGTTTTTCTCCGTCGTTGTCCCGCTGGTAACGCAAACGGTGGCGCCGCCCATGTCATCCTGGGATTCGATACCGCTGTCAGTGCGGACCATGTAACCCTGACCATCGTAGAACATCGTGATGGTAAAGTTGCCCCATTGGGCATCGCGGCTTGACGTCCAGGTAACATTGCGGCTCAAGAGGTCCACTTCGCCTGTTTGAATCACTGGGCCGCGCTCAGCTGCTGTCACAGGGACAATCTCGATGGCTTCGGGATCACCAAGGACTGCTGCAGCCACCGCTCGACAAAGATCGATATCGAATCCGATGTTGCCGCCATCAGCATCCAGATATCCGAAGCCGAGCAGGTCTGTCCGACCAGCACATACGACGCGGCCTCTCTCCTGCACTCGCTTCAGGACTGCACCGTATTCTACAGTTTCAGTTTCGCCCGTTCCTGACGAGCCGCATGCGGCAAGAAGCACAGCCAGGATCATTAAGCCTGCGAGGGGCAATAAAAATTTACGCATTATCTAATCTCCTCCATTTTGAGATAGTCTAATTAGTTCTCTATGGATCAGAAAGATTAACTCGAAAATATCTTGGAAACCACCTCCCTCCTGTTGATATTTCCCTTGGTTGTCTGAAATGATGCAAATCCTCTCTCATTCGACGGGGGGGTGGCTGCATGGGTGAATGAGTCGAGCCTTGGAGAGAGGCAGGATGTGGATAACCGCTATCCTAGATTATTCAAGTGTTGATGTCAAGCTATCTCGGGATGCTTAATTTGCCTCGATGTGTGACTTTTCTTACAAGGAGCACGATGCCCGAATGGATCAAGGTCCCATTCGGAGTTGCAGGCTGGGCGGGTTCATCCTCCAGTTGGACCTTATTTTTTCTACAAGGACATCCCATTTAATAACATTCTAGTCCGACAGCAAGTATTGCGCGATAAGCTGTGCAGTGGCCAGGAGCGACTCGATGTGTGTTCGTTCGTAGTTATGCGAAGCGTCGACTCCCGGTCCGAACAGAGCGACCCTGGCATCCCCTCCTGCCCGCCAGAACGCGCTTCCGTCGGAACCATAGTAGGGATAGGAGTCTATCTTATGGGGAATGTCATGTTCTTTTGCCAGGTTGATGAGCTCACGGGTCAATGCGTTGTGATAAGGTCCGCTTGAATCCTTTACACATATCGTCAGATGGAATTCATCGGAGGCCTGGCCCTCTCCAATAGCAGCCATATCAAGGGCTACGAACTCGGCAACATCATTCCATGAAGCCGCGGCCGCCCCATGTCCGACCTCTTCGAAGCAGCTTATCTGCATATAGGTCCTGCGACCGGGATCGAGCCCTGCTTCCTTCATCCCCTTGAGAGCGCCAAGCATACAGGCGACGCAGGCTTTGTCATCGAGGTGCCGGGAGCGAATGAATCCCTCTTGACGGACCTCAACCCGGGGATCGAGTGCGATGAAATCGCCAACTTCGACTCCCAGTGCACGAGTCTCTTCCTCGGACCTGGTACGTTCATCCAGTCGTACCTCGAGCGAATTCTCATCTCTTTTCGCATCGCTGACGCCCTGGCCGAAGACATGAACCGAGGATTTATCTAATAAGATTGATCCGCGCACCAATGTACCGGAGGCGGTGATGACCCGACATCCCTCACCCTCGATGGTGTTCCAGGCGTATCCGCCGATCCTCGTCATTTTCAAGCGCCCGTTGGATTTGATCTCCTTGACCATGGCGCCGAGCGTGTCGACATGAGCGGAGATCGCCCGCGGGTCTCTGTCGCCCCGGCCCGACCATTCGGTGAGGAGGTTGCCCTTGCGGGTGATATTCCCGTGGAATCCAAGCGCCTCAAACTCCTCGAGCAGAAACCGGGTGGCCTGGTCGGTGTAGCCTGTAGGGCTGGGAATATTCAGCAGCGATACCAATTTCTCGATGATGTAGTCCTTGTCGATCGCCAGGTTGTCGGGCATCTTGGGCTCCTGTCTTTCGTAATCCTAGAATCATAAGCCGACCGTATGTATTTGCAACCCTGTGCATCGGATGCGAAGCACGGGGTTTGATTCATTTCTTCGGTCAACGAGGAGGATGGTGCCGAGCGCTTCATGCGGCTCAAGAGATTTGTTCGCGTGTAGTTCAGCAGGACATCCATCTTTGGTCCCCTTTCCATCCAGCTCTCAAACATGGTAGGCTTTGACTCAATAACCTGCGGTGAACATATCTTAAGGGTCGTTAACGACGAAGCATGTCAGATCTAAACGGTGAACTACTTGGTCACTATCAAATCCTCGACCAAATAGGTCAGGGTGGGATGGCGACGGTATATTTAGCTGTGGACAAGCGCGATGGTCGTCAGGTGGCCATTAAAGTGCTCGCGCCCGGCATCGGCACCGAGCGCCGCTTCATCAAACGGTTCCGGCGTGAAGCAAGCCTGGTGTCGACCCTCAAGCACCCCAATATTGTGCCCGTTCTTGAATATGGGCAGTCACGCGGTTTCGTCTACACGGCGATGCCCTTTGTCTCCGGGGAGACTTTGCACAGGCATATTGCGAACGCTTCGATCTCCGCACATGAGAATGCTCGATGGGTGGGCGAGATATCGGAAGCGCTCGGGTTCGCACACGATCACGGTGTCATTCACCGGGATGTGAAGCCGTCCAATGTGATTATTAGCGAATCGGGCTCTGCGCAGCTTACGGACTTTGGTCTGGCTCGAGTGATCGAGGGGCACAGCAGCCTTACGGGTTCGATGTTGATGGGAACACCAGCCTACATCTCGCCAGAGCAAGGGAAGGGTGAGGTCCTGGATCCGCGTTCAGACCAGTATTCCCTCGGCGTCATTCTTTATGAGATGGCGACTGGAAGGCTTCCATTCGACTCCGAAGCTCCCATGGCAACGGTGCTGCAGCACATCCAGGAACCTGTCCCCCGTCCCCGGCGGTTTGTGCCTGATCTCTCACCCGACGTGGAGGCCGTTATCCTCAAGTGCCTCGCAAAAAAGCCTGACCTGAGATTTGAACATGTCCGCGTGATGAATGAGGCCTATCAAGCCGCTATGGGAGGAGACCCGATCCCGAAGTTTGATGTCCCTCCAAACGTGGGTCAAACGCAGGTGAAAGCGGCGGTCAAGCCGCTGAGGGCACAACCCACGGTCATCGAACACGGGGTCGCAAAGAAGGGCGCTCCACGCTGGGTTGGGTTTGCTATTCTCGCGGCTGCGATAGCGATTGTGGCCATCGTCGCCGGGGCGCTTTATGGGGGAGGCTTCCTCAGCGCTCCCTCGGGGGATGGTGATCAAAACACGGCCCCGGCAGCGGCGGTGGAGACCGAGGGCGTGATCTTGCTCGCGTCTTCTACTGAACGATCTGCTCCAATTGCGACAGCTCAACCGACGCCCATCGTCTCAACATCTTGCCCGGGTTTGAGCCTCTACCCGCTACCGAATGAAGGGAACAGAGCACAGTGGATGTTGGATAATGGCGGAAGCGAGACGTTCGTTTTCAATGGAATCCGGATCGAGAGCTGGCCATTTGCGAATGGGGATCCCACGAGTATCCATTTCGGCGATATCACAATCTCCGCCTCCGGAGGGGAGGACATCGTCTCCGAGATCGATCCAGTAGACCGTTCATTGGAACCAGGGCAGACCAATGTGATCTCGCTCGAATTCCAGTACGCTGCCGGTGATGGGGACTACAGCTACGCGCTTGGCTTTGACGGAGGTTGCACGATCGGCGTCATCGGGGGCGACTGAAGAACCTTCAGAACTTTTCTCACAAAACATTATAATCATTCTGTATTGTTTCTAACCATCTCATGACCTGGAGGATCGTATGAGCGATGCGCGTTTGGAGAATCTCGCGAAGATACTGGTTCAATATTCAACGAGTGTTCAACCTGGTGATAGGATCGCCATTCTCGCACAGCCGGCGGCCATGCCTCTTGTCGAAGAAATCTACAGCGGCATATTGAAGGCAGGAGGCTTTCCTTACTATCTCGTCGGGGGACTGCGTTCGCGGGTGGAGACGGATCGACTGGCTTACTTATTGTTCACCCAGGGAAACGACGAGCAAATCCAACATGTCCACCAGTTTGAAAAGAAAATCCGTGAAGAATTCGAGGGCATGATTATTTTGTACAGCCAGGAGAACACCCGAGCGTTGACGAATGTTCCACCCACAAAACAAAGTGACCGGGCGAAAGCCTTTATCGATGTGACCAAGATCTACCAGGCCCGCAGCGCATCCGGGGATTTCAAGTGGGCGCTCAGCATGTATCCTACCCGAGCTTATGCGCAGGATGCGGAGATGAGCCTCCCTGAATTCGAGGATTACGTCTATGGCACGACCTACGCGGATAGGGATGATCCAATCGCGGCCTGGAACAAGATCCATGCTGAGCAGCAGTATCTGGTCGATTGGCTGAAGGGAAAGAATCGTCTCGAGGTGAGGGGCCCCAATATCGATCTAAAGCTCTCAATCGAGGGACGAAGCTTTATCAATTCCGATGGGCACAAGAATATGCCCAGTGGTGAGATTTACACCAGTCCGGTGGAAGATTCGATCGAGGGGTGGGTCAGGTTCACATATCCTGCGATCCGGGAGTCGCGCGAGGTGGAGGGGATTGAATTGATTTTTGAAGCCGGGAAAGTTATCAAGGCGACGGCGGCCAAGAATGAAGAATTCCTGAACACCATGCTCGATACAGATCAAGGGGCGCGCTATCTTGGGGAATTCGCCATCGGTACGAACAAACGCATCAACAAATTCATCAAGAGCATCCTCTTTGATGAGAAAATTGGCGGTACGATCCATATGGCAGTCGGCTATGGCTTTCAGGAAGCTGGAAGTAAAAACGAGAGCGCCATCCATTGGGACATGATCTGTGACATGCGCGACGGTGGTCAGATACATGTCGATGGGGAGCTCTTCTATGACTCGGGAGACTTTAAGATATAGGTTATTTAGCCCAGGAGAGGAACGGTATGACCGATCGAAGAACCACGAACCTCGCGGACATTCTCGTAAACTACAGTCTTAAAGTGGAAAAAGGGGATCGGGTTGCGATCATGGGGTCAACTCTCGCTGAACCGCTCATCCTTGAGCTTGAACGTTGTATCCTTCGATCTGGTGGGCATCCCGAGTCTTTCATCCGACTTCCAGGATCGGATTATGTGCGGTTTTCCGAATCGAGTGATGAGCAGCTCGAGTATACCTCCCCTGTGTTCAGGCTGATGATTGAAGAATATGAAGGGCTTATCCAACTGCGTAGTTCGGCAAATACGCGAGCCCTGACGAACATTCCTGCTGAGCGGCAAGGTATCCGGGCGAAATCGATGACAGAAATCATGAAACGCTATCACGAGCGATCCGCATCGGGTGATCTTCGCTGGGTCGTCTCCATGTTTCCAACCCAGGCACTCGCTCAAGAAGCCGAGCTGAGCCTGTGTGAGTTCGAGGATTTTGTCTATCGAGCGACGTACGCCGATCTGGCAGACCCGGTAAAAGCATGGCGGCAAATCCACGACGATCAGCAGCGTCTCGTGGAATGGTTGAAAGGCAAGAAGGAGGTCGTGATCACGGGAGTGGATGTCGACTTGAAGCTTTCCATCCAGGATCGGGAATTTATCAACAGTGATGGCAAATTTAATATGCCCAGCGGCGAGATATATACGAGCCCGGTGGAGGATTCTGTGCAAGGGTGGATCCGGTTCAGCTACCCAGCGATCCAGGCTGGAACAGAGGTTAATGGAGTGAAACTTACCTTTGAGGGGGGCGAGGTTGTGAAGGCATCTGCCGAGAAAAACGAAGCTTTCCTCAAAGAGATGCTTTCCGTCGACGATGGCGCAAAGCGACTTGGAGAATTTGCCATTGGGACGAATGTCGGCATCGACCGGTTCATTGGTACCATGTTGTTTGATGAGAAAATCGGAGGAACGATCCATCTGGCCCTTGGCAACGGGTTTCCGGAAATTGGTGGGGAGAATACCAGCGCGATCCACTGGGATATGCTCTGTGATATGAAGGACGGTGGAAAAATCGTTATCGATGGGGAGCTGTTCTACGACTCAGGGGAATTCAAGATCTAACACCCAATAACTTCTTCAGGCTCGGTGATTAGCGCTTCGCTGCGAAGGAACGAACATCCAAGTCATCGCGAGCGTCTTTTTGCGAAGCGATCTCCCTCTGCGATGCG
>CAZMZL010000198.1:0-6419 GCA_964570595.1 uncultured Anaerolineaceae bacterium | reverse complement strand
GTTTCTCTCACTGGTTGTAATTCATCCAATCCGAGCAAAACACAATACCCGCATTGGAGATGTGAAGTGGCTACCTTGAGCGGCATGGAACTCGGTAACTATCGTGTCGGTGAACGCATCGGCCGCGGGGGAATGGCGGATGTGTACAAGGGCTACCACCCTCGTCTCAAGCGTGATGTGGCCATTAAGGTGCTTCACAGCCACCTGGCTGAAGGCCCCGACTTCCTCGCCAGGTTCGAGCGCGAGGCTCGCGCGGTCGCTGCGCTGCGGCACCCTCATATTGTGCAGGTCTATGACTTTGACGCCGACGAGGACATCATCTACATGGTGATGGAATACATCAAAGGTGGCAGCTTGAAGGCGCGGCAATATAAATACATTTCAAAGGGCGAGTATATGCCCCTCGACATTGTCGTTGGATTGATCAATGAGGTCGGTGAAGCGCTCGATTACGCGCATGCACATACGATGATCCACCGTGATGTCAAACCTGCCAACATCATGCTCGATCAGAACGGATCTGCGGTGCTCACGGACTTCGGCATCGCCCACATCGTGAGCGACACGCAGTTCACCGCAACCGGCGCGCTCATCGGAACCCCGGCGTATATGTCACCCGAGCAGGGGAAAGGGGAACCATTGAGCGCCGAGAGTGATCTTTATGGCCTTGGAATTATTCTCTACGAACTGCTCGCCAATCAGGTCCCCTTTGATGCGGACACACCTCTCGCCATCATCCACAAACAAGTCAATGATTCGCTTCCATCTGCCCGATCCCTGCGTCCTGAGCTTCCGGAGAGCGTGGAATCTGTTCTCGAAAAAGTTCTGGCCAAGGATCCCGAGGCGCGCTATCTATCGGGCGCCGAATTCACAGGGGCATTGATCGCAGCGCTCGACGCAGGGAGCGTGGTTTCAGGAAGCCCGACTGATGTTGAAGAATTGGCCCCGACGGTCGTGATGGTAGAAACGGATATCGAGCAGGAGCTCGAACCGACGGTCGTCATGGAAGAAGATGGAGATGCGGTTGAAGAGAGAGTGGAGCCGATTCCCGATCCTGAGGAAGCTTCAAATGCGATCGATGGTAGCCATCCCGAGACGGTTGAGGCATCCGTAGTTGAAAGGGATGTGAAATCCAGACAGGAAGCGCCTGAGTCCGGCGCGCGCACGCGGGTGCCGATCATCGTCGGTCTGGTCATCGTGACCATCCTTGTCGTTCTGGCGCTCAGTGGCGTATTCCAGTATGGAAGTTCTGGGTGTCCATCGCTCGATGAATGCGTAGTCATGGCAGAAGAGGCGCTCGGGGCAGGTGATCCTGAAGCTGCGATCGGTTACTTTGATCGTGCGCTCGATTACGCCTCGGCACAGGAGCATCCTTTGCACGCGGAACTCTGGTGCATGCGTGCCGATGCCGCAATTGCACTGGATCTTGTTGATGAAGCGGTTATGAGTTTCGAAAATTGCATCGAATGGACAGAAGGCGATCCAGGGCTTGAAGGATTACGCGCGGGAGCGGTTCAACAGATCGAGTCTCTCACTTCCGGCGCGCCCTGATAGCGCTCTCGGCTCTCTTGAGCCTCTGTGTTAGAGTGCGGCCATCGCCGGAATGGCCATATCCTCGGGACCTTCACATGATCGCTCGATCCCTCCTCCATGTGTCATTTCGAGCGTAGCGAGAAATCCCCCTCACGATGAACTCCTTTGTCTCCACCTCTAAAGAGAGAATCCCCGCTTCTCTCCATCCAAGATTCCTATGTTTGTTTGTATCAGGGGATTTCTCACCCCCTCTCGGGGGTTCGAAATGACACATTCGGTAAGCACGTCCTGGATGGATGCGTCCTCGGTCGTTGTTCGGAAAAAAAGTAGTGGTTCACTCGGGTACAATGGTGTGGGTTCCACGCGGGATGTTCACCGCAGGACACACATGATTTCAACATGGGACAGGAGGACGTATGGCTGGGAAGGTACTTGAAAACACCACGATTGCGATCATCGGCGGTGGCGCCATGGGAAGAGCCATTATCCACACCTTGACAGGGGGTGGTGAGATCGACTCTGACAATGTGATCGCCAGCGATCCGGTGCCTGAGCAAAGGGAGCTGCTGTCAGAGCGGTATGGAGTCCGTGTGAGCGCGGACAACAAGGAAGCTGTGAAAAATGCCGATGTTGTGGTGATCGCAGTTAAACCACAAGTTCTTCCACACGTCATGGCCGAGTTGAAAGCCTGCATCCCGGAAGGAGCGCTCGTTTTCTCCATCGTGGCGGGTATGCCCATCAAGACGATGCGGGTGGGGTTCGGCCACGAAGCCATCATCCGGGCGATGCCAAATACCCCTGCGCAGATCGGCGAGGGCATGACGGTTTGGACAGCGTCCTTGGCTGTGACTGAAGCTCATTTCGCACAAGCTCGAACGATTCTTACCGCCATGGGCAAGGAGTTGTACGTCGAGGAAGAGGGAGAGCTCGATATGGCTACCGCCGTGAGCGGGACGGGTCCGACGTATGTTTTTCTTCTCATGGAAGCGCTGGTCGATGCGGCGGTGCATCTGGGATTTTCACGCCGTGATGCACGTGAGCTCGTCATTCAGACGGTCCAGGGATCGGTGAAATATGCAGCGGGATCCGACCACCACCTTGCGCGCCTGCGTAATATGGTCACATCACCGGGAGGGACCAGCGCCGAAGCGATCTATCAGCTGGAGAAGGGGGGGATGCGCACGGTGCTCTCGAAAGCCGTATGGGCAGCCTATCAGAAGAGCCGTTTGCTCGGAGAACGGGCTGAGGATCCCCTGGAAGCGCCCTTATCCGTGGACGGAGAATCTTGAATTCGGTACCCAACTCCCCCTGGGGGTTCCTGTAGAATGGAGTTATTCGAACGTAGACGCGCTTCATAAGAGGAGGGCTGAGATGACGGAAACGAACACGACCCAGTCCAACCCGGACAAGGTCGCCATACTCGCCATCGTCGTAACCGGGATCATCGCCCTGGCATGTATTCTCGCATGTTCGGTGGTCTCGATCGTGTTCATTTTGAACGCATCCGGGTCGACCTTCTGAACGGGTCTGATGCCAGGCATCTCACAGAAAACAATAAATGAGGACCCAGCCAGCGAGCCGCGCAGGACAGCGGTACAATTCCTTTAACCTGAAGAAGCCATAGGCAGTGTCAAAAACTATCGTGACCTTTATACACAGTCCTATGGTTGCAGAGCCTGGATCCGTCGAGCGGTTTAGTTTAATAATGAGGAGAGTCCTTCATGGTCAAAACACCATCTACGATGCTCGAGTTGGGAACATCAGCGCCTGATTTCCACCTGCCTGATGTCGTCTCAGGTGAAGAGGTTACGCTCCACCGTTTCAGCACGAAGAAAGCCTTGCTCGTAATGTTCATCTGTCGGCACTGTCCCTATGTCAAACATGTCGAAGCGGAGCTTGCGAGCATCGGTCATGACTATGCTGATGAAGACATCAGCATCGTAGCCATCAGCTCCAATGATGCTGTGGAGCACCCCGAGGACGCTCCCGAGAGCCTGAAAGAGATGGCAGAAGAACTGGGTTTCAATTTCCCTTATCTCTATGATGAATCTCAGAAGGTTGCGAAGGCATACACAGCGGCGTGCACGCCCGATTTCTTCCTTTTCGATGCAGAGCGGAACCTTGCCTATCGCGGGCAGCTTGATGACAGTCGGCCCGGAAATGATCTTCCAGTCACGGGTCGGGATCTCAGGAGCGCCATGGATGCGGTCCTTTCGGATTCTCCCATCTCATCGGAGCAGAGACCAAGCGTGGGCTGTAACATCAAATGGAAAACGGATAACGCCCCCGCATATTTCGGGTAAGCCACAGAACCCCATCTATCGACAGCAGGATGACATAACGGCAGCCTTGAAGAAAAGCAGGGCTGTTCTATTGATCATGGATGATGGATGAATAAGTACAAATCTCCGACTTGTGGTCGCGGAAAAATCATTCTACTATTGTATTTGTTGTGGTTTTCACAAACCGTTTTATACACCCCGCTGCGGGTTTCCTGTGTTGGTATGGATAATCCTATTCGCTTTTCGGAGTTTTTCGCAGTGTGTTTGTAGACACCATCATCGTGATTCGAGTTTACTCGCTATGGAGGTGAATTGTGAATATCCGGAGTCTGCTTACTAGACGTCATTTCCTTCCGATCGTCCTGGTCCTGTCGATCTTGATCTTCGTTTCGCTCGCCTGCAACCTCCCTTTCTTCTCCGGAGAGGATACGATCGCCGAGATCCTTCCTGCTGAACTTGAGATCGAGGAGGAAGTGGTCGTGGAAGAAGCACCAGATCAGTTCACAGAACCCGAACCATCATTTGTGGTCGGTCAATCCAGCCATCCTGCGATCTCCATCGATATCCAGGTCTTCCTGGAGGAAACGCTCGGTCAGGTACTCGAGGTGGTGGTTAAGAACGACGCCGAAACCACAACCAGGCTCTATTGGACAGATCCGGGGGCTGACAGAATTCAACGGGCCTGGGTGGATGATCCGCAGATCGAAGACCTCGTGACCTCGGGCCTCGATGAACCTCATGGAATTGCGCTAGATATCGCAAAAGGTGAAATGTATTGGGCGGATGCGGGCAAGGACGTCGTCCGGCGGTCCACACTTGAAGGGATGAATATCGAAGACCTGGTCCTGGATGGACTTTCGCTGCCAGCAGGCATTGCCTTGGATCTCTCGACGGACGCCATGCTCTTCACCGACACGGAATTCTCAAAAATCTATCGTTCAGATCTCGACGGTGCATCCATCCAATCCTTGCCTGTGTCCATGACCGCTCCCCAGGGTTTGGCCCTCGCTCCGGCGCTAGGGAGCTTGTACTGGATCGACACATCCGGCATCCATCTTACCGATCTAACCAACGATAACGATATACTCCTGGTACCTCTCGCGACTCAGGCTTTTGCGATCGCAGTGGATATCTCTGAAGGAAAGCTGTACTGGACCGAAGAAGGTTCGATCCAACGAGCGAACCTGGATGGCACAGGAATTGAGGCCCTCATCCAGGAGGAACCGGGTCTCTTCTATGGGATTGCGTTGGACACACGTGAGGGGAAGATGTATTGGACGGATTCCCTCGGAGGAAAAATCCGGCGAGCGGAGCTTGATGGAGATAACCCGGAGGATGTTATTGTCGGTCTTGTTCAACCTAGCGGAATCGCTATCGAACCAGGTGGGGATGTGGCGGTAACCATCCCGTGTGGGCTTATCTTCACGCCGGGGATGGATGATGGGGAAGACCAAGTTGATCCAACTAATCCCGAAATTCCCTGGGAAGACAAGATGCAGCGACTGATGGTTATTCAGGAGGAGAAGGTTGAAGTGCCAGCAGGGGAAACGGTTACCATCCATCCCTATGTATCGTGCGTCGATCCAGAAGGAGCTGTCCCCGTGTTAGGGGCTTCCTATACCCCAGCGGGGGTCGCTTCCGGGACCCTCATGCAGTTGGCGGATTGCATCTGCGCCGAGGAGCTTGTGGATGAGGAGGGCGATCCGATGCTCTATTTTGGACAACAGGCTACACTGCAGACGGCGTTATTTGAGGTTGCGAAGGGGCAGAGCATCGACGACTTAATGGACTCATTCAGTGGATCGGAGAATTCAATCGGGCAATACATGGAGCTTCAGGAAATAAACAGGATGATGTCCGACGCATTACCCGAGTTCATCGATTGGCGAGCGCAATGTGGGATCGAACTCGGTCCTTGATCTTCGGTTAACAGGATCAGGCCTCACGTGGTCCGCTCATTCTCGGTCTGGCGACGCACGTCTCTCCAAAATTAAGACCGGGAAAGAGTCTGGGGAGAATGGACCAACGAGCAGCGCTCGAGGAGAGGAATCGATTAGGAAGAAAATCCCCCTCGCTACTCCATCTGGATCGTCGTATGATGGACACTACATCGTGAAAGAAAGCCTGAAAATCGAAACAACGGGGATAATCCATTGTCTGAATTTGTCGTTCTTCTTATTGATGATGAAAAAGCTTACGCAAAAGTAATCCAGGATGCGCTTGAAGTTGCCGGTATTAAAACGTATGTCGCCCACAACGCCGAGGAAGCCCTCCTGCTCTATCAGCAGATCACACCGAATCTCGTTCTGCTGGATGTCATGATGCCCGATATCGACGGGCTGACTTTGCTCCGCTGGCTGCGGGAACATTCCGAACAAAATGATATTCCGATTCATATTGTTAGTGCGAAGAGCATGCCCGCTGATCACGAGGCGGCGATTCAGGCGGGGGCCAACGGTTTTCTGGCGAAGCCATTCACGTTGGATGAGCTGCGGGAGGTGCTGGTGGAATATATCCCCGATTCCACGCTGGATTCTCAGTAGCCACACCTCGGTCTTTCTCAGCATCGTGAAAATCCAATCTTTAGAAAACCCTTTTTACTGT
>CAZMZL010000197.1:0-6438 GCA_964570595.1 uncultured Anaerolineaceae bacterium | reverse complement strand
CGATGCCCACATTGAGGATCCCCGAACGCTGTCCGATGAGTTCTCCAAGGGCTGCGATTGTAAAGATGGTTGAAGCGTCGAGACTTCTAACGAAGAACTCCCACATCAAGGTTCTCCTTCTGAGCATTTACCCAAATAATTTTATACCTGTAGAAAAACTGAAACGCGACGAGCGTAATCATCAACACACCAAGCAGGGCGAAATCTACCCCAAAGCTCATGCCGAGCTTCCCCTGTACGAATCTACCGCCTATCGAAAGCCCCCCAAACAGCAGTGCAACCGGGATGGCGGCCAGGGGATTCCCCTGAGAAATTAAGCCGCAAATGATACCGTAAAAGGCAAGATCACCGAAGTATCCGTAGTTCCTGGCGATCTTATAGACACCCGGGACGGCTGCAAAATAATGATACCCGGCTAATCCGGCTATCGCCCCTCCGAGGACAAACACAAGCATGGGAATTGAGAATTTGCTTATCCCAGCGTATGCAGCTGCGGTGGGGTTCTCGCCGTACGCTCGAATCTCATAGCCGATCTTGGTTTTCCGAAGCACAAAATACAGTAATGCGGCCAATCCGAGCGCGATGAAGATCGTAAAAGGTACATTCATGATTAATGATGGTTGCAGGGATGGAGGTAATTCAAAACTTTCACCTCTCCCTCCAGGGTTCATGAAGATGCCGCCTTCTTTGATAAAGAAGGAAACTACCCAGAAGGTCATGAAATTCAACATCATGGTGACGACGATCTCGTTGATGTTGTATTTCCCCTTTAAAAACCCGGCGATCCCCCCAAGGAATGCGCCTCCGAGCATGGCCGCGATCAACATCATCAATATCACTATTCCGGCTGGAACGCTGACGGTTTGAAATTCTTTGACCCCCAGTACGAGCAATACAGCATAGACACCTAATGCTCCAGCGTAGAGCTGGCCTGCCATGCCGATGTTCCAAAGTCCGGCGGAAAATGGGATGATGAAAGCGTAGGTGCAAAGCAGAAGGAAGATGAATCGATTCAATGTCAACGGGAGGCCGAAGGGGTTTGCAAAAGCGTAGGAGAAGATTTCTACGTAGGCGGTGAGGGGGTTAATTCCAGCAAGGATGAAGATGAGGCTGAAGAGGGCAAGAGCGACTACGATGGCAAGGATGGAGATCCCGGCTGCCTGCCAGCCGGATAGCGAAATCCTTTTCTCCAGCTTAAGTTCGTGGCTTCCAATTCTCATGCTGTTTCCTCATCTGGGCGGATTCCTGCCATCATGGCGCCGACGAGCTCTCGCTTTGCATCTTCTCCTGGAAGGATTCCCATAAACTCGCCCTCGTAAATCGGTGCGACCCAGTCACTCAGCGATAACACCTCATCAAGGTCCTCGGATATGAGCAGAATACCTGCTCCTTCCCTTTTCGCGTCGATGAGCTTATTTCGAACGAACTCCGTGGCGCCGACATCGAGGCCCTGAGTCGGTAAATCCACAATCAAAAGGCGTGGTTTTCGGGAGAGCACACGCGCCAGAATGAGCTTTTGAAGATTCCCTCCAGAGAGGCTTTTTGCCAAGATGTCGGCATTGGGAGTGGCGACGTCGTACTCGGTAATGATGTCCTTGGTGAGCTCCCGGATCTTCTTTGTGTTCAGAACGCCTCGTTGATAATAAGCATGATCAAAGTAATAATTCATGGTGACATTTTCAACCAGGGAGAAATCTGCGATCGAACCCACATTGATGCGGTCCGAGGGGATGTACCCGATCCCTGATTGCCACCTTGTTATGCTGTCAGCAGAAGTGATATCTTCTCCGTCCATACGCACGTTGCCGTTCGCTGGTTTGCGAAGCCCGGCGAGCACCTGCACGAGTTCGCGTTGCCCGTTCCCGGAGATTCCTGCAACCCCGAAGATCTCTCCTTCATGGATCGAGAATGAAACGTTGTTCAGCGCCATGACCCCTTTGTCGCTGAAGGCCGAGAGGTTGTCTACCTGAAGAATCGTCTCACCCTTTTTTACTCGAGCCCTTTCTATCCGGAAGATTACTTCTCGTCCAACCATTTCCTTCGCGAGACTCTGCTCGGTTGCTTCAGAGGTATCGATGCAGCAGACAACCTTCCCTTTCCGCAAGACTGTCACACGGTCGCTTATGCGTAATACGATGGGAAGTTTATGCGTGATGAACGGGACGATGGCAAGGTCGTCTGTCGACATGGCCTTGATGGAATCAAGAAGTTTTTCGGTTTCGATCGGCGTCAGCGCAGAGGAAGGTTCATCCAGAATGAGTATTTCTGCGCCGCGATAGAGTGCCTTTAATATTTCCACCAATTGCTTCTCACCCTCGGAAAGTTGCCAAACTTTTGCGTCCAGATCCAGGCTGAAGCCATATTTTTCGCAAATTTCAAGAATCTCTTTTTCAGCTCTTTTAAGATTGAGGATTTTCCCGGCGTGGGGATGGCCGAGGATGATATTTTCGATGACAGTGTGAGCAGGGATGAGTTTGCGATGCTGATGAACCATTCCGATTCCAAGGTCGATGGCATCGAGAGGGGATTTGAATCTGACTTTTTTCCCACCGATGAAAATCTCGCCCTCATCAGGTTGATACTGGCCGAAAAGGATCTTCATCAATGTGGTTTTACCCGCGCCGTTTTCCCCCAGAACGGCGTGGATCTCACCCGCTCGTATCTCAAAATCGATCTGGTCATTGGCGACGACGCCCGGAAACCGCTTCGTGATCCCGCGTGCTTCCAATATACTTTCGCCAGGTTGGATATCTTCTAGGAGCACCTTATGCACTTGTCCCTTTATCGTCTAAACGACGCCTATCAACTGGCTGGCTTGTGAGTATCTTCTGACAGGAAGAATGAATCTGAGATGCACTGCATCCTGAGAAATCATCCCTCGGCATTCCGTCATCGGCAAGAGTCTCCCGCACTGCGGGTTATCCCGGAGATTGGGAGACTCTTGCTTTAGATTATCAAACCTCGTTATGCATCAACGGCGACGTAAGTGACCACTGGATCCAGAGTTACTCCAGAATCGTCACACCAGAGAGATCGAAGTTGAAGAGTGACAGGAGCCACTCATTGGTCGGCATCTCATTGGCAGGCTTGACTTCGGTTCCTTCAGCGGGAATCGGTGTGCCCTCAAGGTCCAATCCAGTCCCATTGCTGACGAAGGCGTGCACTTCGAATGGATCCCATTCGCCGGCAATCATTTGTGCTCTTTTTTCCTCGACGAGACTGACGATCTCGGCCGGGATCGATGGGAGCGCAGCCGGGCTGATCGCATCGACGCCGACCTTGTTGTCGTTCATGATGTCCACTGTGGGTAATTCCGTGCCATCCGCCAGGACGATTGAATCGTCCATGCCAAGATAGAGCACGGTTTCCGGGTTCTTTTCACCGGCGAGGAACTCCGTAATCATCTGGTCATAGAGGACTTCCCAGCGGGTGTCGAAGGAGATGGCCACGGTGTCCGTGTCTGACCAACCATAGAAGCCCACAATGTCCATGTCCTTGCCGACGAACCAGATTCCCTGCTCTGATGCAACATCAAGAGGGGAGCCGGAATCCGTTTGTTGGGTTAAGACATCCACATCGTACTGTGTGATCAGAGTTTCGGCGATATCGCGTTCTTCAGTGGGGAGGTACCAATCGCCTACGTACTTCACGTAGATATTGATATCCTTTCCGAGTAATTCGGCGGCATCCTGTATCCCAAGGATAAAGCCATTCTGTCGACGGATCACCTGAACGGATGGGAATGCAGAGACGATGCCGATGTTGCCCGTTTCAGTGAGTGCTCCAGCGACCAGACCTTCCAGGTAGAGTGCCTGGTATTGCCGAGGGAAAAGCCGGATGAAATTTTGTTTTGTCGTTAGATCGCTGGCGATAATGGAGCCAAAATACACGTCGGGGTACTTGTCGGCAATCTCCTTCAGGGGCATCCCCATGAACTCGGCGTTTCCAATTACAATGTCGGCCCCATTAGCGATCAATTCCTCTGCGTAAGGATTTGTGAGATCGGGTCCTACTTCCTCGCGGAAGACGTAATCCACATTGGGATACTTTTCTGCGAGTCGTTTCCCAGCGCGATCGTGTGCGCCTGACCAGGTGGTCCCTTCGATGACGCTGAAGTGCTCGATGGCAAGGGTCGCACCTTCTTCTGCGGCCGGTGCTTCTTCTGCTGCTGGTGCACACATTGCTGTTCCCAGTACAACAACGGTCATGAGTAGGGCTATCCCGATCGTCCTGAGGACCGCACTGTTTTTCACCGGAATGAGTTTGTTGATCATCAAGTTTCTCCTCCTCTTATTTACTTGTTGCCCGCCGCGGCTCAATAAAACCATAACGTGCACTCCGTGTCACCTGATCCTTGCCATGGCCCTCCTTCGTATATGATCCGACCCAATTTTAGAGATTTATTTCTACAAGTCAATTTGACTCATTGCCTGCAATAATTCACCCAAGTGTCGATGCCCGCAGGTGACTCAGAGTTGGATGCCTTGGGTTACGCTCACACCCATCTTCGTTCGTCAGCATCCAACATCATAGGTCCGCTCCGAATCGCCGTCAACTTTGAGAATATTCGCCGATGTTGATAATCTTATAAATCGGCAGATGATCAATTGCCCAGATAATCCAGAATTTGTACGATGTGATGACAAGGTAAAAAAGCCCCTGTATTCAATTTAGATTACGAGGATATTGATCCCGCATCCCAATGCGTACAAAATGGACGTCGATTCTGGAAGGAGACTTTGTAAGCATGACGGCGCTGGCGTTCGCGACCAAAACGTCCAGTCGGAATAACCCGGACACAAGGTCTGCAGGGTTGTCGATCATGATTGCGTTGGGCTTTGTTCCTCAGATGATTGAGCGATGCACGTAGCTATCCTTACCTACGGATCAAGAGGGGACGTTCAGCCCTTCGTCGCGCTGGGGGAGGGATTCTCGCGAGCCGGGCACTCGGTGCGTTTGTGTGCGCCGGAAAAATTAGGTGTTCTAATCCGTTCCTCCGAGACGCGTTCACGCCTCTTCCCGGGAGCCGATGTCGTCGTTCACTCCTTTCTTCTCACGATTGCGGGTCACGAGATCGCGCGAGAACGAAATATCCCGGATATCGGCGCGCAGACGTTTCCTGTGTTCCGCTCGACGACTGAGTTCCCAAGCGCGGCTTTTCCTGATCTTCCACTCGGCGGGACCTATAGACGCATCACGCACTGGGTTACGTCTCAGACGTTCTGGCCAGGAAGCAGGTTCCTCTATCGCCGTATACGTTTGCAGCATCCTGATCTTCCGCCGCTTTCGGGATGCCCCTTTTCCAGCACCAGGAAAAGGAAAACGCCTTTGCTTTTTGCATTCAGCCCCCATGTGCTCCCAAAACCTTCCGTATGGGATGTGGATGCAATGGGTCGGGATATTGGTTCAAGGAGGCGTCGCACGTAAATGTGAAAAGGGCTCAAATCGAAAAATTTCTTTATGCCGACTCCCCCCCAGTGTATGTTGGATTTGGCAGCGCCGTCGAGAAGGACGTCTCCCGCCCCCATCAGGCGGTCGTTCGCGCGCTGGAACAGGCCGGTGCGAGGGGCGTTATTTCGTATAGCCACGATAATTCTGCAGGGCCGGGGGATTCTGAGCGCGCCCTTGTTATCGGGGAAACTCCGCATTCATGGCTGTTTCCACGCATGGTCGCGATCGTGCATCATGGCGGCTCTGGTACGACAGGCGCTGCGTTGAGAGCCGGTTAGCCCAATGTCGTCGTTCCGCATACGGCCGATCAACTGTTTTGGGGTCGTCGAGTGTACGCCCTTGGAGTCGGTCCTCCTCCGATTCCGGCGGCACAACTTTCCGTAGACCAACTTGCTCAAGCGATCGAGGTTACACTGAAAGATGAGACGATCCAGGGAAGCAAGTGACATAGGAAAACGAATTCGAAGGGAACGCGGGGTTGAAATCGCGGTTGAGCTTATCGAAAGATATGTGCGTGCCGATAAGAACTCGTAAAGAGCCCGGATAATTTGTGGTGGTTTTGATGAAATAGCGTGAGCGTGAAGAGCAGCGATCCGAAACATTATCCACACAACACATCCCTTTCGAAGATGTGTGATGGGAGGAGCGAGGGCGAGAAAAGGATGGACACTGCTGTGTGAAAGAATTGCCACCTGAAAATTGAAGGACGGTCCCGATTCTCTCAAACCCCATGTTGAACCCACTGAGAGGATATCTGCTATCATGAGCGGCGAAGTGGGTTATCTGGAATTCAAGAATTCAACTGCGGTCGCACTTACCGCCCTTCGATCTGGGTCAAACAGACCCAGGTGGAAAGCCAAGATCGAGAACCTGTTCGACCCATGACGGATTGGACAGAGGAGGGGCATTTACTGGGATGGACAACGAACTACGGGAAGGCGCACGGAACGCAGTCCGCGTTTGCATGAATATTCGAGAGAAAGATAG
>CAZMZL010000196.1:0-6678 GCA_964570595.1 uncultured Anaerolineaceae bacterium | reverse complement strand
GTTCTTTGACTTGATCGAAAACCTTGAGTACGCCCTCGGGGTCTTTCCATGGATCGAACCTCGACACCTGTGTGATGAGCGGTTTGTCGGTCGGTATCCCAAATCGCTGCAGGTAATCTGCGGTGACCTCGGCCGAGATATCCTTGTTCTTCGCTGATAGTGGGTCGATGGAGGGCGAGATGATACTTTGTTCGATCTCCAAACCTGGAACCTTATAGATTTCCGATGAAACGACCATGTGCTCATACTCGAGTATGTAAGGCTCTATAAACTCCCAAGCCTGTGGGTTTGGCTTCGTAATGTCAATATGGCATCGCCAGATCCAGGGGCGGTCATGAATGACTTCCCGCACAAGGGCACAGGGTTGAGGATCGTGAATGATCACATAATCATGATCCAGGAAGACAAATTGCGAGAATTTTTTGTTGATGTACTCATACAAACTCAGCTCCAGGTCTGAAAAGCTGATCTCCATGTTCCCCTGCAGAGCATTGTGAAATTTCTTGGTGACTTCGAAGAAGTCGGGAACACCGTGAAGAACGCGCCAGTCCGAGCGTACCCCCAGGTCGTTCATGAGAAGCACAAAATTATCAAGGATTTCCGCGACTCCACCACCGTAGCTGGTCGCGTTAACATGCGCAACGGTCGCACCCTCCAATGATTTTGCCTTGCTCCTTATCTCCGCAATCATCGCGTCAGGAACGATCCCTTCATAATCCGAAATTTTCTTGAGACTTTCCCCCTTGTAGTGAGGTGCTGTGTGTTTGTTCATCTTATTTACTGAATCTCCATATGAGTGATTTAATGAATGGTGAGCTTTGAAAAACTTGTTCGATGCCGCAGTATGCGGCTATACAGGGCGAAATTATCGCATAAAACCTGTAGTTTGAAAGCACCTCTTCGAAAACGGCTGCAAGAGCAACTTCTTTGGATCCCGGTCATTCATGATCTTAGTGGAGAGGTGGGATACTTTCTTGGGTCGACTCGAGGCGTTTATCGTCATCATAATGGCGGTGGAAATGTCAGGACAGCCCCAGTAAAACACGGTATATTGGGTGTCCGATATGGTATAAAAGACTGTTCTATCAGATCATCCATATTCTAAAGGGACCCAATATGAAACCATCGAAACTGCACATCCGCTTAATAGGGTTGTCGCTGCCCGCGGTCTTCCTCCTCAACGCCTGCGCAGGGGGCGCACCGACGGCCGAAACATCACCGGTGGAAGCAGTTCCCACACGTACGGCCACAAAGACGATTCCTGTGAACGATCCTACGCCCGAACCCACCGCCACTTCCGCGCCAACGGAAATTCCCCCAACACCTACACCGGAGCCGATCCACGCGGGGAATATCGATGCGCTTGTGCCTCACCTGAAACTCGTCGGCCATGATGCCGAAGTCACATCGGTGGACTTCTCTTCAGATGGAAAACTGCTCGCGTCAGGATCGGCGGATGGAACTGTGATCATCTGGAACCTCGATGACGGCAGCATCGTGCACGTCCTAGAAGGGCACACGGACAAGGTCAACGATGTCGCTTTTTCTCCCGATGGCAACCTTCTGCTTTCCGGCTCGAATGACATGACGGCGCGCCTATGGAACGCAGAGGATGGCTCGCAGCTCGAGGTACTGGAAAGCCGATTGCTCGGCAGGATCCTCTATGTGTCTTTCTCCCCCACGGGTTTTTTGGCCTCGCTCGGCGGGCATAAATGCACAGTCGAAATGCGCCGTATGCCTTCGGGTGTGCTGTATCGCTCGCTCCCTCAACCGGGCTGCGTCGTAAGCGATGGGACGGTTGAGACCTGGGGTGTGGATTTCAACTCAACTGGCGAATTGATCATCACCGGGGAAGGGCGTCCATGCTGTGGGGGGTCAATCCAGCGTTGGGATGTGAAGGAGTTCAAACTTCCACAGATGGTGGAGGGCTTCAACGTCAGGACGCGGGATCTCAACGTCGCGCCCGATGATCAGACTGCAGCGGTAGCGCTGCTGCAAAGCCCCGTAATCTGGCAGATTAACCTGGATGATGGTACTTTGCTCCAGACATTCGAAGGCCATACATTCAGGGTGAACAGCGTCGCATTCTCGAAGGACGGGGAGATGATCATCTCAGGTTCACGTGATACCAACATCATCGCCTGGGCGGTCGAGGATGGTACACAGATCCGTGTGCTTTCGGATCACACCGACGCCGTGAACGATGTTGCCTTCTCCTATGATGGGTCGCTGATGGCATCGGCGTCCGATGATCTATCGGTCATCGTTTGGTCACTCTCTCAACAGTAGCGGGCGACGCACCGTACATGAACGCCGATAGAAGCACGTTCGATCAAGCCTGCCAACGTGCTCTCATCTTTTGTAGATCATCCTTCAAACACCACGGAAAAGTAAGATCCGTGCACCTACGATCAACGATCGGATTCTAATTTTTCTGGCGCCAATTCGTCCATCATCTGGGCGACACCTCAAGACACTTCGGTTAAACGTTCCTGGGGCTCTCTCAAACGAATGGGTCAGGAAGCTCCCCGTCTGGTCGAGTGCTCGGTCCGCGCCTGATGCTTGAGGCCCCATCTCCTGTCGGCTTGGAACCTGGCGGAAGATCGAGATCCCGATACACCGGCTTCAGCCCTGGTGCAATCGGTGTCTTCCTCAATCCCTCCACCTTTTGAACTTTTCAGATCTACACAATTTCCACATAACCTGCTCACAATTCCTATATGGTAAATTCTTACACTTTTCAGGTAACGATCATGGAAAAGTGGAGAAACGGAATGATTCTCAAAATCAAAGATTATCTATTCACCCATAAAAAAGCGGCCCTCATCGTAATGTTCGGGGGGCTCGTCGTGATTAGCGTGGGGGGATTCGCTTATTACAACTCGGCTCAATCCAATTCCCGGGATACGGGTGAGCCGGAGATCCAGACGGCCACCGTTCGTCAGGGGGATCTCGTTGTATTGGCAACTGGAACGGGCACATTGGTCGTCCATGACGAAATGGATTTAGGATTCGGGACTAGTGGAATCATTGAAGCGCTCCTCGTTCGGGTTGGTGATGAGGTCTCCGAGGGCGATGCCCTCGCCGTTCAGGGAAATCGTGAGGACCTGGAATCCTCGGTCGCTTCTGCAAAGCTCGCGGTTCTTAATGCGCAAGAAGTACTTGACGAGATCTATGAAAACGCGGATGCAGTCACGGCGCAAGCGCTGCTCGCTCTCGCCAACGCCAGGGAAGACTTGAAAAGCGCCGAATACACCATGATTGTCCAGCAAGAGGGGAACCGCGCCAGTGAAGCCATGCTCGATGCGGCGAAGGCGGAGTTGACGCTCGCGGAAGCGGCTCTCGGGAAAGCGCAATCTGATTACTCGAAGACGCCCGGTTCTGCCTCAGAAGATGCGGGGAAAGCCTCTGCGCTGGCGAAACTTGCCAGCGCGCAACAGAGATATGACAGCGCCGTCCGTAATTGGAACTGGTATACGGGTTCTCCGAGCGAGATCGAACAGACTCAGCTTGAAGGTGAGGTAGCGCTTGCCAAAGCAAGGGTTTCCGAGGCTGAACGAACACTCGAGCTTGTCGCTGACGGTCCGAACCTGGAGAAAATCGAGAAGGCTGAACTTCAACTCGCCAACGCAAGCGCCAACATGGCAGTTGCGGAGAGAAACCTCGAGGAATCGGTGATCGTCGCCCCGTTCGACGGCACGATACTCTTCATCAAGAGCGATGTTGGCGACAAAGTCTCGAGCCCCTTCATCACAATGATGAACTTGAGTCAGAGCTATCTTGAGATCTTCATCGATGAAACCGATCTCGGCATGATTGCTAAGGGCTACGGGGTAGAAGTAATCTTCGACGCCCTCCCGGATATCGTCTTTGAGGGGATCGTCGTGCAGGTTGATCCAAGTTTGTATGCGGCGGGAAACATATCCACGGTTCGTGCCTCGGTGGAGTTGTTCGAACCAGATGAATACGACAACAGCAACCTGCTCATCGGGATGAACGCTGCCGTGGATGTCATTGCAGGAAGAGCGCAGGATGCGCTGCTCGTACCCGTGGAAGCGCTGCGAGAACTCTCGCCGGACGAATATGCTGTCTTTATGATGGGCAGCGATGGGAAGCTGACGCTTCGACCTGTGGAAGTCGGATTGATCGATATCAGCTTCGCTGAAGTCATCTCCGGATTGAAACCGGGCGATGTCATCACGACGGGCATCGTGGAGACGGAATGATGATGCAGGAACCACTTATCCAGGTACAGGACGCTCGAAAAGTTTACGGGGTGGGTGAAATCCATGTCGCGGCTCTCGATGGAGTAAGCCTCGAAATTGAGACCGGAGAATATATCGCCATTATGGGTCCCTCCGGTTCCGGGAAAAGCACGTTGATGAATTTACTCGGCTGTCTGGATCGACCCACAGAGGGAAGATACATCCTTCACGGTGAAGATGTGAGTGAGCTCGACAAGGCTCAATTGGCCGCGATCCGCAACCGTGAAATTGGGTTCATTTTTCAATCCTACAATCTGCTGGCACGCACCTCGGCGCTCGAAAACGTCATGCTCCCCCTGCTTTACAGCAAACCCAGCGGCGCGGCGGATGAGCGCGAGAGACGTGCCCGAGAAGCCTTAGCCGACGTCGGCCTCGAGGCCAGAATTGGGCACCAACCCCAAGAGCTTTCAGGAGGACAACAGCAGCGTGTCGCCATTGCACGCGCATTGGTCAATGATCCATCCCTCATCCTCGCCGATGAGCCTACCGGGAACCTCGACTCGAAATCGGGTGCGGAAATCATGGCCCTGCTCGATGAGCTTAATGTAAAAGGCCGCACGATCATTATGGTGACACACGATGCCGAAATCGCCGCGCACACAGAGAGAACGATCCAACTGCTCGATGGAAAAATCGACTTGATCCAGGAAAATGGATCCGAAAAGGTGCTGCATGAGACCGGCTGAGTTTTTACACGTCGCATGGGGAAGCATCAGGAGCAACAAAATGCGTTCGCTCCTGACCATGCTGGGCATCATCATTGGGGTTGCCGCGGTGATTGTAATGATTTCAATCAGCGCAGGTACTGAAGCTGCGATTGAAGATCAGATCACAGGATTGGGATCCAATCTTGTGTACGTTCGATCTTCCTTCGCTCGTGGGGGTCCTGGACGGGAAGCTCCCAGCGGAGGTCTTGTCTATGACGATGCGTTCGCAATCGCAGAGGGCGTGAGCGGCGTAAAAGCCGTTGTTGTGGAGCAGGTCACATCACAAACCGTAAAAAACGGGGAGGGGGCACTCGAGGGTATATCGATCCTGGGAACGACGAGTGATTTTCCTTCTGTCCGCGACATGGAAATCGCCGAAGGCCGCTACTTCACCCAGGAGGAAGTCGACCGGAAACAAAAGATCACCGTAATGGGGTCGAGCCTTGCAGAAGCGTTGTTCGGAGAGCTCAATCCCATCGGCGAAACCGTGACCGTTGACACAACCAAACTCACTGTCATCGGTGTTTTTGACGAACGGGGATTGGTTGGGGACGAAGATTTTGATTCCCGGTTGTACATGCCGATCACCGTAGTTTTTCAAAAGTTCACACCGGAACGGTTTGCCCGCATCATCGGAGATCGAGTCTTTATGATCACGGTCGAACTCGAAGACTCCGAAATGATGGATGATGTGATCCTCCAGATCCAGCTCTTGCTTGCCAGACTACACGATGTATCGCTGGAGGAGCCTGATTTCAGCGTCACGACACAGCAAGACATCATCGAGACCCAAGAGGCGACGACAGCGGCATTTCGGAATCTGCTCGGTTGGGTCGCCGGCGTATCGCTCGTCGTAGGCGGCATCGGGATCATGAACATCATGCTCGTCAGCGTGACCGAGCGCACCCGCGAGATAGGGGTGCGGCAATCCGTCGGCGCCGCGCCCAACGACATCCGTTGGCAGTTCCTCACAGAAGCGCTTCTACTTAGCTTGATCGGCGGTGTCATCGGCGTGATCGTGGGCGTAGGCGGTTCCTGGATGTTCGGTGCAGCCAGTGAGATGCGCACCGTAATTGTCCCCGGCTCGATCGTCCTGGCATTCACCTCGGCAGCCATCGTGGGCGCCTTCTTCGGTTTTTATCCGGCGAACAAAGCCGCACAGCTCGATCCCATCGAAGCACTTCGCTATGAGTAGCAGCGGCGACCAAACAACACAATCACGATTCATTACGGGAATGATTAGAAAAGGAGCAAGGCTATGAAGCAAACGAAATGGTACCTGGCATTGACAATCGGGATCCTGACACTCAGCGTAGGCGCCTGCGGGGGGGCGATCGGCGAGGTTGACGGGAGCATCGCAAGCTCATCAGCGAGCACACAGAAAGATGTGGAGGCCGCGCCAGATTCTGAACGTAATTTTGCGGAACTACCATCGGCTGCACTGATTCCCATCGGGACTTTGATGCTGGAGGATTCTCCCCTCGCCGTAGATTCCACTCAGGCCGCCGATCTGCTCCCCCTGTGGAAAGCATATCGAAGCTTGGTGGAGAGTGAAACCTCATCCAGCGTGGAGATCGAGGCTTTGCTGGGACAGATCGAAAACACCATGACGAACGATCAACTTCAAGCCATCGCCGATATGAATTTATCACGGGAGAACATGTTCGGCATGATGGAGGAGTTGGGGCTGGAGGTCGAGGGGTTCC
>CAZMZL010000195.1:0-6707 GCA_964570595.1 uncultured Anaerolineaceae bacterium | reverse complement strand
CCTCAGTACAGCGCGGGGCGCAATGACACGCACCCTTTCCAGGGAGCAGCTTGATGCCTACACGCACAATTTGCACGTCGGGCATCATCAGAATTTTGAATCCTTGATCAGAGCGCTGATTTCGAGCGGCTATGCACATTCGAACATCGTGACCTCCCCCGGCGAATTCAGTCGAAGGGGTGGAATTATCGACGTATGGCCCACGACTGAAAAGGATCCTACCCGCCTGGAATTCTTCGGTGATGAGATCGACTCCATGCGAAGATTCGATCCTGCGACTCAACGGTCGACCTCCGATCGAAGCGACCTCTGCCTCCCTCCTGCGAGGGAAGGCCTACCTGGCTTGTTCCAGGAAGCCTGGATGGAATGGCTTGTGGAACAATCTCTTGAAGGGATCGATTCCGTCGATCAAATCCTTGAATATTTTCTACCTCTCATGAACCCGAACCCAACGGGCCTGATCGCCCACCTCCCAGACGAGGCCCTTGTTCTTTATGAAGATAGAACCGTGTTTGAAGGCGTGATTGAAGAAATTGAGCTCCAGGCGCTTCAAACCAGGGTTGATTTCGAACACGCCCTCCCGATTCAAGAGCGTTTCCCCCTTCCTTACCTTACGCTTAACGAGTGCACAGAGGCCGTCTCCTCCCACCCCTACCTTAATATGGGGTTCGGATTGGAGAAAGGTGAGACGGTGGGCGTGGATTTCGCAGATCGCTTTATCCCCGGTCCCAGGTTCGGTGGGCAGCTTGATCCGATTGCTGAATTCATTATGGACAACCGTATCGCCCACGAGATCGTTGTGGTTGTCAGCCGCCAGGCTCAGCGTTTGGCTGAACTCTGGTCCGAAATCGACTCATCGTCGAACGTGGTTGATTCGCTGCCGCAGAAGCTTTCCCCTGGAGATGTCTATTTTCTTCAAGGTCCATTGGCGGAAGGCTGGACGCTGGATCTCAAAGATGACAGCCGCATCCATTTGCTCACCGATGCCGAATTATTCGGATGGTCGCGGCCAAAACCCCGCCGCAGAACACGGCCACATGCCCGGCCGCCGGAAGATGCCTACTCGGATCTCAAGAGTGATGACGCCGTCGTTCATGTTGATTATGGTATTGGCAAGTTCGTCGGCCTGGTCCAACGGACGTTAGCCAATGTTCGCAGAGAGTATCTTCTCGTGGAATATGCGGATGGAGATCAACTCTTCGTCCCCATCCATCAGGCGGATCGACTGACGCGTTATATCGGGGCTGAGGGCCGTACGCCCTCCTATTCACGGCTCGGTGCTCGCGAATGGGAGCGGACAAAGAAGAAAACCAGCGAAGCCGTCGAGATCGTCGCAAAAGATTTGTTAGAACTTTATGCCGCCCGGCAAACGGTTTCGGGAATTGCATTCCCTCCGGACGCGCCATGGCAGCAAGAGCTGGAATCGTCCTTCCCATATCTCGAAACCGATGATCAGATCATCGCCCTCGATGAAGTTAAGCGTGACATGGAGAGATCGATCCCCATGGATCGGCTTATCTGTGGTGATGTCGGGTACGGGAAGACAGAAGTAGCCGTTCGTGCGGCCTTTAAGGCGGTTATGGGTTCCAAACAAGTGGGAATGCTCGTTCCTACGACCGTCCTTGCGCAGCAGCACTACCACACATTCACACGCAGGCTGACTGCATTCCCTGTCGAAGTCGAGATGTTGTCACGCTTTCGCACACAATCGGAGGTACGCGAGATCCTGAGACGGCTTGCCGTCGGAGACATCGACATACTCATCGGGACGCACCGTCTCCTCCAGCCCGATGTATCCTTCAAAGATCTTGGCCTGCTGATCGTGGATGAAGAACAGCGTTTTGGAGTCACCCACAAGGAATTTCTCAAGAGGATGAGAACCCAGGTTGACGTACTCACGCTCACAGCGACGCCCATACCGCGAACGCTCTACATGGCGATCACAGGCGTACGCGATATCTCGACCATCAGTACGCCCCCGGAAGAACGCCTGCCCGTGAAGACCTTCATCGGAACATACAACCCCCGGGTTGTAAGATCGGCAGTCCTTCGCGAGATGGAGCGCGGCGGACAAGTATTTTTCGTCCACAATCGAGTGCAGACCATCGATACCACCCGGAAGAAATTGGAGGACCTCATTCCGGAAGCGAATATTGCGGTCGGACACGGACAGATGCGGGAACATGAGCTTTCGACCGTGATGAATGAATTCACTTCGGGAGAAGTGGATGTCCTTGTCAGCACCTCGATCATTGAATCCGGCCTTGATATTCCAAACGCTAATACGCTCATCGTCGATCGAGCGGACCGTTTTGGACTCGCCCAGCTCTATCAGCTTCGAGGGAGGGTGGGTAGAGCCGCCGTCCAGGGCTATGCCTACTTCTTCAGACATACCCGCCGGCGTACAACCGAGGAAGCCTTTCAACGCCTCGAGACCATCGCCGAGCACAGCCAGCTTGGCGCTGGATATTCGATCGCAATGCGCGATCTCGAGATGAGGGGTGCCGGTGACATCCTGGGCACAAGACAGCATGGACATATTTCCGCAGTTGGATTTCACCTGTATACCAGACTGCTCTCACGGGCCGTCCGACGCCTCCGGGAGCGTCATGACATGAAAACGCCCGCAGGTGTGCTGGTCATGGACGACCTGCCCCCAGCTTCCATCGAACTATCCCTCGCCGCAGCAATTCCAGAAGAATATGTGCCGGAGAGAAATCTTCGACTCCAACTTTATCGGCGGCTTGCAGGAATCCGTTCTGTCGATGAATTGCGCTCTTTCGAAGCCGAGCTAGGTGACCGCTTTGGGCCGCCTCCTGAAGAGGTCGTTAATCTCATCTATCAAGTTCAGATAAAAATACTCGCGATGAGAGCGGGAGTCGACTCGGTCACCACCGAGAACGGCCAGATCCTTATCGGATCTCCAACCAGGGATACGGGAAGCTCCGAGAGGGCCTTTGGGAAATACATTCATCGAAGTAAACGGGGGTACTGGATTCCGAAAGATGGGGAAATCGAGTGGAAGGCACATTTGCGGGAATTGCTCATTAAATTGGCAAATGGATTTCCCGATCCCGATAGCTGAATTTTTAAACCTTTTCTTGCCGAGATCAAACGATCACACATCACCGCGGTACTGTAAAAGCACAGTAATGTAGGGAACACCCCCGATATATTCAAAGCCGATAACCCAGGTCTGCCAATCAAATTGATTCCCGCCCTCCGGTGCAGGGACGTGGAATGAATAATAATTTAGGGACGAATACTCACCGGGCCAAATGGCTTCACGGGAAGTCGTGCCGCTGGGGAGGACGTTACAGACCGGGTTTTGATCCTCTTGCAGCGTTTCGGCCAAGGAGGGGTAAAGGACATCCCCGAACGAGCCGAGGATTTGGAAATCGCCACCACTCAATACCCCCCAATCGATCTCATGGTAGGCCTCGAATAAAGTCTCAATATTTTCTTGCGGGATGATGACTTCGGGATTCCACCAATCATGTCTTACGACCAAGCCTCGTGCCGGATTTATCCCTTCAGCGAGTAAAAGTCCATCCTCTGACGCAATGGCATCTGTGAATTCCTGCAATCTCACCATGACCTGGGGATCATTACAGAAGGTGGTCGCATCGATATTCTCGGTCAGGTTCCATGCGTTAACCCAGCCCGGATCGCCCCCCATGACGGTAATCTCCACCCATAACGAGCTGCCCAATCTAGTCGAATTGCCCGTGAGGATTATTCCTCCCTGATCATGAGGGAGTTCGTCCACAAGATTTCCAGCAATTCCCGCCGGATTGTAAACCTTCAATTTTTCATCAAGAGAGATCCAGACGACCGCATGTTCACCCTCCGTCTCGAGAGGCTGTGTCTCCAATTCAAGCTGTGTGACTGCCGTCGCCGTCAGGGCTGTCTGGTCGCTGTTGAGTGGGACGGCTGTACGCGTGCAGGCCGAGAGCAGGAGCAGGGCAAAGAACCCGCCCAACAATAAGGAATATTTCTGAGATCGGATCATCTGCTCGCATTCTCGAATGAAATGATTTGGCGAAGTCCCGGGGCAGGCGCCTTATGCGGAGGGTTGGACACGATCTCCCACCCCTTCCGAGCGTCTTGCCGAGCGACGCTTCGTCGCCTGAACCTCCGGCACAAGGGCCAGATCAAGCACTTCACTCATGGTTTGTACCAACTGGATATCGATCGAGTTTTTCGCCTGGCGGGGAATTTTAATAAGGTCCTTGTCATTCTTGGCTGGGATGATCACACACTTCAAACCGATCCTGTATGCAGCATGGATTTTCTCCCGGAGACCCCCGATAGCAAGCACCCGTCCACGGAGGGTGATCTCACCGCTCATCCCTACGTCTTTCCGTACAGCTCGACCGGTCATCACGGACGCCAGAGCGGTCGCCATCGTAATGCCCGCACTGGGGCCATCTTTTGGAATTGCCCCCTCCGGTACATGGATGTGGATGTCCATCTTTTCAAACAGTTCCACATCGATCTTGAGTTCATCGGATAGAGATTTCACATAGGAGAGTGCCGCCTGCGCAGATTCCTGCATCACCTCGCCAATGTGCCCGGTGATTTGGAGACCACCCTTCCCTTCCACGAGAAGGGCTTCGATGATTATCGTATCGCCGCCGTTCTCGGTCCAAGCCAATCCGGTTGCCACGCCGACTTGATCATCCTGTTCCAGCTCATGTGGGACAATCTGAGGCGGACCAAGTATCTTGGCAAGCATACTGGGCGTAATTCGCCGGTAAACTTTTTTTCCCTCGGCTTTCTGCCTGGCAATCCTTCTGCAGAGCTTTCCAATTTCACGTTCCAGATTTCGCACGCCAGATTCCCAGGTGTACTCCCGGATGATGTGTCGGATGGTTTGTTCCGTGATTGAAAGCTCATCCGTCGATAACCCGTTTTGCTCGAGTTGGCGACCGACAAGATATTTCTGCGCGATGATCACTTTCTCGTCCTCGATGTAACCCGGAAACTCGATCACCTCCAATCGATCGAGTAACGCAGGAGGGATCGAATCCAATGTGTTCGCCGTCGTGATAAACATGACAGACGAGAGATCATACGGGATCTCGAGGTAGTGGTCGGAGAAGGCATTGTTTTGCTCCGGATCGAGGACTTCCAACAGCGCCGACGCCGGGTCGCCTCGAAAATCCTGGCCCAACTTGTCGATTTCATCGAGCATGAAGAGTGGATTGATGGTTTCTCCCCGCCTCATCGCTTGAATGATTCTGCCCGGGAGCGCTCCAATGTACGTCCTGCGGTGACCGCGAATCTCGGCCTCATCTCGGATGCCGCCAAGGGAATGGCGGATGAATTTTCTGCCCAGTGCATCTGAAATCGACTTACCCAGCGATGTTTTTCCAGTCCCCGGTGGGCCGACAAAACACAGGATGGGCTGACGGTGTTTTTCAGGGGCTAAACTCCTGACGGCGATATACTCCAGGATTCGATCCTTGGCATCAGATAGTGCATGGTGCTGACTCTCCAGTACTTCTATCGCATGACCGAGGTCGAGATTATCCACCGTCGCCGTCGTCCAGGGAAGCTCGGTCAACCAGTCTAAATAGGTTCGGATGATGCCCACTTCTGGCGACATAGGCGGCATCTGGCTCAACCGCTTTAATTCTTTAACTGCACGGGTTTCAACATCTTCTGGCAGGTTCAAGTGCTCGATCCGCTCGCGCAGCTCAGTGATCTCCTGAGACCATAGATCGCCCTCCCCGAGCTCGGATTGGATGGCTTTCATCTGTTCTCGCAGGTACATCTCCCGCTGGGAGCGGTCGACCTCGTTTTGAACTTTTGAATAAATTTGGTTTTCAAGTTCGAGGACATCCAGCTCTCGTCCAAGCAGGACGCTGATTTGCTGCAATCGGGTGATCGGATCGAAGACCTCGAGGATAACCTGCCGCTCGGAAACAGAGAGATCTAGTGCGGAGGTAATTAAATCAGCCAGCCAGCCCGACTCTTCGATGTTCATGGCATAGAGGTAAACCTCTTCCGGGAGGGATCGATTCAATTCCACACATTTCTCGAAGAGGGTCTGTGCCGCTCGCATGAGTGCTACGGTTTCCTTGTTGACCTCAACGGATTCTTCGATGGGTCGAGCACGCACGCGCATGTAGGGGCTGACCTGGGTGACCTCGACGATTTCGACCCTTCTCCTGCCATGCGTCATCAACGAGATGGACCCATCGGGAATGCGCATTAAGCGACCGATGGCAATTTCAGTCCCTACGGTATAGAGATCGTCAGGTGTGGGAGATTCAAGATCAGGATCTAATTGTGCGACCGATATCATGGTGGCTCCTGACCGAATCGTATCTTCGACTGCTGCCAGGGTCGGTGCATGCGCCACAAAGAGCGGCGTGAGTAAATTAGGGAAGAGAACGATATCACGAAGCGGCAGAACAGCACACTCGATCAACCCTTCATCATCTTCAATCGCATCCCGAACCTCATACAGTTCTTCCGCTCTACGATTGATTGTCCCCCCGATATCGGAGGGCATCGTCGGCCACCGCCCATAGATTGTGCTCATATACTTCATCATCCCTTCCTGCTGCTTTGGGAGCTTTGTAACGCATCCCAGGATGCAAGAATCTCTCCAACAACGAATACACTTCCGGTGGCGAGGATCACATCATCGACGCGTGCAACAGCGAGTGCAGCCTCAAGGGCTTTCGATGATGGCT
>CAZMZL010000194.1:0-6745 GCA_964570595.1 uncultured Anaerolineaceae bacterium | reverse complement strand
GTGAGACCAACCGCGATGAGAACATTTCGTAGGGGCGAGCCTTCGTGCTTCAAAATTGACGAAGCAATCTCCTCCATGAAAAGAGGGGTATTCGGTGGTCGCAGGACGAACATCCTGTTCGCCCTCCATCTTGTCAATTCAATTCCCCAAAGGTATGATTGAAAAATGTCACCAAGACCCCTCATCGCCGCATCTATTCTCGCCGCCGATCCACTTGAGTTAGGTAAAGCTCTTCGCGAGAGTCAGGAAGCGGGTGCTGATTGGATCCATGTCGATGTCATGGATGGGCACTTCGTCCCCAACATCAACATGGGTCCACGCACCGTCGAGGCATGTAAACGAGGCACGGATCTCCCTATCGATGTTCATCTCATGATTGAAAACCCTGATGCCTACATCCCACAGTTCACTCACGCTGGCGCAGATTCGATCACAGTCCATGTGGAAACCTGCACCCATCTGCACAGGACAATCTCAGCGCTGCATGAAGCCGGCGTGCGGGCCGGTGTGGCGCTCAACCCAGCCACATCTGTTTCTACGATCGAAGAAATCGTAGGACTGTGCGACATAATCCTTGTCATGACCGTGAACCCGGGTTTTGGAGGACAAAGCTTCATAAAGAGCACTCTGGAGAAAGTCAAGAGAATTAAGGAGATGGCGAAAATGGCAGGCCTCAACCTTCAAATTGAGGTGGACGGCGGTATCGACCTGGACACGGCTCCTCAGGCGGTTTCAGCCGGCGCCGATGTGCTCGTCGCAGGAAGCTCGATTTTCAAGCATCCTGCGGGGATCACAGAAGGCCTCCGAGCTATTCGAGCCTCTTTATTGTCCTGACGGGGTTAAAGTTATAGACCGCCGATTCGGCGGTCTTGGTAGTGAAGGTGGTAAAAACCGGGATCAAATTGATCAAACGCGGGCGAGACGTTTAATACACTTCGTACAAAGCGTTTTCTGTACAAGTCGTCCTTCATCCATGACCTTTACCTTTTGAAGGTTTGGCCGAAACTTTCGCTTGGTAGCCTTCATCGAGAAGCTGCGACTCTGTCCAAATTTTGTCGTCTTCCCGCAAGTTTCGCACTTTGCCATCTTTACACGATCCTTTCTAAACCGATCCAACTGGTGTCTAGCGGCCGCAATAATACCACACCTTAAGCGGCCCCTCAATGCATTGTAACACGGAGGCAATTTTCTATGACAGGCGAAGCCTCGGAACTCGGACGCATCACGATCTCCCCTCGGGCGATTGCGACGATCGCATCACACGCGGCCATCCAGTCGTACGGCGTCGTGGGCATGGCCTCAAAGAGCATTGTCGACGGTCTTGCGCAAGTCATTGCACAGGACCCTCGTCACGGCGTTGAAGTAAAAGTTGTTGAGGACCACCTTATCATCGACGTGTTCATCATTATTGAGTACGGGACGCGCATATCATCCGTCGCAACGAGCGTTGCAAACGCGGTCCATTATCAAGTCGAACGGTCTCTCGCCAAGACGGTTTCTGCCGTCAACGTACACGTGCAAGATCTGCGCGTAAGTGATCCGGTTTAGATCACAAAAAACTGCGATGATGACCCCGCCACCTTTGGACGTCACTTCCAAATTCCGCAGCCGCCTTGCTGAGCGGTATCGAGCCATCGACGGAAAAACATTCCGGATGTTAATGCAGGCGAGCCTTGAGTGGCTGCGAACGAATCAGGAAGTCGTCAACGCCTTGAATGTCTTTCCTGTCCCCGATGGGGACACCGGAACGAACATGGTGCTCACGCTGCAATCGGCTGTCGATGAAATTGCAGATAGTGACGAAAGAGCGATTGGCAAGGTCGCCCATTCCTTGGCACATGGAGCGCTCATGGGGGCGCGCGGAAATTCTGGTGTAATTCTCTCCCAACTCTGGCGTGGATTTTCACGAGCGCTCGGCGATCGTGAAACCATGGATGCCCAATGCTTCGCACAGGCGCTGGACAAAGCAAGGGAGACAGCCTATAAGGGCGTCGTTAAACCCGTTGAGGGAACCATTCTCACCGTGTCAAAAGATATTGCACTCGCCGCAGCTGCAGCACTGGAAGATACGGAATCGGGTTTTGAAATCCTGGAAACTATCGTTGTGGCTGCTGAAGATTCGGTGGAAAGAACGCCCGATCTCCTGCCCGTTCTCAAAGATGCCGGGGTGGTGGATAGTGGTGGAAAGGGCTTGTTCCTGATTTTTGAAGGCGCACTGCGTGCAGCCTACCGACAGCCCCTCGATCAACCCTTATTGATCGTGCAACCACTGAGCTCCCTTAACCTCGAAGGCGCCGCCGAAGCCATCGAGCCTGGGCAGGACTGGGAAGTCGTAATCGACTTCAAACCCATGGATTCTTTTGAGCTGCAAACCTTCTATTCTCGCCTAGAGGATATGGGGACATCCATTCAGGTTGGAGAGGGTGACGGTCTTTACCGCATGCATATTCATGTACCTGATCAAACGGAGTATGAACCTATAGAATACATAAAAGGTTTGGGCACCATCACAAGAGTTGAGATCGAGAACCTCATGGATCAGGTCGATGGTATCCTTGGAGCGGAGATGGAGCCGGAGTTCATCCTGCAAGAAGTCGATCAGAATCACCTTGCGGCGATCGCTGTCGCACCTGGAAATGGTTTTGCTCGGGTATTTGCGAGCCTGGGAGTCGCCGCAATTATCGAAGGCGGACAGACGATGAACCCAAGCACAAAAGAGATCATTCAGGCATTCGAGGATCTTCCCACCGACAAAATTATCATTCTGCCCAACAACAAGAATATCATCCTCGCGGCTCAACAGGCGAAAGAAATGAGTGATAAGACGGTCGCCGTCATCCCTTCGGTGTCCATCCCCCAGGGCATTGCAGCGATGTTCGCGTTTAATCACGACGGCGAGCTTGAACCAACGATCGACGCGATGAATGCCGCCTTGAAGGATTTACAATCTGCGGAAATTACCACCGCCACGCGTTCCGTTGAGATTGACGGAGTGAGCGTTGAGGAGGGTCAGGTCATCGGTCTCCTCAATGGTAAACTAACCTGTTCAGGAAATACACTGGAGGAAGTCCTGGTCGACACGCTTGGTCGGGCAAACGCCGCGGATAATGAGCTCATCACCTTATATGCAGGGGCCGATCTTTCCCCCAATGATGCGCAAACATTAGCTGATAAAATTACTGAGCTATATCCGGATCTGGAAGTCGAAGTTCATCGTGGTGGTCAACCTCACTATCAAATCATCCTGTCAATCGAGTAACCCCTTGCCTATGGTCCTAATTGTCACCGACGCCTCAGTTCGTTATCCATCATCAGCATTCTTTAACCACAAGGTCATCACGGTTGCACCGATGTCCGTCCGTTGTGGCGACCTTGAGGTCCACGACGGTCCAACTACGGATCTCAAAGGGATGTCCCGGTTGATGCAAGAATGTCCGGCCGGTGCTCACATCAAAGCCCCATCTGTAGATGACATCGCAGGCATCTACAAAAACCTGCAGCGTGAAACCAATCAGATTATCTCCATCCATTCCGCTTCAGGATTGAGCAGCGTTTATCAAAACGCGCTCGACGCCAGTCAGCAATTTCGAGGACGGATGGACATTCATGTCATCGACTCAGAGACGATCTCCCTGGGTTTGGGGCTTCTCGTCCAGGCCGCTGCGTTCGCCATCGAACGCGGCGAGGATTTCGAGTCGATTGTCCGTCTTGTCAGGGGTATGATCCCCAGGCTTTATACCGTGATGTTCCTCGAAGACCTCTTCTACCTCGAGCGCAGCAATCTCGTGAGCCACTCCCAGGCCATCCTGGGCAACATGCTGGGGATCGTCCCGTTCCTCACGATCGAAAACGGGCGCCTCAATCCGATGGAAAAGGTCCGATCGAGGCCTCGGGCTGTGGAGAAGATGATCGAATTTATTTGCGAGTTTTCTTTCGTGGAACATCTCGGAATCCTCCAACCTCAGATCACCCCAACGGACGAAAGTCGAAACATCGCGGATCGTCTCCGTGCAGTTTACCCCTCGACGCCCATCGCCACGGTCTGTTATGGCCCTGTGATCTCTACCTTTGTCGGATTATCGAGCGTCGGTGCGATTGTTTTGGAAACGCGTGAGAATGGGGCCTGATGCGGGTCGCCGTAGTCACAGATAGCACCGCTGATATCCCCGCTGTGATCGCCAGAGAGATGCAAATCTCCGTCGTTCCTGCAATTCTCACCATCGACAACGAGACCATCCGAGATAGTGAAACATTCTCACGGGATGACTTCTACCATCGAATGCCTTCGATGAAAAACCCTGCAACAACCGCGGTTCCTTCCATAGACGAATTTAAAAACGCTTTTGAAACCAGGTTGGAAATGGGAGCCGAGAAAGTATTCGCGATCCATGTTTCTTCAAAACTGAGTGCGATGTACGGGACGGCGACTCGGGCTGCCGAAGATTTCGGTGACCGTGTGGAAACATTCGACAGTGAGCAGTTATCGTTGGGCCTTGGATTCCAGGCGATGGATTCTGCCCTTTGTGCGCTTCAGGGAGGCGCGCTCAATGAAGTCAGGGCTTGCGCACTTCGAGCCAGAAAGAAGGCACGGGTCTTCGCCATGATCAATTCGCTTGAATATCTACGCCGCAGCGGTCGAGTTAGTTGGCTTCAAGCCGGTGTCGGAGAGGTACTCCGAATCAAAGTCCTCATCGATATTCAAGGAGGTCTCCCTGTCTTTTCCGGGAGAACCCGCACGAGGAAGAAGGGCGTGCAGAAATTGATGGAATCTGGAAAAGCCTGGGAGCAGGTCACTCGCTTTGCGGTACTACATACCGGGGTTCCCAACGAAGCCGCTGATATAGCCCACCAACTCGAACATATCTCATCCACGCCAGCCCTTGTCGTCAGTGCGACAACCATCATCGGCGCACATATTGGACCACGCTCCCTGGGTCTTGCAGCGCTCCTCGCTTGAACCCTAGCACATTTAAGCCATACCCTTTATAGTTAATGGACATGAAACCATCACTAGAAAAACTCATTAAATATTTACGATTGGAAGCCGACCGCGGTTATGATGACCGGGCCGTTATGGGCGGTCTGAAGAAAATGCTGGAGCCCTGGCAGGCAGAGGCTCGATCCGAGGGAGTCTCGAGTGCCTTCATCGAAGTCGTGGTCTCCAGGCTTGACGACTATGCCCATCTCTCGCCAAAATCAAGGCGAGAGGCCCTGCAGGGAATCGTCGTGAGGATGCGCAAAGACCTGCCAGCCGGTGAAACGATTGTGGATCTACCCGATCTCGAATCGTCTTCAACTTCAGCTCCTACCGGGACCGGGCACGCACAGACGTCCGACCCTGAGACCGTGCAGATACCTGCTGTCATGTCTGAAGAGGCTCCTGAGCCGACTGGAACCCCCTCAAAAACCGTAGATCGTGAAGACGAAGAGAAGTCCACGATTCCGACCGCCGATCCGACTGAGCCTGCGATAGACGGAGAAGATGAGAGCCCTCCCCCAGCGGAGGAAGAACTACTTGAAGCTCTCGAGATGCCCCTGACAACGATCCAGGGGATCGGACCAAAATCCGCAAAAACACTCGCAAAACTGGGATTGGGGACCTTGGGTGATCTCCTGTGGTATCTCCCGCGCCGGTACGACGATTACTCACAATTGGAAACGATTAACCGGCTGTGGTATGGACAGGAAGTGACCGTCATTGGTGCGGTGGAATCGATCGAAATGCGCGTTATTCGCAGCGGCAAGATGAAGATCGTCGAAGCCATTGTGAGTGATGGAACCGGTTCTCTTCGTGTCAGCTGGTTCAATCAACCATGGATCGTAAAACAGTTAAAACCCGGGAAACCCGTCGTCCTCTCGGGTAAAGTGGATCAGTACCTCGGCCGACTGACGATGAGTAACCCTGATTGGGAACCGATTGAGCGTGAACAGCTCCACACGAATCGCATCGTTCCGGTATATCCACTAACATCGGGAGTGACAAACAAGTGGTTGCGAAGGGTCATCCATTCGGTCATCTCACGCTACGCTCCCCGGCTTCCTGATCCGCTCCCCGACTCGATCCGTAGGTCGGCAGAACTTGTTCCGCTGAAAACAGCCGTACAACAAATCCACTTCCCTGACGACTCGGATCATCTGCATGCTGCCCAGCACCGGCTCGCTTTCGATGAAATGTTCCTGCTCCAATTAGGTGTGCTGAGGCAGAAAACTGAATGGGAGAAGCTCGAAACGGAACCCATCCTTGTGGATGATCCATTTATTGAGCATTTTGTGACCGCGCTGCCCTATGAACTTACATCTGCACAGAAACGTGCATTTGAGGCCATTCGAGATGACCTGGGCTCCAATACACCGATGAACCGACTGCTCCAGGGTGATGTTGGATCCGGGAAGACTGTGATCGGGGCCGCGGCGATTGGGATTACGGCGGCAGCCGGATCGCAGTCGGCCTTCATGGCGCCAACCAGCATCCTCGCCGAACAGCACTATCAAACCTTGCGGGCACTGCTTCCCGGAACCGCCGGCGTAGAACAAGACGCGATCAGGCTCCTCATCGGGGATACACCCGAAGCCGAGAAATCAGAAATCCGGTCCGGGTTGGATGATGGATCTATCTCCGTCGTCATCGGAACGCACGCACTTCTCGAAGACCCAGTGACATTTCAAAAACTGGGTCTGGTGATCATCGATGAGCAGCACCGGTTCGGCGTCGAACAACGCGCCACGTTACGTGCAAAAGGCGATA
>CAZMZL010000193.1:0-6751 GCA_964570595.1 uncultured Anaerolineaceae bacterium | reverse complement strand
ATATTGTCGAGCTCGATAGGACGCGGATGAGACAACCCCCCTCCCCTCTGGAGATCCTCCAACCACGAATGCCTTTCCGCGCAGACTCGAGTCGAGCAGTTCCTCGACCGAGCAATAAAAAGCATCAAGATCTACGTGGAGAATTTTCCGCGGCATGGGTTTCAACTCGCTGCGTTCTTATGGAGCGAGCACGGATGTGCGTGTCATGGTTGACATCATCTCCTTGAAGGATACAATTCCCTAAAATGGATCAGAGGAGGTTTACCCGTGCGCACCTGTACGCTCTGCAAGGCAAAATCGCCGGACACCGCCGTCAAGTGTACGCAGTGTGAATCTGAATTAGCCACCCACTCAGCAACAGCCGTTGCCCTTAAAGACTTCCGAGATAATCTCAGGGTAAGCAAGATTCGCGTCATCGTCGCTGGAGACGCTTGCCCGGCGTGCCGTGATATAGAACGCGAGTATCAAAAGGAAGCTGCGCCTGATCTACCCGTCCCTGGTTGCTCACATCCTTTAGGTTGTCGCTGTTTTTATGAGCCGAGGTTAGTCGAGGTATTCCCTTAACCCCAATCGCCAAGCGTGTCGCCTCACTCCATTTCCTGATCGAAATGATCCACGATCAGCACCTTCGCCTCAGGCTGTTGTCCCTCTTCACCCGGGGTGAATAGAGCGAAAATAATCTTTGGCAAAGATGATCGCTTCTTCTCGTGAATTCACATCTTTCGATACCTGTGCTTCAAGCATATGTTCAAGCAGTAATCCTACTTCAGATCCAGAGCCCAGTCCTAACAATTCCATCAGCTCATCCCCATTTAAAAACGGTTTTGGACTGATGCTGGTATGCGGGCTTTCAAAATAGGCTGAGAGGGATTTTGCCGCAATCTCAAGTTGAACCGTCCATCTCCCCTGATCCGGAGGAAAGGCTTCCGCACCGATGACTCGAGCGAGGTAGAGCAGGATGCCTGCGACGCCAGCCTCGGCGACTTTCCGGTAATAACGATAGATATCGCTCGGGGATTCTGAAGGCGCCCTCCGACCGTCTCCGAACTCGACCTGGGATTGGAGACATTTCCTTATCCATCCCACTTCCAGGTTGCTCAGACGGAGGGCCCTGGAGATTCTCTCGGCCCTTTTCATACGTTGGTATTGGAGCTCGATTTCACCCTCAGTGAGAGGCGTCTCACTGCGAATATCTGCTGATGGAACCGACAAGAGTGTTGAAAGGTAGAAGAGTTGAATAACCCTTTGATCATAAGCAATATGGCGATCGAGGTAACTTTTGATGCCTGAACGGAATCGGCTCAGATGTGTGATCGCCAGTCCCAGCGTAGCGTTTGCGACCGCATCTGGATTCCTGAGGTTGGTGAGCATTGTGATCAATTCTACCGCCGCGTCCACCGTACGCAATGATTCTGGAACAATCGGATACGGTTCAAGTTCACCATCTCCCCCGGAGCTTGTTGAAAGGACTATTCGGGTGATCCCAAAGTGATCTAGTAATCGCAAGGCTCGATCCGGTCGTGGATCCTTGAGTATTTCGAACAGTTCATCCCTCTTACGCTCCGGGCTCACGCCAATCAATCCCGGGATCCCTTCGCGGACCAACTCCACCGTATCGGCGGTCATCTGCAATTTCAGACGCGACGCCAATCTGACCGCTCGAATGGTGCGGACGGGATCATCCCTGATTGAGCTTTTTGAGCAGACCCTCAGCTTGGCGTCATGGAGGTCCTGGACGCCACCACATGGATCGCATAAATGCTCCGGTGCAAGAACATCCAATCCCATCGCGTTCACGGTGAAATCGCGACTCTTCAGATCGGTTTCGATATCGGCTCCACGTAACCTGGCAAAGTCGTATGTGCATAGATGGCGTCCATGTTCTTGCTCGATTACGCGCGCGGTCTCTCGGGTTCGATCGAGGATGTAAAATCCCGCATCGAGATCGTTCGCAAATTTTCGAGCCAGATCGACGGCATCGCCATCGACGACAAAATCGTAATCACGAACCCCTCGTTGGAGAATGTGATCACGAACAGCCCCACCGACGAGCCAAACGCTGCCACGTAGACCTGAAGCATCGATTGAGTCAATTAAAGACGGGAGAAATGAGACCGAGAGGACCTTCATCGTGAAAGCCTATTCGGGTGGTATGTACTTATCCGGACGAACCACGCCAATAAATGGAAGATCGCGATAGTACTCATCCAGATCAAGACCATATCCAAACACAAATTTATTCGGGATTGTGAAGCCGGTGTAGTGAATGGGAACGTGCGTCTCACGACGCTCAGATTTGTCTAATAAAGTGCAAACCTGCAGGCTGTTCGGTTTGCGCGTCTCGAGCAGCTGCATGACCGAGGCGACGGTATTTCCGCTGTCGATAATATCTTCCACGAGCAGCACGTCCATATTTTCAACAGACGTCTTTAAGTCCAGTGTGATTCGAACTTGACCACTAGATTGACGTGCACCAACGCCATAAGACGAGACGGCCATAAAATCGATCGTATGAGGTACCGTAATCGCTCGCATGAGGTCGGTAAGGAACATCACACCACCACGCAAGATGCAGGCAAGCATCAATTCTTTGCCGAAATAATCGCGGCTGATTTCTTCCCCGAGCTCTTTTATCCTGGCTTGAAGTTCCTCTTCTGTGATCAGAACCTCCTGCAGAAACTCTGTATATTCTTGCATGTCAGCCCCTTGGAACTTGATGATGTTCACGACAGCGGGCCTCATACATCTCGCTGGCGCCAACGACCACAACGGGATCGTCATCACGAGCCGGTTCACCATCGATAAGCCGCTGTGTGCGGGAAGCCAGACTCCCACAGACCATGCAGATGGCGTGAACTTTATCGACCCGCTCAGCTTTCGCCATCAATTCCGGCATCGGACCAAAGGGCTCAGATCGAAAATCCTGATCCAGACCAGCAACGATCACCCTTAGCCCTCGGTCTGCCAGGGCTTCAACTATTGCGCTTATGCCCTCATCGAAAAATTGCGCTTCATCGATCGCCACCACGGTCGTATCATCCTCAAATAGCTCCATGATTTCGCTTGAACTTTTTATGGGCGTCGCATCGAATTCAGATCCTGCATGTGATGCTAATTTCTTCTCACTGAAACGTGTGTCGATGCTGGGCTTAAATACCTGGACTTTTTGACGAGCGATCTTGGCCCTACGCAAACGACGTATGAGTTCATCGGTTTTTCCACTGAACATGGATCCCGTAATAACTTCGATGCTTCCGGTTGAATGTCGCATCCATCCCTCATCTGTACGAAAATGGGCAGGTGAGACCTCACCTGCCCAGAGTTTACACTACGCTTGCGGGTTGGCAAGCTCTTATTCAGCCTGGGGTTCGTCCGGGGCCTCCGGCAGCACATATCCCCTTCGTTTTAATTCACGTTTTAAATCTGCCAGACTTTTCCGCCCAAAGCCGTCCAACGCTAACAATGCGTCATCGCCAGCGGACATGAGATCCAAGGCCTGGCCAACATTGGTGATACCTGCTTTCTCAAGGGTGCCCTCGACACGTTTGCCTAATTCGAGGTCAGTGATGAGAACATCAGGGGACGTTTTGTCGTCCTCGCGGGTTTGGACCCCTTCCATGTAATCCTGACGCGCCTGCAGCTTCTTATAGAATCGATCCACCTGTCCTTCGGTATCGACTATTCTTTGCTCACCTGTGTAAAAAGGGTGACAGGCTGAACACACATCGGTTTGGATGTGTTCAACCGTCGATCCAGTAGTCCAGGAGTTGCCACACGCGCAAACCACCGTTGCTTCTGGGAAATACGTCGGATGAATATTTTCTTTCATGTTACACCAATCACACCATTCTCATTGATCATCGGACGGATTATGATCCATCCGAGAAGAACGAATCCTATTTTTCGCCGTCGACAACCACGTTCACTCGTTTTCGGTCTTTGCGAACATAGTCGAAATAAATAAATCCGTCTGCGACAGCAAACAGCGTATCGTCTCGACCTTTCTTGACATTAATTCCCGGGTGAATTCGTGTTCCTCGCTGGCGAACGATAATGTTGCCCGAGCGAACGAATTCGCCACCATATTTCTTCACACCCAGGCGTTTTGAATGACTATCACGCCCGTTGCGGCTTGATCCACCACCCTTTTTATGTGCCATTGCTTACCTCGCCTCTCCTACTTCTCGCTCGAATCTTTCTTCGAGGTCGTAGCCTTCTTCGTGGAAGAAGTTGACTTGGATGTTGTTGATTTACTCGCCGGTTTCTTCTTCGTCGTACTCTTCGTAGAGGTCGTACTCTTTTTCGTACTTGAGCTCGACTTCTCCCCTTTTCCTTCTGCGTCGGAAGAGGCCTTCTTTGACGCAGGGGTCTTTTGTGGCGCTGCCTTCGGCTTCTCTTCTGCCTTTGTAGTTTTCTTCGCAGGTGCTTTAACGCTGATCGAATCGATCGTCACCTGAGTATAGTGCTGACGATGTCCCTGCTTCTTGCGATAGCGCTCTTTGGGGATGTACTTGAAGACGATGATCTTCGGCCCTTTTATCTGGTCGGTCACTTCCCCTTTTACCGTGACGCCGACCACAAGGGGTTTGCCCACCTGAACCTTCGTTCCATCAACGGTCAGCAAGACTTCCTTAAACTCGACCTTGCTTCCGACCTCCAGAGGCAGGCGATCGACATGGAGGGTCTCGCCTTCTCTCGTGATGTACTGCTTTCCCCCAGAACTAATCACTGCGTACTTCATTTTCTTTTCTCCAGCTTCTCTTTACCGACCTTCCTGCGGAGAGTTGATCCGCCGCCGGGTGTCGGGAAAGTTGGGGATACATACGCCCGCCCCAGCTCCGAAGCTCTGGGGCAGGCGACGGGATTATAACCATCACCCTGGAACCTGTCAACTTGGTCCGGGTTGCAGCGCCTAATCTGCTGCTACGGATTCCGGTTCAGGGACCGATACTTCCACCTCAGGCATATCTTCAACTTCAAGAACACCGTCGATTCGTTCATCATGCAAGGCTACCTCGGTACCGGGAAAACCTGTCCCAGCAGGGATGAGCTTGCCGATGATCACGTTTTCCTTGAGGCCTCGCAAGTAATCCACCTTGCCTTCGATCGCTGCTTTCGCAAGCACCTTAATCGTGTGCTGGAACGAGGAAGCCGAAAGGAACGACTCGGTGCTGAGCGACGCTTTAGTGACGCCAAGAAGTACCTGCATCGCATTCGCTGGCACCAGACCGTCCTGCAGTATTTGTTCATTCATCCGTTGCAAGTACCTGCGGTCGACCAGATCTCCGGGCAAGAGATCGGTGTCACCCGGCTGTGTAATCTGAACTTTTGAAAGCATCTTTCGAATAATGACCTCGAAATGCTTGTCGTTAATATTTTGACCCTGAGAACGGTAAACTTTTTGAACCTCGGTGAGGAGGTACAACTCACACGCCTCCCGACCCAGGACTCGCAAGATCCGGTGTGGGTTGAGTGAACCTTCCGTGATTTGGTGCCCGGCGTCGATCTTGTCCCCCTCTTTGACGAGCAGGCGTGCACTGGGCGGAATCTCATACTCCACCTCTTCCGAATGGTCGTAAGAGACCGTGACTTTCCGATCCTTGATCTGAACACGTCCGCCATGCGTGGCTTCGATCGTCGAGTCACCGCGTTGGGCGATGAGCGCTCCGGTTTCAATCTCGTCACCGGTTTCAATTTTTAATGACCAGTTGCCCGGGACAGTGTATTCATCTTTGATCAATTCGCTGTTTCGAACTTCGATGGCTCTCGGTCCATCCGGAACCTCAGGCATGTGGATATGAACTGTGCCGGATATCTCGGAGATTACGGCTTCACCCTTCGGTTTCTTACGCGCTTCAAAGAGTTCTTCCACACGTGGCAAGCCGGTCGTGATATCACCGCCGGCGGCGACGCCACCGGTGTGGAATGTCCGCAAGGTTAACTGCGTACCTGGTTCACCGATCGACTGTGCGGCGACGATGCCGACTGCAGCACCGAGTTCAACCACATTGCCCCTTCCAAGATCCAAGCCGAAGCACTTCTGACACATGCCGAACTGCAGCTCGCACGTGAGAGGCGACTTAAGGTTCACTTCTTCAACGGCTGACTCTTCGACGAGTTGCGCTTTTTCAAACGTAATCAACTCGCCCGGCTTGAGCAGGACTTCTCCCGTCTCCGGGTCGGCGACCTTCTTGATCGTATTCCGGCTGACGATGCGCGCTGAAAAATCCTGTCCAGCGACATCATCCGATCTCCGCACCCAAATCCCCTGATCCGTCCCACAATCCTCAGCATTGATGATGACATCCTGAGCGACATCCACGAGCCTGCGTGTGAGATAACCTGCATCGGCTGTCCTGAGGGCTGTATCCGTAAGACCTTTGCGAGCACCGTGAGTCGAGATGAAATATTCCAGCGTCGTGAGACCATCTCGGAAACTCGATCGGATCGGAAGTGGGATAATGCGGCCGGCAGGATCCGCCATCAATCCACGCATCCCTGCCAATTGAGATATCGGCTGGAACCCACCTTTTGTGGCGCCTGAAATTGCCATCGTGCTCAGGTTGCCCGTCGGGTCCATCGAAGCCTTAACGGCATCGGCGACATTTTGGGTGGTGGCCTGCCACAACTCGATAATGCGTTCCGTTTGTTCCTGTTCGGTGAGCAAACCGCGACGGTAGTCGTTCCGGACATTCTCCGTTTTTTCGAGCGTATCGGAGATAATCTCACCCTTCTCATCAGGAACCGTGAT
>CAZMZL010000192.1:0-6797 GCA_964570595.1 uncultured Anaerolineaceae bacterium | reverse complement strand
GTTCCTGATCATTGATTTGTCGCCCGGATTGTTGGAAGAGAAGACGGACAATGCCGAGACCCTCTTGACGCGTTGCGAGCGGGAAGATTGCCGCAGCCGATACACCCTCTTTCTCCAACAAAGCGATGTCTTTCGAAGAGCCGAGTGCGGGTTCCAGGCTGATGAGCGTGGGTTCCAGGTCCTTGATGACCTTCTCATGCGCGGGGTAGGGGGGCATATTTTCGCCATGGACGGAGACCACGGTATGTTGCATCGATTTACCGAGCTGTTGGCGGAAGCGTGTGGTTTCATCGCTGCCATCGTCGAAGATGAGCAGCTCGCAGACATCGGCCGATGTTGCCTTAAGCAAATGAGACGCAGTCTGTTTTATCGCTTCCTGCCGATCGCGGGTACCTGTGATGGCGTGGCTGGCCTGGTAGAGCAATGACAATTTATGAAGGACATAACTTTGGTTTGCGGACTGACGGGCAAGCGCGATCACTTCGGCCGCGCGGGTGGCCAGAATCTCCAGCGTGGCGAGCGCGGATTCGGAAAATGGTCCCTCATCATCTCTGCCCACGAACATCAAGCCGATGGTTTGATTGGAAGAACGACAAGGTGCGCAGGCGATGATGCCGGGTGCCAGGGGCAAGCCAAGCGAACTCTTCCCGTCCTCGGTGGTGGCAGCACGATGATCCTCGAAGGCAGTTCGAAGGACGCGATGCTTGGGTTTGGTTGCGACACGCCCGAGATCGCTCATCGAAATTCCGACGGAAAACCGAGGTGAAAATCCTGCCGGCTCCTCCTCAAATTCATAAAGCGCGGATCTTTGCCCCTCGAGAAGTTCTGTGGCCAACTGGAGCAGGCCAGAAAGCGATTCCATCGGGTTATTAAAATCAAAGGAAGCCGTGGCGGCACGGTATAAATTACCGCGGTTTTTTTCTGATGTCATTCTTGTGTGACCTGTCTAATTTGCCGACCGTTCATTGTCTTCATGAATTATGTCACAGAAAAGGCTCACTCGCAATCTGCATCAAGATTTGCGTCCCGACGCAGGAATTGCGGGATGGAGAGGCTTTCTGGGTTCAGAGCATGATGGCCAGGCGCTCGAAAAGCGGTGGACCAAGGATCAGGATTCCGATCAACACGGCGATGAGCGCAGCAATTAATACCGCTGCAGCGCCAACATCCTTGCCTACCTGGGCGAGAGGATGTTTCTCCGGACTGGCAAGATCGACGATGGCTTCGATGCCTGTGTTGATGAACTCGGCTGTCCAAACCAGACCAATGGCAAGGAACAAAATGGCCCAATCTTGTGGAGAGAGCGATAGCCATAACCCTAAGGCGATGGTCATGACCATCGCGGTCATATGAATCCAGGCGTTGCGTTGCGTTCGAAGGACGTACCACCATCCCGAGAAAGCATAGCGAAAGGCGGAGAGCCGACTCCGAGCTCGATAGGGGGATCCCATCCCCTCTCGTTCATCCATCTCTGATCTCCAGTTTTGCCAACACCGAACTTTGTCGATCCCACATCGCTTGTTTTTCCTCAGGAGAAGCATGATCGTAACCTAGCAAGTGCAGGACGCCGTGAACGACGAGGAGTGCAAGTTCCTGTTTAAGTTCACGGTTGTGTGAGTTTGCATTTGCATCAGCGACCGGAACGGCGATGATAACATCTCCATACGAGATTCGATCCGTCGATGGGTCGATGTCGCCATCGGCGAACGAGAGAACGTCGGTAGGGGCGTCGATGCTCGCATATTCAAGATTTAAAGAAGTGATTTGCACCTCATCCGTGAATACGAGGCTTACGGTCCCGGAGCCCGCCTTTTCCATCTCCAGGACTTCGACTGCGCATCGTTGATAAAGGTCGAGGTCGATCTTTTCTCTATATCCGGGATCGACGAGAGCAGTGACCTCGTACTTCATGCCGGTACGGTTGGAGCCGGTTCGATTCGTTGAGGTTTGTCGGGTGGGGGATCGCCCTTGGCTTCCGGATATTTTATCCTCGGGTGGTAGATGTTTCTTAGTGCTTTCACATAGACCTCACGTACCGTATCGAGGTCCTTCAGGGTTAGATCGGTACGATCTAACTGACCTTGGGCGATCCGATTTTCAATCACCGAGCGGACGAGCTGGTCGAGTTCTTCTTTGTTCTGTGGAGTTTCGGCGCGCGCTCGAGCCTCGACGCCATCAGCAAGCATGAGCAAGGCAGTTTCGCGCGAGCGCGGTCGTGGGCCCGGGTAGGTGAAATCGGATTTGTTGACCAGGGTCTCATCCCCTCCGGCTGCGTCAACTGCATTTCTGTATTGGTAGCGAGTCATCATGGTCCCGTGATGCTCGCTGATAAAAGCCTGAATGGGTTTGGGCAAGCGATACTTTCTAGCAAGATCTAGGCCATCCGAGACGTGGGAGATGATCACCTGCGCGCTGGTAGCCGGATCAAGTTGTTCATGTATATTTTGGCCGGGTATCTGATTTTCGATAAAGAATTGAGGGCGCATTGATTTCCCGGCGTCGTGGTATAAGGATCCGACGCGCACCAACAAGACGTTGGCGCCGATCGCACGTGCCGCCTGTTCGGTCAGGTTAGCGACCTGAAGGCTATGCTGGTAGGTGCCAGGGGCGGTGTGAAGGACTTGCTGGAGGAGGGGGTGATCGGGTCTGGATAGCTCGATCAACTGCAAGTTCGTGGTGATCCTGAGGATAGACCCGACAATCAGAAGCAGCACGAATGCCAGGCTGGCGGAGAGAAAACCGCTTATCACGCCTGCCCCCAGAAGAGAGGCTTTACCGAGGATATCCGTCGTCGGATCTGGAACCCGGAAAATGATGATGACGACGGTGGCGCCCAGCGCGGCGACAGCTCCGGCCCACACGAAGGAACCCAGCCGTTCTGCCTTGCGAATCACGAGGACAGCCAGGCTCGCCCCAAGCATGATGTAGAGCGCCAGCTCTAACCCTCTGGGAGATAAAAAACCTCCGAGGGCTCCTGTCACCAGTGCGGTGACAATCCCCATTCCCGGGTTAAACAAAACAGTCAGAAGGACGGGCAACGCTGCTCCCGGGAAGATATAGGGTAGCACCGTGCGTCCCGGGATCATGAGTTGCATCCCAGCAGTGTTCAACACCAGCAAGACGCTGACCGTCGCCGCTAACTTTACATCGGTGATTTGATCAGGATGAATTCGATAGGCGTACAGGGTGAATACGCTTCCCAGCAGGATGATGAGAAGAGAGTTGACGGCGAGTTCCTGCCAGGGCTCGGGGGGTTTTAGAAGACCGAATTCCTCGAGAGCTTCCAGGTGAAGGGCGTTTACGACTTCTCCGCGTCTCAGGATGGTCTCTCCGGCGCTGTACGATTTCGTGATGGGATCAACGGCCTCCCGCGCCGTCTCAATGGCCGCAGCCGTCGCTTCTTCATCAGGAAAAGTGTTCGGTGCGACAAAGGCTGAAGCGAGATATGAGACGCTCTCGCTCTGATCAGCCGGGAAGGAGATGCTGATAAAGGCAGGAATTGTCCGTCGAGCTTCGTCTAACCGTCCATCCCTGATTTCGTTTCTCATCACCTGTTCGAGCACGGAGAGCGTTTCCAGTTTTAGCGCTTCCCATTCTTCATCGGAGAGTTCCAGGATCGCTTGAGCCATTTCCGGATCCAGGTAGACATCTTGAAGCGCGGCGAGATCCGCGATTTTTTCTTCGGTTGTACTGAACTCGTCGTTCCGCACGGTGTCGATGAAGTTCAAGGCTGATTTCAGACGATCAACCTGCTGGCGGACGACTTTTCCGTCAGGGAGGGCATAGATATTGGGAACACCCTCACCGGCGGTCAATCGAGCACCTTCGGTCAGAGTTTCGCTGATGTAGGAGAGCGAATAGGGTGCCAGGATGTCCTGGGGAGATACGTCTCCGCTAGACAGACCAAAGGTGGTCTCCCGGCCCGACGCGGGAAGCGATATGGCTGCGATGCAGCCCAATAATCCCAGAATGAGGATTAACCACAATCGTGCGGCCCGCCAGGCGAGACGCAATCTATCGAGTGTGGAGGTCGTTCGATCGGATGATTCGTCCATTCAATTCATCCGTCGGAGAGCTCGTTCCGTACGGTCTCCGATGCTTTTTTCCCATCAGCTCGTCCCTGAATCTTGGGCATGAGCGCCTTCATCACATTCCCCATGTCCTGGGGACCTGAGGCGTCAATCTCTGCAATTGTCTGGCGAGTAATTTTTGTTAATTCATCATCGCTGAGGGGTTCGGGGAGATAGGATTGGAGGACAGCGATCTCCTTCTGGGCGTCTTCTGCGATGTCGTCCCGCTCCGCTTTTTTGGAATCCTCGATCGTCTCATTTCTTGATTTGACTTCTTTTTGAAGGATGGTGAAAAGCTCATCTTCTTCGAGTGGTCGCTGTTTCTCGACTTCAGCGAGCTTTATCTCGCTGAGCGCCATTCGAAGAACTCGCTTGCGGACATCATCACCTTCGAGCATTGCGGTTCTCAGTTCAGATTCGAGATTTTGTTTGGTGATCATAGTGCCATTATACCTATTGCTCGAGCGTGGAGGGAAGCAGGTTTTCGCCGAAACCGCATGGTGCGCATAGCCATACAGGGTCAGATGATTGACGGACCTACTCCTGGGTCCCTTCGATTTCTCCAAACATGTATCCATCCCCTGTGTGTGTAAGCCTGGTCTCCGTAATTGTGTTCCAATAGTTTACAGGTCCTTCAGCCCGCACTTTGATGTAATTATCCGTGAACCCTGTGTACTGTCGATGTCCATTCTGTGAACAGGTTTCACTCTCCCATAGCACGGGTAGTGATTGACCAATGAAGGAATTCCTGAATTTATTGGCGGAGGATTGAAAAATCTGCCTCATTTCAAGGCTGTATGCCTTCTTTGCCTTCGGTTGAATTTGATCCTTGTAGGTTGCAGCAGCCGTGCCAGGACGGGCGGAGAATGTGAAGATGTGCCCTTGTGCAAATTCCATCGCTTTGATGAATGCGGCGCTCTTGGCAAATAGGTCTTCGTCCTCACCAGGAAACCCAACGATGACATCCGTGGTGATGGCGATGCCCGGGATGGATTCCCTCGCGGCTGCGATGAGATCCTGATACCCACGCAGCGTGATCCTGCGCGCCATCCTTCTCAAGATGGTTTCAGATCCAGATTGGAGGGGAAGGTGGAGTTGGCGGCAAACACGAGAGTTCTCCCATAACGAGAAAAACTCCTTATCAATGCTCCATGGTTCGATGGAAGACAACCGCAACCTGGGGACATCCGTTCCTTCGAGCAGGGCTGAGACAAGGTTGGAGAGATGGAGGGGTTTCGCGAAATCCGAACCCCAGGAGCCTAGCTGGACACCGGTCAAAACGATTTCCCGCGCGCCGCCATTGATGGCTTCCTTGACGTCCTCAATCACTCGAGAAACCGGGTGGCTGCGTGCTCTTCCTCGAGCTATGGTCGTCAGACAAAACGTACATCGATTATCGCAGCCATCCTGAACCTTGATGAATGCACGGGTCCGGCCGATGAGCTTTGTAAGAAGCCGGCGGGAAATCGGATCTGTATTGACAATCGGATCAGATAAATGATCCCGAACGAGGTTATCTTTTCTGTCATTTGAAATCACAAGATTCACATTTGGCAATGCGCCGGCTTGTCCCGGCTCGAGGGTTGCCCAGCAGCCGGTCAACAGCACAGATGCGCAGCCATCTCGCGCGGCATGTCTCGCCATCTGACGAGAATCAGAGGCTGCTTTATGCGTGACTGAACACGTGTTGATGATGGTCAGATCTGCGTCGCTGGCTGAAGGGACGATCTCATGCCCTGCACGAATGAGGTCCTTCGCGATGGTTTCGATCTCGCTCTGGTTGAGACGACAGCCTACGCTGTCAAGATGGACTTTCATGCGAAGAAAACCCTCAAGCCACGCGATTGCCCCTCATGGCTGGATTGTGGAAAAGTTATCGAATCGAATTTTCACACCACTCATCTCATATGAGCCGGCGATAAGACCCACGTCGCCCATAGTCTCATTCTGCGCCCTGGCTTGTGCAACAAGCTGGCCATTCACCATCAATCTTAAGTTTTCCCCAACACATTCCGTGCGCAGGTAATTGCTCCCTCCACCGGTTTCGACCGCGTCGGAGGGCAGGAGTGTTGGATGGCTGAGCAGTTCCTTTTCTCCGTCGATATAGGATCCGATCCCCGTGTAGCCATCGCTCGAGATAAGAAAGAAGGTGAAGTTCTCCGAGTCTTGGTAGCGACAAATGATCCCGTACACGTTGTCGTCAGGACCCGCGGTTTTGGACGATTCTACATTGATAATCACGTCTTCGAATGAGAGACCTGGAAGAGCCCATGCCTCGATGTTTGGCTGGCGGATCTCAATCGTAAACGTTTCGTCTTCGTAATCTGATTGATAGGTCTCATCTTCGTATCGGTCCCAACCACTTGATGGACGTGAGAAATCGTCCTGGAAGAGGACCTCACCTGGATTGACCTTGGGTGTGATCGTGCTGCAGGCACTCACGGCAGAAGCGAATAGGAGTATTTTTAAGGTGGTATATCGCGGGTTGATCATATCCAGCATCCTTCATCAAAGACGCTGCATTCTAGCACATGTAAAGCTGATTTTCGATGATGCACTTGGAACAGAATGGGTAACAAAAAGTCCCGAGCAGAAGGGGCTCACCTGAAAAATTACAATGCCTTTGAAAAGCAAGATTACTTTAGAAACTTCGGATTCCACCCACCCCAACCACTCTCCCTTTTAAAAAGAAGGGAGAGGGGCTTTGTGTCACATGCTTGATAGGAT
>CAZMZL010000191.1:0-6797 GCA_964570595.1 uncultured Anaerolineaceae bacterium | reverse complement strand
GGAAGGCATGGCGCTCATGACGGAGAAGCGTCTCCGGCATTTACCCATCGTCGAGGAGGACAAAGTGGTGGGGATGATCTCAATCGGCGATCTCGTCAAGGGTATCATCGCAGATCAAGAGTTCATGATCGGTCAACTGGAGAAGTACATCTCTGGAATACAGCGTTAGGCGCATGATGGGAAGGCCCCTCTGATCCTGAGGGGTCTTTTTTAAAGTCGAACCGAGTGTTCAGAATATGAATCTAAATCTGATTTGAATGTTCGACTTCAAGACCGATCGCTTCGGTGATGAAATTGTATCCAGCTCAAATAGCGTTGATTGCCTTGAGGAAGGGCCGGGTGCAGGGGAGCTTGTCGCCTCAGGTTGATCGATATCGTGATGAAGTTCTGGACGGGTACCCCTCGTTCGAGGTTACAATCACCGGCGCGATGTTTGTCGAACGTTGGCCTCATCCCGATTTTCCTTATTCTTTTAGATTTGCAATCTAAAGATCGCGCTGGATGGAGTGACAAGAAATTTTGAGGGAGATGAAGGAGTCCGGAACCATGACAAATGACTCGTCGAGAGCTGTTGTACGGCTCAAACCTGAGCACAACGATCTTGTCACGCAGGTGCTCACGGATGCCTTCATGAACGATCCTTTGTATCAGGCGATCTTTCCCGTACGTGAAGCTCGCGCGAGGGCTCTCAGCGATGTGTGGAACGGTCTCCTTAGATACAGCCAAAAGTATGGTGAGGTCTATACCACCCCGGAGGTCGCGGGTGCGGCGTGCTGGCTGTCACCCGGGAACACGGCGGTCACATTCATGGGTCAGATACGGACGGGGTTTGCCTTCGCCAGGGCTATCATTAAATTCAGCGCGCAGGAGCGAACCACCTTCATGCACGCGATGAACTTTATCGATGTCGAACACAAGCGCCTCGTCCGGGAACCTCATTGGTATTTATGGGCGCTCGGGGTGTCGCCTGACGATCAGGGGCAGGGAATCGGGGGGGGATTGATCGAGCCCGTGTTGACTCGAGCCGAGGAGGAGGGAATCCCCTGCTATCTAGAAGCGGTGACCAAACCCAACGTGGCCTTCTATGAGAAGCGCGGGTTTAAGGTTATCTGGGATGGGGATACCCCGTTGGAAGATGTCCATGTGTGGATGATGCTGAGAGATCCGGCGGTCTAGTCCATTTCCACCGGGATAGCAATGTCATCCAAGGCAAATGTGCCAACCTCGCGCCAGGAATTTGGGTCAGGCTTACTTACCCGGTATGCCTCCCTCCAAATCAGAGCCATCCACGAATACATGCTTGAATACCGGCGGACTCTCAAGCCCATAATACTGGAGATACTCCTCCCAGTCCTTAAGCTTGGCCCGGTCGCGAGCATCTCCCCGGCTTGCAAGCCTGCGCTTTCGCAGCTCAGGGGGACACCCAACAACATGGATTTCTATGGCAGCTCTGAGGGTGTTAGAGAGGACGGAAGGCCAATTTGGATCTCGAAGCTCCCTGGTGAAGGGGCCGACGAGGACCACGTCTTGAATGGCGAGATTTTCCCGAGCAATATCGAAGAGCGTCTCGTAAATGGGTACTCGAAAAGTGGATTTGAAGTATTCGGAATCGCGGTCATCCACGTCCTGTCCCGACTGTGCAAGCGCGAGTCGAACGAGTCGCTCTGTGACGGAATCAATGTCCAGCAGCGTCGCATGGTGAAGGGAAGCTAATCGCTCGGCGTACGTTGATTTGCCGGAGCCCGGACTGCCGCATACGATGAAACACTTCTGCATTCTATCGACCTGACTCGGGGTGTATCACCAATGGTCTTTTCCCCCTTCCGTATGATCGCTCGGGGCGTCGGGAGCTAGATATGCCCATTTAGCCAGTCCACGACCTCGGACAATACGACCTCGTGGTCGATGTCGTTGTGCGGTTCGTGGTATCCCTCGGGAAGCTCGCGGTAGGTCTTGTCCTCTGATCCAGCCGAGTCAAATAGCTTATGTGAATTTTCCGGCAGGGCGATTCGATCATCACCTCCCTGGAGCACGAGAAGCGGAAGTTTGAGTTCTGGGGCATGTTCCTGTACCCACTTTGCACGCGAGAGGGTCTCCCCACCAAAACGAGCGCTCCCCCAATCATGCACAAGCGGGTCGTCAATATAAGCCTGAACGACCGCCGGATCTCGTGAGATTCCAGCAGCGTCGGTGCTTGTGTGGAGCATGGTTCGTGGAGCGATACGAGAGAGGATCCGGCTTACGGTGATAATGACGGGTGAAATTCCCGGGGTCCCCACAAGCGGCGCAGAGATGATCAAACCATCGACCGCTTCAGGATCATGCATGACGTAATCGAGTGCGATCAAGCCTCCAAGGCTGTGACCATACAAGAACAATGGTGTCGCAGCGGAATCTCCCCTTACATGATTTACGACTGCATCCATATCCAGGCGGAACTCCTCCCACGCCATCAGGAATCCCCGTTTCCCATCGGAGTGACCATGGCCTCGGAGGTCGTAAGCATGCACGGCGTAGCCTTCCGGCGTCAATTGCATCACCACGTTGAGGTACCGACCGCTGTGTTCTCCATGTCCATGCACGATGATCACATTCCCGCGTTGGGTTTGTTCAGGCATCCAAGACTGACAGTAAAGTTGGAGATTATCAAAACCGGAGATTCGAACTTCACGGTGCTGCATTTTCGCCTCCTCATGTTTGAATTGCACACCCATAGCTGGAACGCTGCAACCTCGATCTGCATTATATACGCGTCGCTCAAATCTTCGTACTTAAATGAGAACTTACGAAACATGGTATGGCCGACGGTGTACAATGCCGGCAATTGAAGGTTCTGGAACCGAGAGATCATGCCGCCGAAGAGCTCGGGGAGACGTTTGCTAGCAGGGAGTTTCACCCGCATGTGCTGCAGAAAGGCAGCATCCCCCTGGAGATTCTCGGGCAGGTCCTCGAAGTCTCCAGGGTCATAGGTATCCAATCCTGCGGCGCTTCGTAAAGCTCCTGTCGGCTGGGCGGTTAAGTGCTATGATGAGGGGAGAATGGCAAACGATCAATGTTAGTGAGGATGGGTGGAAATGGCTGACAAAGGAAAAAAAGATAAGGCTGGACGGGAAACCAAGAAAAAGCCCAAGCTTACGATCAAAGAAAAACGTAAACTAAAGAAGGAAAAAAAGCAGAACCAGGGTTATTAAGGCATCCCAGCATGAAGGGGTCGTCATTCTGAGCCGACAAGCGATGTGGCCTCTCGTTGTTTGCAGACGGGAGTTATCTCAAGTGATGACCGAGGATCTTCGTTGCGGAATATTTTTAGCTCTGTTGAGGGTCTCGTCAGTGTGACATCAATTCACACGGATCGCGTTGAATGACAAGCGCTCATCCCGCCGGTAATAATATTGGCACCCGCGCATTTCAACGGGTGCCTGACTTTATGTGTCAGGTTGCCCCAATCGTCCCTCCATCCAATTGAGAAGCATTCACCAGGGAGGTGCCATATGCTCAGACCCGCAGGCCCCGATCGATGCTGGAGCAATCGCGTCGTCGTTGTTTCATCGATCTTTGCCGGGTTTGGTTCTGCCCATCTGATTGATGATTTCCTGTACGGTGTTCCTGCAGAATTCAATTTGTCCAACCCCCCTGCACAGTTTCTCGCATTCGCGTTCTTCGCTGCGCTCACGGGGTTGATTGCCCTGGCAGCCCGAGAGAGCCGGGCCAGTTATCGGGGCTTGATCATCATCGGGCTCCTACTCGATCTGGCCGATACTTTGCGGCATGTCCCCGAGATCCTTGGATCGGACACTTTTCGTTCCGGTCCGGCTTCAATCAATTCGCAGTAGGTTTGATCGTTTCGGGATTGGTAACAGCGTGGGTCGCATGGTTGGCATTGCGGCATGATGGCGTGGTGCAAACCCAAAGTATTGAAGGGTAGTTGATCATCATATATTTGTAACGCAGGTCTGAATTTCTTGTCAAGATCGGTGGATCGAAGTTCAACAGGGCGCAGATTTCGGTGCAGAATTGTTCCATACGGATCAGTCGTATCGATTACCTCCCGGAATTCAAATCATTGGAACATCAAGCAAATCCGTCAATTTACCGGGCTGGTCCACAGACCAGGTGAACTCCTCGCCGGTTGGATGGCGAAATACCTGCTGACCCCATGTATTCTTGGTTCAGGAAAGAGAGGAAAATGCATGGGTACCTTTCCTTGGATAGCCATTTCAATTGGGACGGCCATCATTGGGTTTTTGATTGTTTTCGTTCTGGTATATAAGAATAGGGATGAAGGCGTAAAGACAAACGATCGGGCGTTGTTAATCATGGGTATTATCTGGCTTCCCGTTGGCATCGCCTCCGACAACAACGTGTTCTTAATCATGGGCCTCGTATTCGTGGCCGTTGGACTTGGAAATCGGAGGAAGTGGGAAGATGTACCGAAATGGTCAGAACTGCCTCCCGAACAACGAAAAGTAAAACTTCTCGTCGTCGGAGTTGTCACATTGCTTATGCTCATCAGCATTGGTGTGATGCTCTACACGAGATACCTGGCATAGCCCACACGAAGAAACCAAGCCAGGAAATTTACCCCATGTTTCCCGGAAGGCCCGGATCACCGGCAAAGCGATATTGTTTCGGGAATCTGCAACTTTGGCAGCTTCATGCGGCTCCGAATGGAATGCAATTCCAGTCGTTCTGGATGGAGGGATCTCAATCTCCGAGGGATGAATGATATGTCCGGATTAGATCGCGCCGATAGGTTGTTTGTATTGACCTCCTTCTTCATACAGATCGTATTGCTGGTCTTCTTTGCATTAAGGAAATGGAAGTTCGATACGGCTATGCAGTTCGGCTGGATTGTATATGCATTGGCTGTTCCGGCAGTCGTTGTTAGCTTGATGCTTTTATTGGCCCGTAAACCGTGGTACTTATGGCTGGCAGGGTTTCTCTACGCGGCTTGGGCGATTCTTGGTTACGTCGTAGATATCGTTCGTCCGGTGGCATGGCGTTCGCCGATCTTGTGGCCTGTTTTCATCCCGTATATCCTGTTGTACTTATCAAGCTTGATGTTCTACTGGTGGCCGCTTGGGAACATCCAACGATCCCTATGGTTCATCTATGCAGGATTGTTCGTGATCAGTACCATGCTAAATGTGTTTTCCCACTGATGATAATTCGGTATCCATTGCAACTCGCCCGGTTTCGTGACAGCCAGGTAAAAGTTTAATCGTGCGAGGACGACACTTACACGGTCATAAATATGGGACCAATCCCATATTTACACCCGATTGGGCATGTGTGGGGTGACGCTGATCCATCGATCTGAAAAATTTAGAACTTTGCAACCAGGCTCTCGCTGGACCGGGGATGTGCGGAAACTTCCAAGAGAAAATCGCGAAGTCATGCTCGTGCAAGCATTATGAAGTCTTGCCATCCGAGACAGCTCGTTGATGATCAGGCCGCGATCATCCCTGCGTAAGAAATCCACGCTCGACCTCGTCCCACCTGATAGAATTTTAAAGAGTATGGATGTAGGTGTGTATCGGTATTCTGGGTGAGGGTGAACCATGTCTGGAAAATCTCGAGGTATTCGAACCGTGATCGATCCTGAATTTGTCATTGAGGGCGCCGGTGTTCGGTTGCGGCGTTCGTTTGGCCCCAGTCGGGCCAACCCCATGGACCCGTTCCTGCTCTTCGATCACTTCGCCTTCAACGATCCCATCGAGGGACCCATCGTCGGATTCCCGACGCACCCACACCGCGGCATCGAGACCGTCACGTACATGCTCGAGGGCCACACACGCCACCGGGACAGCCTGGGGAACACGGGCGTGATCGGTCCCGGCGATGTGCAGTGGATGACGAGCGGCGGCGGCATCATGCACGAGGAGATGCCCAAGCGAGGCCCGGAGGGTCGCGTGAACGGATTCCAACTGTGGGTGAACCTTCCTGCCGCCGAGAAGATGAGCCGGCCGCGCTACCAGGAGATACTGATGGATACGATCCCAGTTATAGAGACGGATGGCGTCAGCGTGCGCCTTGTCGCCGGGGAATTCGATGGAAAAAAAGGTCCGGTCACCGAGATCGCCGCCCAGCCGCTCTACATGGACGTGACGCTCGATCCAGAGGCCTCATTTGACCTGCCTGTGTCCGAAGGGCACTCCGCGTTTGCCTACGTGCTCGAAGGGGAAGGCGTCTTCGGGGATGACGAGGAAGGCACCATCGTGGAGGCGGTGAAGATGGTCGTGTTCGAGGGCGGGGAATCCGTGCATATCGAGGCGGGTCCGGATTCACATGTACGGTTCCTCCTGGTCTCCGGCGCGCCCTTCAACGAACCCATCGTCCCCTACGGCCCTTTCGTGATGAACACGGAGGAGGAAATTCGTCAGGCGTTGGCGGACCTTCGCAACGGGACGTTTGTGCAGGATTGATTCATAGGCAAAAAGTCAATCGGGCCCGAAGTCAGTAAGGCACCAGGACTGCAAGACAGAAAGATTAGGATCTGGGAACAGGGATTTGGGATGAGGTGGCAGACCTTAGATAAGGCCCCAGTCCCAGCCAGGCTATTAACACACATAATCCCTTCATTACCTACCATCCGTGAGCATCTCTGACTCTATAGTGTTGTACCTTCTTGACTCATTGCCTTCGTGCCTATCTCCCAATCCCGATTATCTGGTCCCCGTTCCCTAATTCCTTATCCATGGGTGCCTTCCCGCGCCTAACCTGATATCCTCTCTACTCATTCCCACGCTCCCGTGCTTCTACTCGTGCCCACGCAGGAGCATGGGCACGAGAGAATC
>CAZMZL010000190.1:0-6819 GCA_964570595.1 uncultured Anaerolineaceae bacterium | reverse complement strand
GGCTACCTTCATCCTGTCCTCCTGGATCCTTCGATCGATCCTTTGGCGGCTTCCACGACCCGAGCAGGGGTGACCCCGAGGAACTCATAGGCCTGCTTGTAAGGCGCTGAAACCCCGAAGCGGTCGATGCCCACGATGGCACCGTGATCTCCAACCCACTTCCTCCACCCTTGAGACACACCGGCCTCCACAGCCACGCGGGCTTGAATAGCCCCGGGAAGGACTTCTTCGCGATATGTTTCTGGTTGAGCTTCAAAAAGCTCCCAGGATGGAAAAGATATCACTCGAGAGGGGATGCCATCCTGAGCCAATCGTTCGGCTGCATTTACGACGATTTCGAGTTCGGATCCTGAGGCCATTAAAATCACCTCGGTATCGCCATCACCAAACTCGCCCAAAATGTAAGCCCCCCGGAGCACACCATCCGCGGGAGAGAAGCGATCCCGATCGTACGTGGGCAGCGCCTGTCTTGTCAGCGCAAGGGCTGTCGGCCCGTCCAATTGCTCGAGCGCGGCGCGCCAGGCGAAAGCCGTCTCGTTCGCATCCGCCGGACGCAACACTGTGAGGTTCGGTATCGTTCGCAGTGCCGCCAGTTGCTCCACCGGCTGATGTGTTGGCCCGTCCTCACCCAGACCGATCGAATCGTGCGTAAAGACATAGATCACGCGCTGCTTCATTAAAGCAGCCAGCCGGATCGCCGGTCGCATATAGTCTGAGAACACCAGGAAAGTTCCACCATACGGGATCAATCCACCATACAGCGCCAACCCGTTCATGATGCCGCCCATGGCATGCTCGCGTACGCCGTAATGGATGTATCGGCCCCCACGATCGTCGGGAGAGAAAGATCCTTCGCCCTTGATGTCGGTCTTATTGGAGCCCGTCAGATCTGCAGAACCCCCGATGAGTTCGGGCAATCCCTGGGCAATGGCATTCAACACTTTCCCTGAACTGGCGCGAGTAGCCATACCTTTTGCGTCGGTTGGAAATTCCGGGAACAATTTGAGGAACTCGGCTGGAAGTTTTCCGGAGTACGTTCGATCGAATTGCAGAGCGATTTCCGGATTTGATTTATCGAACTCGGTTTTTAACTTTTTCCATGCAGCATACCGCGCCAACCCCCGTTTCCCAGTCTCTTTGAAATGAGCCCTCACTTGATCGGGGATATAGAATGCTGGTTCCTGCGGCCACCCGAGCTTATCTTTCGCACCCGCGAGTTCCTCCTTTCCTGGAGGTTCGCCATGAGCTGCCGATGTGTTTTGTTTCGTGGGTAACCCGAAGCCGATTTCGGTCCTGCAGACGATGATCGATGGGCGTGGATCCCCTTTCGCCGCAGTGATTGCCTGGTCGATCGAGTCGAGATCGTTCCCGTCCTCGACATGAAGGACCTGCCAGGCATAAGCCTCGAATCGGGCCGCTCGATCCTCCGTAAAAGAGAGATCTGTGCTCCCATCGATGCTGATGCGGTTGTCGTCATAGATGTAGATGAGCCGGCCGAGCTGCAAATGACCTGCCAGGGAGGCTGCCTCGGACGCTACGCCCTCCATCAAATCACCATCCGAAACGATTGCATAGATGAAATGATCGATGAGCGGAAATCCTTTTCGGTTGTAGATCGCGGCCTGATGCTCAGCCCCGATCGCCATTCCGACACCCGTCGTAAAACCCTGACCGAGCGGTCCAGTCGTGGTCTCGATTCCAGGCGCTTCCCCATACTCGGGATGCCCAGGGGTATGGCTGCCCAACTGCCTGAACTGCTTCAGTTCTTCGAGAGGCAGATCGTAGCCTGAAAGGTGCAGCATGGAATAAAGCAGCATGGATCCATGTCCTGCGGAAAGTATGAAACGGTCGCGGTTCGGCCAGGAAGGATCATTGGGGTTGTAATTCAAGTGGCGCGCCCACAGGACGTAAGCCGCAGGAGCCATACTCATGGGTAAACCGGGGTGACCCGAATTGGCCTTCTGAACGCCGTCTGCTGACAGAAATCTTATGGTGTTGACCGCCAGGTTGCTGATTTCTTGATCAGACATGAATCACCTCATATATCATCATTAAATGTTCCTCTCAATTGTCCCTGGGGATTGGAAGCAACCATATTCGATAATAACATGAAAACTTCCGATCATCTTTCCGACGACGCCTTTCATTAAGACACCCTCATGCTATGCTTCCTTACCGATGGTCCGATTAAACCACTTCGCCAATCCCTGCGCACATTCCACGCCAAGCTTATGCCCTACATCCACTTCACAAAAAGCGACTTCCGCTCCAGCTTCCCGAAGTCTGACCACACCCTCACGAGCCCTCGAAACGGGTACCTGATCGTCCCGAAGTCCATGCCCCCAGTAAATTGGAACTGAGCGTAAGTGTTCAAGGTCGCCATAGGGCAAGAACCCGGCGATCGCCACAACCCCATCTGGCTTCAGATCCCCACTTGCGAAGGCGAGTGCTGCGCCCTGGCTGAAACCCATCAGGACAACTTTAACCGGATCTTCCAGTTGAGCGCGGAAGTCGTCCGCCACAGACTTTAGAAAGATAGAGGAATCCTCGAACTTGGCCCTGTCCAAATCAATCGAAGGAGGCCTGCTCGTCCATTGATATCCCCCCTCCCCCACGGGGAACAAGCCTCGAATGGAGACCGCCATGCTCGAGGATGGTAGTACGTTCTCAAAAACCCACATTGAACGTTCATCGCCACTCCATCCGTGAATCATGATGACAAGAGATGTCACCGCTTCAGAGGTTTGACGGACCAGGATCCCCTGGCGATATTCCTCGATGGTTGATTTTTCAGAGCTATTCGTCATGATATTTTCTAACAACCCATTCCATGATCGCCAATGCCAGCGCAATCAATCCGACGGGAATGAGGAATGTCCCCATGCAGATAACCGACTGGGTTGCCGCCGAACGCCCATAGAAAAGCCAGATTAATCCATTTCCAACGAATATGAGCAGAAACGCTCCCCCAACAATGAGATGCACCGTTGTGCTCCGAGTGTAAGATCTCAAATTACGATGAGCACTCATCACGACTCCACTTCCGCAGGTACCATCGTTTGTGCGACATTTCGAGTTTGATTTGAAAGGAAGTTGTTTGTAGGGTCATTCGACGTTTCTTCAAGATTTGGATAGGATGCCCTGGGATGAGCACCCGTCCTTCATGCCGCGTTTGTCCTTGATCCACGGAGAACCAATCTTAAGCATCCCTCTCTCCGAAGGTAGCTGGATCCTGAAGGCCAGCGATGATCATACGAGCATCATCAAGCGGATCCTCATGGTGCGGAAGTGTAAAATCTTCACCTACTTTGGTGCATAATCGACCCGCAGCCTCCCTTATTCCCTGATCCGCATCCATCTGGTCATTTAACCAAGCAAGATGTTTGTAGGCATCATCGTCCACATCTTTGTCGGACAATCGCCGCCGGTAATTTCCGACTGCCCATCCAGCGGCACGACGGGCACAAACCCTGGCGCGACCTTCATTCCCCTCCGTCCTCCATCGTCTCGCGTGCTGAAGTTCCTCCGCTACCCTGTCATCCTGTTTCGCGATGTTTTCTTCGATTTCATCACGCATATGTGATCCTAAATAACTATGCCAAAGTTATGCCGTATAAGTATAGCCCCAACCCGGGGCTTTTCTATGCAGCACGTGGGGACTTCATCGGTGCGAATCCAAATGCGGCAACAAGCTCCCGTTATTTCGAGTCTCGGTTCTCCTCCAGATCCAGTGCCAAGGTGGCATAAGCTCGAATACAGCCGGTCCGACATGCTCATATTGACTGGCGCCCGTTCTTCTATGATCCGGCTGATACCTGAAGATCCTTTAGCCGAACGTGGAAGTTAAATATCATACCCGCCGTCGTCCGCCTCACAGCGGGTGCACCAAGCGGAAATGTCCCAGCGGGGAGAGGAGGGGGCCACTGTCTCAATTCGATGTGCCGCGGCCCCTCTCCTTTTAGGAGAGGGGTTGGGGTGAGGGTAGTAATACATGTTCTCCTGATCACGCCCCCTTTCGTCATCAGGAGGGGACCAGCGGTTCGTCCTACATGCGCATGATCGCGAACCATCGAAGGGGTACGGGGCTTACATCCAGCATCGTGCATCATCGATGCCGTCAATGGTATCATTCGTGCGCAACTGGAGAATTTATATTGGATGTGGAGGGTCAAATGCGTTTTGAAAATAAGGTCGCTCTGGTCACAGGGTCGGGGCGCGGGATTGGACGCGCGATCGCGCTCCGCTTGGCATCTGAGGGTGCGGATGTGGTGGTCAATTGTATCCGCAAAGTGACTGCTGCGAACGAAACTGCGGAAGAGATTCGTGCCATGGGACGTGAAGCCATCGTCGTTAAGGCAAACATTGGGAAACTCGACGAACTCAACCGGATGTTTGATGAGACCGAAGCCGCGTTTGGCGGCATGGACATCTTCGTCAGCAACGCCGCCTCAGGCACAAATAAATCTGCCCTCGAACAAAAACCCAAGGGTTGGGATTGGACGATGAACATCAACGCCCGGGCGTTCCTCTTTGGAGCGCAGCGGGCTGCTCAAATGATGAAAGATCGCGGCGGGGGATATATCGTGAGCATCACGAGTGACGGCGCGCAACGCGTGGTCCCCGGGTACATCATCACGGGCGCAAGCAAGGCCGCCATCGATACGATCACAAAGTATCTCTCCGTTGAACTCGCGCCGTTAGGTATATGTGTGAATGCCGTCTCCCCCGGGCTGGTGGCCACGGATGCCCTCCAGCACATCAACGCATTGAGCGACGGCTCTGTCCTGCCACGAGCGGCACAGGCGACGCCCGCAGGTCGCCTGGCAACACCCGAGGACATCGCCGGCGTCGTCGCTTTCTTATGCACCCCTGAAGCCGACATGATCCGTGGTCAGATCATCGTCGTCGACGGAGGTTTCTCGCACCAGAGAGTCAACGTGATCGAGGGTCTCGACGATCTAATCTAAGCTCTCGCCTGAGACCGCCCCGGCGGGGCTTAGATCGATATTTCAGATGAACCGCGCGCGATATGATCCAGAAATTCCTTGCGCGTAATATCGTTGTCTTTGAATGAACCGCACATCGTGCTGGTCACCATGCGGGCATTCGCCTTCTTCACACCTCGGATCTTCGAACAGAGGTGAAGCCCCTCAACCACAACGGCGACACCCATGGGATGGATGGCAGTCTCGAGGAAATCAGCGATCTGGCGCGTCATCCGTTCCTGAACCTGAAGCCTTCGGGCAAAGAGATCCACAATTCTGGGGATCTTCGATAACCCGATGACCTTCCCGTTCGGGATGTAGGCGACGTGGGCTCTCCCGATGAAGGGCAGCATATGGTGCTCGCACATGCTGTAGAACTCGATATCTCGAACGATGACCATCTCATCATAGTCCACCTCGAAAATGGCATCGTTGATCATCGCGTAGGGATCAACCCGGTAGCCGGCAAGGACCTCGTCATACATCCTGGCGACCCGGTTGGGCGTATTCTCGAGTCCTTCCCGGTCGATGTCCTCACCAAACGCGATCAGGAGGTTTCGCACAGCCTCCTCGATATCGGGTTGTGCGACTCCCACACCGCCGAATAACTCCGCCGCCGCTTCAATATCATGCGCTTCATGCATAAGAAACTCCTTCAGTAAATACTCTTACCCCAAATCGTATCATAGTTAAATTTATGACTCAGATTCGCACCACCTTCTGTTTCTTTCCTTTCCTTCACGGTTACAATTGAAATACACGCGTATCCACAACGATGACGAACGAACGTATCTTCATTAAGTACATAGATCGTCAGGGAAGCCGATTTCTTACTTCGACCTGGGATTGGATCTTCGTTCAGTCTTGGGGAACATCGATGTACAATCCGGTGTAAAGTGTAAATTGAGGAGGGTTCGTTTATGAATGACATGCTCATCATCAGGGATCTCCATCTACGGGGCATTATCGGTATCAACGATTGGGAGCGAGAGAAACGTCAGGATATCCTCGTCAATATCACACTCTTCGGCGACCTCAAGAAAGCAGGTGAGAGTGATCAGATCGAGGACACGATTAATTACCGGACTGTGGCAAAAAAGGTGATCGCACATGTCGAGGGATCGGAAAGATTTACCGTCGAAGCGTTGGCGACGGATCTGGCAAAGATTGCGCTCGCCGAGCCCGGGGTGACCCGGGCGGAGATTAGTGTGGAGAAGCCGGGCGCTCTGCGCTTCGCCGATTCGGTGGGCGTCGTCATCGAGAGGAGTGCGGGAGATTTTAACTAAGACTGCCTTCATCTCCATCGGTTCAAACATCGATCCCGAGGTCCACCTTCCGCGAGCGGTCAAGAAATTGATCGTCCTGGGAGCGCCGATTCTGGTTTCCCCCGCATTCCAGAATCCCTCCATTGGGAGCAAACCGGGGCCGGATTTCCTCAACGCGGCTGCATCGATCGAGACATCCTTCTCACCGATGGAGATCCGCGCCCAACTGAGACAAATCGAGTACGAACTGGGAAGAGTCCGGACCGCAGATCGCTTCGCCCCCAGGACGATGGACCTCGATCTATGTTTATTGGGCGATACCATCCTCGAGCTTCCCGAATTCACGCTGCCCGATCCAGATCTACTTGACCGCCCGCATCTCGCCATACCCATGGCCGCACTCGATCCCGATTTCATCCATCCCATCACGCAGGAGCGACTTTCGGATATCGCCAAGCGCCTGACGCCCGCCGCGAAGCTTACGCTCCGTCAAGACATTCAACTCACCTTTATGTAGATCTTCAGCCCGTCACGTTGGCTGAGCTCGAAAACCTCAGGCGCTTTCGTCG
>CAZMZL010000189.1:0-6823 GCA_964570595.1 uncultured Anaerolineaceae bacterium | reverse complement strand
CCCTACTCACTGCGCCATCGGTGTGGACCACAGATATATAAAGAACATGGTTTCATCTTAATGCTTCATATGGTTTCAGATGTAACAATACAATCAATTATGGGGAACTTCGGGGAGGCTTTCTATTGTTTCGAGCCCGATCGTGCCTTGCCCGGCGATCACATCCACATCATCATAAGCCTGAATATATTCAGCCTTATGTTCCAGGGCATATTTCACCGCTGCACGATGTGCGTCTTCGTAGGTCGTCCCTGCGGTGTGGATGGAGCTGCACAATCGGTGAAGTTTATCAACCTTCACTTTGGGAGCGTTCCCGGGGATGAAGATGTGCGTATCATGCAATCCAAGAATAGAGGCTGCAAACGCAACCCCAAGCCCGTGATTTCCGGCCGATCCGGTCACAAGGCCCTTTCTTCGTTGAGCCGTGTCTAAGGTACAGATCTTATTCAAGGCGCCACGGACCTTGAAAGAGCCGGTGGGTTGATGGTTCTCAAGTTTTAGCCAGATATTCCCCTGCGAGACCTCACTCAGGTAACCGCTGGGTATTAAGCGGGTTTCGGAGAGATATGGACGAATATTAATCCGTGCTTCTAAAATGGCTCGTAAGTGGAGCGTTGTTCTCGGAGGCATTCACGTTCCTTCTCGATCTGGAAGTGAGGATAGTCTGCTCAATATCTATAGTGCCAGCCAGGTACCAATACCGAGCTCTTTCGCCCTGCGGTAGATTTCCGGCGCCACGGCCATATCATCGATCGCCAATCCAAGATTTATTGCCAGGATGCGTTCACGATCGCTCGCTCTCGTAGCGGCTTTCCCGGCGACGATTTCACCGAGATCCGCATAGGGGGTGGGTGTGTGTTTGAAGTATCCCTGGGAGCAGTAGTAGTCGAATTGCGCAAAGTCATCCGTGCTGATCTTGTCCATCTGAGCCATCGCGTCCGGGTTCCAGTAGGAGTCGAAATCTACCGCGCTCCCAAACGCGCCCTCCTTCATCCAGTCGCGCTCGATGGTCGGGGTCGGTTCTTTCAGTATCGGGCCCGAGGTCACAATCAGATCACTCTCTCGCACTGCCTCGGCAGGGTCACCCACACCGGTGATGTCAAGCCCGAGGAGTTCATGCATCTCTTCGATGTATCTGTCCTGCACATCCCGATCGATATCATAAGCAAAGACCTTCTTTACGGGAAACAGCGCGGCCAGGGCTTCCAGATTTGTCCTCCCCTGAACCCCGCATGCGATGATGCCGACGGTTTCACTATCGGGTCGGGCAAGATACTTCGCAGCCAGAGCCGTTGCGCCTGCTGTACGGTAAGCCGTAATCCAGACGCAATCCATGACAGCGAGCGGTAAGCCGGTCTCGACGTCATTCAGGATGAGCAATCCGGTGATATAGGGCAAGCCCTTCGATTGGTTCGCAGGGTAACCGCTCACCCACTTAATTCCAGCCGAAGCCAGCGAAGGGATATACGCCGGCATGGCATGGATGAAGGCGTCGGTTTTCGTATGGATCCCTGGTTTGGGAGGCATTTCAACCTTTCCGAGCCCCTTCTCATGAAAGGCTTTCTCTAGCAGTTCAATGATCGTCCGGATATCCAACGCAACCGTTCGCACCTCCTCTTGTGACAAATATAACAACTTTAATTCCTTCATCTTCCTACCTGCCTCTCTACAATGTATGTCTATGCGCAGCATCGTTGATGTGTGGGTTACCGATGTTACGAAACGAATCTCGGAACCAACCGTAGAATAAGTTCTGAAGGTCACTGCGATCAAACCTCGGGTCCCTCTTCGAGCGGCTTCCGCTCAAGATGAAATCAACGACTCATTCTGAACAACCCCCCACCCATTCAACGGGATCTTGCTCATAGAATAGCTGCAATTGTTCATACAAATCTGGATGATCCCGTTTCAACGCGGCAGGCTGCTCAAAAAACAACTCTGTGATCACGGCAAAAAACTCGGCCGGGTTGGTTGCCCCATAGCTGCGTAACAGGGTCCTCCGGTTTCGAGAAATGGCTGAAATAAGATCTTCATATTCTCGCCCCAAGACCTCTGCCCAGGCGGCGTACATGGACCTCTTCGACAAATAGGGAGCGCCGTTGGTAGCTCCCCCCTCGTGATCAAGCTGATGGGCAAACTCATGGAATACCAGGTTCTCACCATCCCCGGGCCTGTCTGCGCCCTGCAACACGTCATCCCAGGAAAGCACGATGGCCCCATAGGCCCAGGATTCCCCATGTCGAACGTCTTTCGACTCGATCTCAACGCCTGCAGGCATCCTCTCAGTATGCTCGACCAGGTACGCGTTTGGGTAAACAATGATCGTACGTAGTTTTGGGTAAATATCGGTGTCCCTGTGAAGGAGCAGAATGCATGCCTGTGCTGCGATGGTCACACGAACTTCGTCCGTAATGATGAACCCGTTTGCACCTTCGAATCTTTTATCATCCAAGAAAATCTGGATGATGCCCTGGAGTTCTTCCTGTGCTTGCTCAGGAAGACAGCCATAATAGGGGACATTGTTCCTGAGAAAATTACACCATTCTTCAGGAAATTTTTTATTCGTCAGACGCTTCCATCGTCTACGTCTAAGGATGCTCATCGTCAAATCTCACGCGATACTCGTCATCTCGAATGGATGATCGCAGGAGTGCCTTCCCTGAATTCAAAGGGAGATCCCACGTGATCGTGTTTCAAGGACCCTCCCAACCGACGGTCTGCAGAATCTGCGGCAGGTGTCGTATCGCTTCGGCCAGAGTCGTCCCATGCCACGTAAGCCATCTCCCGTCGACAAGATAGATCTGATCATCGTGTATCGCTGAAGTTCCCCGAAGCAGATCCTTCACCTTCTCAAGCTCCTTCCGCCCAAAAGGAAAGGGCTCATCCGGTAAGAGTATCAATTCGGGGTCCAGGTTCATGACTTCTTCCGTGGTTATTCGAGGATAGCGAACATCTCGTGATCCCGGTTCCTCCTGCTTTTCTGACTCGTCAATATCGGCGGCGAGAGGGTATTTTCGCTCTCTGGTCGCGAAAACATTGTCACCCCCACAAAGTTCAATGACGCTATGCACGTACGTATCCTGGTGGATCGTCATCCACCAATTGTCAAACCAGATCGGACAGAAAACACGTTTTCTTGACTTCCCTTCATGGGCATGGTGCAGCCATGCAATGGCTCGTTCCAACGAGTTTATCGTATTGGATACACGCTCGAGAATACCGAAAATCCTCGCGATGTGCCAGAGGTCGTGAATGCAATCCGAGATTGTTTTTGGAGATGTGATCCACAGTTCAAGCCCAGCATCGTTGAGTTGAGTCACAATGTCCCTGGGATTTTCCTCCTTGTTAAGGATCACAAAGTCAGGGTCGAGTTCGAGGATTAGCTCAACATTCGGTGTGAGCGTTCCTCCAACTCGGGCCCCATCGACCGTTGCTCCCGGCTCGCAATACGCTGTCATGCCAACGATGCACTCGCCCAGACCGAAATCCATCATGCTGCGTGTGATCGAAGGCACAAGGCTCACAACACGTGCCGGAACTTTACCGGGGGTCATGTCATGCTGAGTGCGGGTTATCATCAGCTTGATTGATATGCCTCATACCTAGAAAGACGGTCGGAGGAGTCTCACTCCAGACTTCAACCTGGTTTTCGGGCCCGAGTGCAAGCAGAGCATGTTCCGGTAAGCCGATCGCATAGCTTTTGAGATGATCCGAGACATGATCCCGAACAGAGTCGATTTGTGACGGCGCACCCCAACCGGGGAGCACGATCCCGTTCACCACCCAGCCCAGCGCATCCATGAGCGTCGCACTTTCATCATTAAAAGCCCACGAGCCCATCGCCCCGGCGGCCGCGCCGATGGCAAGAAGAACGCTGGCATCCGGGAGTACCTCCTCCGGCTGAACCTGGAAGAGGTCGGTTCCCAGAAATTTGTACCAACCCTCAATGGAGCCTCCCCCCAGGATTTTAAGAGATGAAGTAAGCCAAAGCTCCCTTAGCTCCTCGACAATCAAAGACTGCAGATCGATGACTTGAATTGAACCACCCAGGATAGTTTCAAGATCATCAATGAGATGGATAAATGAGGTATCCGGGATTTCTCCGATGGTCATGCACACTTGTGTTCTAGAGAGATCCGTGATTTCAAGAATCTTCTCTCCAAGTCTTGGAAATCGTTCCCCACTACCCGGAGGGCTGGCGCTGAGAAGAAGCCAACCCATGGTCCCCAAACGCGAGATCCCCGCGCTCATGCCGCACCTTTGGTAAATTTCTTGGAGATGGGTTTTGTGTCGACGATATCAAGGATCATTCTTCTCTGCCCTTGAGAGCGTAGATGGTACGAATTCGCCGGAAAGATCTCCCATCTCATGAACTTGAGTGCGAGCGTGAATATTATCGCAATTCTAATCGACGAAAACGCTCGATGAAGCGGGGATCATCCGGAGGACTCCCATCGTCACGCATGTAACCTTTCAACCGCTCTTCAAGCGCATCGAGATCCTGAATCTGGCTCTTATGTTCACTCAATGCAAGAATCTTCTTCTTGAATGTGCCCGTGACATCTACATCGATGTTCGGATGTTGAGCGCCTGCGATATAAACCTCGTGAACCTTATACGGCTGGAAACCTTCATCCCGGCTCAACTCCGGAAAGTAAAGCGCCGACCTCGCAGCTGGATAAACGGCATCTAATGTCGCCTGCCCTGCAGCACGATGATCGGCATGATTGATATAACGGTTTCCCGGGAAGAAATTTGTCGGATCGCAGGTGACGACAACATCTGGACGGACCTGGCGTATCACCCGGACGATGTCTCTTCGGAGATCGAGATCGGGTACGAGATAACCATCTTCATAATCGAGAAAGCGGACATCGAATACGCCCAGGATCTCAGCTGCAGCCCGTTGTTCGAGCTCACGTATGGAGGCCAGGTCTTCCGGTGTCTTCACATCATCGTCGGCACCTTTGTCTCCCTTTGTGAGCAGGCAGTAATGGATCTCGCGTCCAGCTTCTGCCCACCGCGCGATTGTCCCACCACAGAAAAATTCCGGATCGTCGGGGTGCGCCAGCACGACCAGGACCCTGAACGGCACCTCTTCATCCCTTCGATCGGTTGTCATCGATCACTTGCCTCCCTGGACACAATCGCATTCCCCGTTTCCATGTTTTTCACACGGTTGAGAGGCTTTCTCCTGCAGGGCCCTATATTCCTCGTAGGGCTGGATCTCATGTTTTAAAAATTCGACTCGCCGCTCATCTTCCAGCTGCACGATCACAGCCTGCCTCAGAGGGAGAACATCGATGACGCGACCCTCCCCGCGTGGTGTGATGACCCGTTTTTTCTTCTTCGGAAGACCCTTGCGGGCCGCCACATATGCTTCATATTCAAAGATCAAGCAGCACCGCAGCCGGCCGCACATTCCCGTAATCTCTTGAGGATTCAGGGATATCCCCTGAGCTTTTGCCATTTTGATGGATATCGGGCTGAAGTCAGATAAGAAACGAGAACAGCATCTCTCCTCCAGACCGCAGGCGCCCATTCCCCCGATGACCTTGGCGACATCTCGGGGTCCAATTTGACGGAACTCCACTCGAGATTTACGCTGAGATTTTTGAACGGCGGAGCGGAGTTTCTTCAGCTCCACCTTTTCCTCCCCCTCGCTGGTAAACAGGAAGGATATGCGTGAGCCGTCGAACGAATATTCTGCTCGGACGATCTTGATCGAGGAAAAGCCCAACTTTGCAGCTTTCTCACGACAGGCAATCATCGCTTCGAGTTCCTTGCGCTGCCACATCCTTCGCAAGACAAGTTCTCGCGCAGTGGCACGGCGTTCGATTGGTTTTCGGGGTCCGTTTATGGATGCAGGCGGCTTGTCAAAGATTTCGACGATTTCACCCATCTCTCGACCTCGGGACGTGGACACGATCACAAAATCTCCCGTGCGGAGATCCTCACCATCGGGAACGGAGAAATGGTAGATTTTTCCCAGCCGCTGAAAGCGGATCGCTGCTACCGATGTACCTGTAATAACTTCAGCCATTTTCCTTACCCTCGTGGATCATACCCATTCAATGTTTTATATTTTAGCAGGTTCCATGAATTGAGGACGGACCAGGCTGGCGGTGAAACCAGTGATGGGAGGGATACCCAGGTCCTTTGATGTGTCGTCCTGCGAAAGCTATTCGGTGATTTCGATCTCTACGGCGGAAGAGGCCTGATCACCCCCGTCACCCATTTGGGCCAACAAGCCATCAATCACAGATGAAAGGACCTGCGCAGCGGCAGATTCGGGATGCGCGATCAAGAGGGGAACGCCATCATCCCCACCCCGTCTGATCTCGGGGTCCATCGGGACCGAGCCTAGAAATTGAGTCCCGCTCGCATCCGCAAGCGATTCGCCTCCGCCCCTTCCAAATATATCCATTTGGGTACCATCGGACAGCTCGAGAAAACTCATATTCTCAACAATACCAAGGATGGGAACCTCCATCGTGCGGAACATCTCCAATCCACGTCGAGCATCTTCAAGGGATACTTTCTGGGGAAGCGTGACGATGAGACCTCCGGTCAGGGAGATCGTCTGCGCGATACTCAGTTGTGCGTCACCGGTACCCGGCGGCAGATCGATAATGAGAAAATCAAGTTCTCCCCACTCCACATCGGTCACAAACTGCTGAATGGCGCTGTGAAGCATAGGACCTCTCCAAATAAGAGGTTGTTCGGGTGGCACCAAAAAACCTATCGACATGACCCTTACACCATAGGCTTCGGCGGGTTTCAGCTTTTCTCCATCCTGTGGGGGCATCCCGTCAATCCCCAT
>CAZMZL010000188.1:0-6890 GCA_964570595.1 uncultured Anaerolineaceae bacterium | reverse complement strand
GTAACTTCTGTATTCTACCCCCAAGTGGAATGTATACAACTCTATAGCCACATCCCAAAGAACACTGCTCCTTGGTCTCCATATCTATGCTAATGGTCCGAAATGTAATTATTGTCATATTCGGTTACAATAAGTCCGGTCAGGTTCACGAGCCCTGGTCGAAGGTAATATTGCGCTATACAATGGTTTCTCTTACTCTCCTGTGGAATTTGTCTCATCGTTGAAAAACAGCTACTTCTCGAAATCAACCTTACCTCGATCGAAACCTGATGAATCTTAAGGAAGTTCCCATGGAAACCAAGATAAGATTAAAATTATCATCCATTCCCCCAGAGATGATGATTATCGTTCTCCTATTTTTCATCAATCTGGTTCTTGTCACCCCAGATTTACTCCCCAGTTATCAAGTTGTGAACCCTCATGACGAGACAAAGTATGTTGAAAGCGGTCGAAAACTCGTGGATGGACTTGATATTCGAGAGCTTGGACGCAGCCCTCTCAGCTCGATATTCTATGCTGCGATTTATTTGTTTGTGTCCCAATCACAGGATTGGTTTATGCTCAGTCTTGGAATTGGACGGATCATCCTTTTTTCATTGCTCTGGTTCTCAACATTTTACTTAGGCTCGCGATTGAGAGAATACACCCATCCATATATCGTGGCCGGTGTCCTATTCTTTTCTCCAGCGATGCTCATCATCCTTGGGAATCCAAGCGATGCATTGTTCGCTGCGATGTCTGCATTAGCACTGGCTAAAACCCTCCAATTTAATCAATCGAAAGAATCTCGAGATTTGGCATTCGCATCCTTGTTTGTCGGTCTTGCGTTTGCATCCCGACCGGACGGATTATTTCTTACCCCACTGTTCATCATCATCGTGATCGCGATTGGATTCCGGAAAGTTAAGTTTGGGAGGCTTCTCGCCTCCGCGATTATCCCTGGCTTCATCGTGGTCGGAGTATTTGTTCTCCTACGAGGAATGACTACAGGTGACCTCAGAACCGGAATTGGTGAGAAGGCCTATAACTCCCTCTCGTGGGTCGCATCGCTGGAGGCTCAAAATCCGTCTGATCAAATTCGGATAAATACGGAGCAGTTCGGCTCGCGGGAAGAAAATCGTGGATCCGTCATCATCGCGTTCCTGCAAAATCCCCCCGCAATGTTCGACCGTTTCTTTGTGAATGCGAAAAACACCCCCAACGCAATATTGTCAGCCTATGGCGGAAAGAAAATCGCCCCGTTCCTGTTTCTTGCCGCACTTGGGGGCGCTTACGCACTCCTGAAAAAGAGGGCATTCTCTGAACTAACAATCCTCCTCTTATGGCCTTTACCCGCGCTTCTATATCTGGCTTTTTATCTCCGATCGGGATTCTTCTTGCTCTCTTTTTACGTACCCATCGTCCTGGCGGCGATTGGGATCGCATTCTTTCTTTCCAAACAACCAGGGAAAAACGAGCGAGTTGCTGTTATTGTGATTCTTTCAATGCTATCTCTATACAGCTTAATTGATCACAAACCGGCATTTTTGGCTGTTGGATTAATTTCACTTGCTACAGTTACCCTGACCTGGATGGCTCAAAGACGATATCCGGATCGTGTAGAAACCGAGATTGTTGGTTTATTCCTCGCGCTTTGCGCAGCAGCCATTCTCCATCCTCCTTTTACATTCCCGCAGGCATGGTCCATTGGGACTTCGTCTCAGGAACGCGCAATCCATTTTATGCAGGATGAACTTAAACGGGGATCAGGCGTGGGTACCTATGTGCCTTTACCCGCATTAGCAGCAAAAATGAACGATGTGGGGCTTCAATCCATTCCGCTTGGAGAAGACGTCGACATTCGGTTCCTGGAATGGCTCGAAAACAACCACATAAAAGCTTTATATATTGAGCCCGTATTTATCATGGAATACCCCGAAAGATGGGAGCTTATACAAAGACATATCGGATCAATTCTTGAACGGGAGTTTCTCGCCGATCCCGGGAGCGTTCAGGTTTTCATCGTTCAGGAATAATTGAAAGGGCCAAGGCCCGTATGGAAATGGATGGAATACGGGTGGCAGGAGTCATCGCAAGCCCACCCACGGCATATGACGTCTGACCGAATGAGATTCAATGGAAGTTCTTATATCGGTGACATGGTGGGCTAAGGGATCCTTATTTCAATAGTGCTCCCAGAAAGAGGCTTTTATTTCTAACAAATCCTCGGCAGCATCTCCCCTGCAAGTACATCCACGACCCGCGTACCACCGATTGCCGTCCGCATCAGGACTCTGCCAGACGGGGATTCGCCCACATGCCCGATTCGACAGGCACCCTCGCCATACGGAAGATCATGCATCACCGCTAACGCCGTTTCGGCATCATCCTCAGGCAGGATCGTAATGAACTTGCCCTCATTCGGCACGTAGAGCGGGTCGAAACCCAGCATCTCACAGGCCGCCTCAACAGCAGGACGGACGGGTATTCGCTCTTCATTGAGTTCGATGAGGACATCGCTCTGTCTGGCGATCTCGTTCAATGTTGTGGCCAGCCCGCCCCTGGTTGGGTCCCGCATGACATGAATATCCAACCCGTGCTCGAACAACCCCTCCGTCAACCCACACAACGGTGCGATGTCAGATTGGACCTGCGCATCAAAATCGAGCTGACCACGAGCTGCAAGGACAGCGATGCCGTGATCACCTATCGGGCCCGATACCAGAACTGCATCGCCAACCCGGGCATTCCTGCCAGAAACATTCCGCCCTTCCGGGATTACGCCGATCCCGCTTGTGGTGATGAAGATCTGGTCGGCTTTTCCCCGTTCGGCGACTTTGGTATCTCCGGCGACGATCGTGATGCCTGCCTCCAGGGCAGCCGCCTTCATGGATTTCAAAATGCGCTCGAGGGTCTCCAGATGAAGGCCCTCTTCGAGAATGAAGCTTGCGGTCAACCATCGTGGTGTTGCGCCAACCATTGCCAGATCATTCACGGTGCCGCAGATAGCCAGGCTGCCAATATCGCCCCCTGGAAAGATTAGAGGGGACACGACATGTGAATCAATGCTTACCGCGATGCACCCTGCTCCTGACAATTCCAGGATCGCGGAATCGTCGCCTACAAGAAGCGTCGGATTATCAAACGGCGGATAAAAGATGCGCTCAATAAGATCCGCTGTCATCCTTCCCCCGCTCCCGTGACCGATGACAATTTGGTCGTCATGCGTCAGCGGAAGCGGGCACATCGGACCCTGCATCGTCGTTTCTTTCTTTGAATTCTCCATGTCTTTTTATCCAGGTTTCCCCAGATCTCCACGTTCCTTCAGTGCCCCTTCCCGATGTCACAAAGCTTCCGTTGGCCGCCAGCAAGCCGACGGATTCCCGTTCGCGGATTCAAGGAGCTTGCTCATCCCCGCCAGCAAACCGACGGATTCCCGCTCGCGGATTCAAGGAGCTTGCTCCTTGCCACCAGCAAGCTGGTGGAATCCGTACTCAAAAACCAGGGTACTCGCTCCTCCCCTCCGAGTGTCGCTGGTTCAGACCACATCCAGGTGACGTCCATAATGATAGTAGGCCGCACAGGCCCCCTCGGATGACACCATTGTCGCACCCAGGGGATGAGCGGGTGTGCATTGATTTCCAAATGCAGCGCAATCGGTGGGTTTCTTCAATCCCTGGAGAATCTCTCCAGCAATGCACAACGGCGATTCCTCAGGTTGGATTTGGGCAACATCAAAACGAGCCTCCGCGTTGAACTGCTCGAATTCCGGCTGCAGACACCAGCCGCTTCCCGGAATCACGCCGATACCGCGCCACTTTCGATCACACGCCATGAATACCTGTGAAATCACGGACTGGGCGGGTTTGTTCCCTTCAAATGTAACCGCCCGCGAGTAGGCATTCTCGACATCAACCCGTCCTGATTCCAGCTCCTGTACACATTGAAGGATCCCCCGAACCAGATCCAGAGGCTCAAACCCGGTGACGACGATGGGCACTTTGTATTCCTCCGCGATGGGCGGATACTCCCAATAACCCATCACCGCACAGACATGTCCAGCAGCCAGGAATCCTTGCACCCTGTTCCGCGGGGATGAGAGGATCGCATGCATGGCCGGCGGCACCCTGACATGAGAGACCAGGAGACTGAAATTGGTGATCCCCAGGGTGCGAGCCTGCACCACACTCATCGCGTTCGCAGGCGCCGTCGTCTCAAAACCAATTGCAAAGAACACGACCTCCCGATCCGGATTTTCCTGCGCAATTTTCAATGCATCCAGCGGAGAATACACAACACGGACGTCTCCGCCCTGCGCCTTGATCGAGAAGAGGTCATTCGCCGAACCGGGCACTCGAAGCATGTCCCCATAAGAGGTAAAGATTACATCCGTATCAGATGCGATGGCGAGCGCCTTGTCGATCAATTCAAGCGGGGTGACGCACACGGGACAACCCGGTCCATGCACCAGTTCGATTTCTGAAGGCAGGAGCTGATCGATCCCGTGACGCACGATTGCATGAGTCTGTCCCCCACAGATCTCCATCAAGACCCACGGCTGAGTGACCGTATCATGAATTTGGACCAGGATCCCTCGAACCAGATCTGCATCACGATATTCAGTAACGTATCTCACGAGGATGCCACCTCAGGTCCTATCTCATCTTCGATATTGATGATTTCCCGCAGAAGCGCGAGGGTCTCATGCGCCTCTTCCTCACTGAGCAAACTGATGGCAAAACCAACGTGCACAACCACGTATTCCCCGACTTCCGCATTGGGAACATACGCAAGACAGGCCTCGCGAACCACGCCACCAAAGTCAATCTTTCCCATTTTCAAATCATTCGATTCGTATACCTCAATGATCCTGCCTGGCACACCTAGACACATCTTGACCGACTCCTTCTTTTCCTTACGATTTTCTATCGCTGGAAAAAGGCATTTCGACTACTAAGAAACTTACGTTCATGTCATCGCGAGCGTCTTTTTGCGAAGCGATCTCCCTCTGCGATGCGGGAGATTGCGTCAGCGGTAAAGATGCTTCGGGATGACATGGGTTGAAGTTTCTTCCCACTTGAGCAACGCCTCACGCGCTGTGGAGACACTCGCAACGAAATCTTATATTTGCGCTTCGCTGGGAATCCCCTCGATCTGAACATCATGCATTTTGTGCAGCGCAACAACAACCTGGCCAAACGCCAGGCCGCCATCATTTGCAGGAACCTTTCGATGGAGCAGCACATTGAAGCCTGCTCTCCGCAGCGCGCTTGTCGCGTTTGAGAGAAGAACCATGTTTTGCCAGACCCCACCACTCAGGGCTACGTCCAAAACACCGTGCTCGCTTCTAACTCGACGACAGACCTCCAGCACGACCCGAACAAGACCGTGATGAAATTTAGCTGCCATGACACCCCTGGTTTTTCCCTCACGCAGGTCCTGGATCAACTCGTGGAAAACGTTGATGGGGTCAATCTCATCTTCCTGGATGTGAAATGTGTACGCGCCGCGTTCTTCCATATCGATGCAGGCTTCGAGTTCGATCGCGGCTTGCGCCTCATAGTTAACCGTTCCACGTATCCCGATCATCGCTGCGACGGCATCAAACAGGCGCCCCATGCTGGATGTGCGCGGAGCGTTCAAACCGGTTTCGAGCTGTCTCAAGATTATTCTTCGCTCCTCTGAACCCGTCGCACGAACCGGGGGCAGGTCGGCATCCCATTCAATCCCACCCGAGTGCAGCCAGGCCAGGGCGAGTCGGTTGGGGTCCCTCACCGCCTTATCTCCCCCCGGCAGAGGGACTTCTCGGAGGTGACAGTATCGTGTAAAAGTCCCGTAAGAAGCCAGGAGGACTTCTCCTCCCCAGATCGTGCCATCCGTGCCAAATCCAGTGCCGTCAAATGAGAGCCCGATCACCGGGCCTGAAACCCCGTTTTCAGCCATGCATGCCGCAATGTGCGCGTGATGGTGCTGCACGCTCATGCACCTGATCCCTTCATGCCGAGCACGCTCCAGCGCATAGCGTGTACTCATGTAATCAGGATGATCATCGCGGACGACGATTTCTGGCTGGATCTTATACAGGCGTTCAAAGTGAGCGATGCCCTGCTCGAACGAGCGCAGCGTCTCGTAATTCTCCATATCTCCAATGTGATGGCTGAGAAAGGCATATGTGTCTTTCGCCAGGCAAAATGTGTTTTTCAGCTCTCCACCCACGGCCAACATCGGCGGCACCTCTCTCGGAAGATGCATCGGAAACGGCGCGTAGCCGCGCGAGCGTCTGATCGGATAAGGGCTCTCCTCGAACACACGCACGATGGAATCATCACATCGGGTTTGAATATCCCGGTTGTGCAGCAGAAATCCATCCGCCAGGCCGTCCAATCGGCGTTTTGCCACATCATTGTCCGTCGCAATCGGCTCCTCGCTCATATTCCCACTGGTCATCACCAGCGCTGCTGGATAATCCTCTTCTGGTTCTAGAAGGAGCTCATGCAGCGGCGTGTAAGGCAGCATGAGACCCAGTGTGCTCTGGTGCGGGGCGACCTCGGCAGCGATGATCGATTCGGGGTGGCGGGAAGCGATGACAATGGGTCTCTCCGGTGAGATGAGCAGGGCCTCCCCCACGGAGTCGACGAGTGCATTCTCGTGAATAGACTCCATGTCGTAAAACATGACCGCAAAGGCTTTATCCACCCTCAGCTTCCTGCGCCGGAGTTCATCCACGGTTCCCGAGTTTCCGGCATCACAGGCAAGATGAAAACCACCCAGTCCCTTGACGGCGAGAATGCGCCCATCCTTGAGCATGCGGCGAGCACAGGTCAACGCCTCACCTCTCTTCGCCACAATCTCGCCCTTGATCTCCAGCCAAATTTCGGGGCCACACGCAGGACACGCCACCGGTTGAGCAT
>CAZMZL010000187.1:0-6939 GCA_964570595.1 uncultured Anaerolineaceae bacterium | reverse complement strand
ATGAGCTTATGCAGCGATTCTGGAGAAGCATTAAGCGAGCTTTCAAGAGCCTTGATCGTAGAAACCACTTCCTGATCGAGCTCAACCCCCGAAGCAGCTTCGCGAATTAATTGGAGCGTATCCCGCATACCGAAGAGCGCGGATGGGCCGATCAAGGGATCCTGCACGAGCATGTTCATGCCCTGTTCCAGGGCCCAGAAACTGCTCAGAAGATTACCGCTATCGACCGAGGACACGTAGCGTGGCTCGAGGGGCTGCTGCGTCTCCAGGTCATACCAATTGAGGAAATGTCCCTCATGCTTTTCCAGTCCATTGAGGGTTTCAAGTGTTCCCCCGACTCGGTCGAGGACCTGGTTCACGGTGATGTAGCCGAAATCATATGCTCCCAGGAGACTTAAAAGCCACAGACCCACATTCGTGGGACTCGTTCGCATCGCGAGTTGATCCTGGTGGGAGACCTGGTAGTTATCGGGAGGAAGCCAACGGCTCTCTTCATTCACAAAGTCATCAAAATATCGCCATGTTTTTCGTGCGACTCGTCGCAAAAAACGGCGGTCCTCGCTGTGCACTTCGGCCTTCCTCCGCTCCTCATCGGCAGGACGATTCAACCACCATTCGAGTGCGGGGCTGAAAAACCACAGCATCAAGAAAGGGAGTGCGAAAATAAGGCTGCTTGGGGCCGTAACCGTGACGAGACCTGACAAGACGACTGTGATGAGGAACACAATCCCCATCTGGGATCGGAATGACTTCGACCTTTCCCCCGCAGAACGAGAAGCCATTTGTGCTGTCGTCCACTGCAAGAAATCCCTGTGGCTTACCAGGCGTCGATAGAACACGCGAGTGATCGCATCCAACGCCAATGCGGCTTGATGGAGAAGAAGCCCGATCTCCACCACAGAGCGGGTAAGATCCCGGGAGAATCCTTTCAGATCGAGGGAACGTGATCTTTGAGGCGTCGTCGCCCAGGTCACGGGTTCTGTGAGAGGTTGATACAGGAGCAGCAGCGCAATGAGAAGGCCCGCAACCAGCGCAGACCCCGGCGACAACAACCACGCGATTAATAGGAACGCCACACTCCCCGGCGGGATCAGACTTCGACGGAGATTATCGAATATCTTCCATCGATTCAGGTGGGAAAGAGGGTTTCTGACCTTTGCGCCATCCTGCCTGCGGACACGCGGGAGTACCCAATCGGCAATCTGCCAATCGCCCCTGATCCAGCGATGCTGACGGCTGGTATAGGTTTGATAATCCGAGGGGAACTCATCAAAAAGCTCAATATCGCTTGCCAGACCCACCCGGACGTACGCGCCCTCGATCAGGTCATGGCTAAGCAAGGTTTGTTCTGGGAACTTCCCGGAGAGTTCCTGATGAAACGATCTGGGATCATAGATCCCCTTACCAATGTAGGACCCTTCGCCTGAGAGATCTTGATAAACGTCCGAGACGGCTTTGGTATATGGATCAGATCCAACAGGATCCGTAAATAAACGGCTGAAATTTGTGGCTTGTGCGCTCGGCAGCGCCGTGCTTACACGAGGTTGAATAATGGAGTAACCCTGTGAGTCCGGACCCGAGACGCGTCTGTTAAGAGGGTGCGCGATGGTTTCAATCATCCTCCTTGCGCTGCCGCGTGGTAATTGCGTGTCGCTGTCAAGCGTGATGACATAACGAACTTCTTCTAACGGAGATTGCTCGCCTACCTTAATGATCCCACCTTCACTGCGTGGTGGTTCTCCGTTCAAGAGTTGGTTGAGCTCTTCCAGCTTGCCGCGTTTGCGTTCCCAACCGATGTATTTCCCCTCTGAATCACACCACGTTCGATCACGGTGGAAGAGGTAGAAACAATTTTCTCCATAGCGCTCGTTTAAAGTCCGGATTCCATTCTCTGCCAACCTGAGAAGTCTGACATCATCTTGTTGGACTTGGAGGTCGGAATCAGAATAATCCGTGAACAACCCGAAAATCAAATTTGGTTCCCTATTCGCCAGAAAGCGCACTTCAAGTTTGGCAATCTCATCTTTCAACTCTTCGGGATCGATGATTAGGATTGGAACAACGATCAGCGTTCGAAATGCATCCGGGATCCCTTCCTTCTCGAACGACATTTTTGGGAGCGCATTGGGCGGTAGGATGCGCGTAGTCCAATAGTTAACCGTCTGGACTGCAAGTTGACTGGCAGGGATGATTGCAGCAAGCGCGATCAGGACAAGCCCCATGGGACCGCCCACGTCGAACAAAGATGTCAACCAAACAGCGATAAAGACGAACAGGACCAAAAAACCACCGATCAGTGTCAGGTAGATCGGGGTATGATGCGAGAGAATCCAGCGCAGCCGACGCGATCGAAGCGAATCTCTTGATTGAAGTTCTTTGAGCAAGGTCTCACGGCCACGATCCACCAGGTAATATCCAATGTGATGAAAGCGAAGATCGACATCGCGCGAGCTCTGCCTCCTGCTCAGTTCAACGGCTTTTTCAGCGACGTCAACTTCCGGGATTCGGCTCTCGCGCGCAATCTCTTCAACCGCGCCGCGATAGTAGTCTCTGGTGTCAAAATCCATCTGAGCGTAAATATTGGCCGAATCTCGTCGCAATACCTGTTCTACCTGGCTTTGCGCCTCAAATATCTCGCGCCAATCCAGCAAAGACAAAGTCCTTAAACTGGTGATGGCGTTTCCGATCGAAACCTGATAAGCAGCCTGACGGTTCTGTTCCTGGATGTTCAGATCAGCGAGGGAAACTTGCAGGGTCCGCTCCAACCAGCTCTGCACGGGTACGAGAGCAGATTCTTCGTCATAGAGATGTCCGGTCAGTTGAAATGCAAAGTAAGTACTTGGATTCGGTTCGTCCTCTGCTAAAGCCGCCAGAATCGAGAAGAGCTGTTGAGGGGATCGCCTTGCAACGATGAGCAACCGATTTGCCCAATAATCCGCCCGTTCTCGAGCTCGCATGCTGGAGTCGATGATGACTGCCAACCTGCTCAATCGATCGATGAGTGCAACACGCAGCATGAGAGGAGCAGTCCATAGTTCACCCGTCGTCAGGGTCGATTCGGTTTGATAGGCGTTCAAGAATTGCTCGATGATATCCTGGCTCACCCTCCCGTCCGTATGCAGGATGAGTTCGGCTGCTAGACTAAATATCCGTGGTTCACCCTTCTGAGGTTCGGCAGTTTCAAATCGTTTTGATGGTGACGAGACACCCATATGATCGGTTTGAGAGATAATCGGCAGCTCATGGTAAAACTTTCTTGGCAAATTGAGGCGGACATCGCTGATGTGACCTTCAATGATGTAGCTATTATCAAGGAGCCACTCTGCAGACGAGCCAATACTCGGTTCGATTTTTTGCGATTCAGAGAGTTCTGAGCAAACCTCCGTCAGGATCTCCTCCGCCTGGGACAATCTCTCAAAGAGAGGTTCATCGCGCCCGGTGGAGGGTTCGATGCTCAGTTCCAAGGCCATGCGTTCAGCATGTCTTAAGATTTGGGGTACCGGGAGTGGAGCAGCTAATGGTGTCTCTAAATCGATCGGAAATTCAGTTTCACCCCGAACGATGAAAATTGAAGGCGCCGTTTCACCGATCTTTCTTAGAATGGGAACCGCCCGGGTGAAGGTAGCTGTGTTGTCCTGAAGCAGTGCGAGCGATTCATCCTCAACGATCCATTTCGCATACCATTCGATGACCTCTGGATCGATGCCGCGTCTCATTCGTCGAATGCCCCAGCCTCCTGCAATCGAACCCAGGAACGCAGAGAATAATGGGACGATAATGAGCAGCCCTTCAGCCTGTGAGTTGAGGGAGGAGATGAGAAAATATCCCGCGAGGATCCCGAACAACGCTCCCACGAGCATCGAGGCAATCAACGAGAGCCTGCCCGATCGTTTGACTACCTGGGTTTCCCCACCCTCCAGGCCATGGATCAGAGCGATGCGCTGAAAGCGAGAACGCCGCAGGCGTCGATACGCCTCATGAGCATCATCGTGATTTGAATAGAAACTTAACAGGACTCCATATTTTTCCATGAAATTCGAGAGCTATGTCCTTCGCTGCTAATGAGAGATTATCGTCAGTCGCATCCGAGTCTCCATTGACGCTGGTCTTTTGAGATAAACTCGTCTGCCTCCTGCGGTCCCCATGATCCCGGGATATAGCTTGAAAGAGGAGGAGCTCCTTCCAAATGTTCCCATCCCTGGATAACCGGATCCACGATAGCCCAGGCTGCCTCAATCTCGTCACTGCGAGTGAAAAGTGATGCATCGCCGGTTAGCGCATCAATGAGCAGGCGTTCATAAGCATCCGGGAGGTGATCACCCGCAAAGGAGGTTTGATACTTAAACTCCATATCTACGGATCGGGTCTCCCGTGGAGAATCGGGCACTTTGGTCTCAAAGCGCAGATGGATCCCTTCGTCAGGTTGGATACAGAGGGATAGAAAATTCGGTGTGAGGCGGTAGTCGTCCGCAAGGGGGAACATCACATGGGGAGGAAGGTCGAATACGATGACGATCTCGCTCGTCTTTCCCTGGAGCGCTTTTCCGGACCGCAGGTAGAAGGGAACACCGTGCCATCGCCAATTGTCGATATAGAGCTTCATCACCGCATACGTGGGCGTCTGGGATCCTTCCTTCACGCCTTCTGCCATGCAGTAGCCATCATACTGCGCACGCAGCGTATCTTTGATCCCCTGGCATCTGACTGCAGAGAGGACTTTCACCTTCTCATTACGGATAGCATCCGCTTTAAAAGCGGCCGGGGGTTCCATCGCGACAAGCGTGAGCAACTGCAGGAGATGATTTTGAAACATGTCGCGTATCACGCCGGCTTGATCATAGTATCCGGCGCGATGTTCGACGTCCACCGTCTCGGATACCGTAATCTGGACATGATCAATGTGGTTTCGATTCCAGATCGGTTCGAAAATGTTGTTTAGAAATCGGAAATACATGATATTCTGGGCGGTTTCTTTTCCCAGGTAATGATCGATACGGTAGACCTGGTCTTCACGGAAGACGCGATGAACAATCTCGTTCAGCGCAAGGGCAGAAGCGAGATCGCGCCCGAAGGGCTTCTCGATCACAATCTTTCTCCAGCCAGAAGTCTCTTCAGCTAAGCCCGCGCGTCCAAGATTTTCGATAATGTCCGGGAAGATCGCCGGGGATGTGGCCAGGTAGTAGAGCCGGTTTGCAGATGGAGCTTCAATGTCCTTCAGGAATTTATCCACGGTCAGATAATCTTCACTTGATTTCACATTTCCACGTTGATACCAGATGCGTTCTGAGAACGAACGCCAGCTGGCTTCATCACATTCGATGCTGGTGAGGGTGTCGATCCCTTCCCGCAAAATCTCCCGGAAGGCTTCATGTGAATATTCTGTTCTGGCTGTACCCAATATCTGAAAATCTCCAGGTAGTCGATCCTTGCAGTAATTGTTGAAAAGAGCAGGGATTAATTTCCTGCGTGTGAGATCACCGGATGCGCCAAATATTACGATCGAGGTGTGTTCCAAATCAGGCCTTGTCGCTGACATTCCATCCCTCAAATTTCCGTTTGTGATCGCCTTAATCCGATCGTTCAATGAGCGTCCCTCTATCGACGTTTGATCTCATGACCACCGAATTGGTTCCTCATCGCCGCGAGGATCTTCGCGGCATAACTCTCGCCCTGTCGGCTTACAAAACGCATCATCAGTGAGGAGGTGATGACAGGAGCGGGAACATCCAGATCGATCGCTTCCGCTACCGTCCATCGCCCTTCACCGCTGTCAGCCACCCAGCCTTTAACCTCACTTAAGTCTTGATCAGCCTCCAGAGCCTGCGCAGTTAAATCCAGAAGCCATGAACGAACCACACTGCCATACCGCCAGATTTGAGCGATTTGATGGAGGTCAAGATCGTAATCCGTTTTTGCTTTCATGATCTCGAATCCTTCAGCGTATGCCTGCATGAGACCGTATTCAATGCCGTTATGCACCATCTTGACAAAATGCCCGGCGCCATTCGCACCTACGTGCCCCCACCCACTTTCCGGTCCAGGTGCCAGAGCTTCGAATATCGGGGTGAGAAATTCAACGGCCTGCGTATCGCCGCCCACCATTAAACTGTACCCCTCGGTGAGGCCCCATATTCCGCCGCTCGTCCCGGCATCGACGAGATAGATTTGTTTCTCTCTAAGGGTCTCAGCTCGCGCCTTCGTATCTTTATAGTTGCTATTACCCCCATCAATGATCATATCCCCGGGTTCCAACAAGCTACCCAATGATCCGATGACCGAATCGGTGGCCGTTCCGGCCGGCACCATGACCCAAACGGCACGCGGGGCGGCCAACTTTTGCACGAGTTCTTCGAGCGACTTCATGCCAAAGGCCCCGGTTTCAACGGCGATCTCTACCGATTCCTCATTCCGATCGTATACCAGAACTTTATGATCATGATCCAGTAAGCGCTTGGTCATGTTCGCGCCCATTTTTCCAAGTCCAACCATACCAATTTCCATCAACATGCTCCTTGTCATCGATCACCCGCAAAACGAAAGACATGCGGTGTAAATCTTGCTTTCTAGCCGGTCCCGTAAGCAGGGATCAGCGCGCCATGAATAGGACCGGCGGCGTCGGAGGCCAGGAACAGGATGACCCCTGCCAATGCCTCCGGCGTGACCCATTTCTCGAAATTTCCTTTGGGATTCTGCTCTCGGTTTTGTGGGCTATCAATGGTCCCGGGAAGAACTGCATTGATACGAATGCCGGCGTTTTTGTACTCGGCGGAAAGACTCTCCGTCAACCTGAGAACTGCGCTTTTCGAGGCCGAGTAAGCCGCACCTTTCGCTATGCCCCTTAGACCAGGTCGGGCACCGATGAGCACGATAGCCCCCCTCCCTCGACGGATCATGTGAGGGAGGACGGCCTTACAAATGATAAATGATGACAGTGCATTT
>CAZMZL010000186.1:0-7001 GCA_964570595.1 uncultured Anaerolineaceae bacterium | reverse complement strand
ACAGCCGCAGCGACGCAGTCGAACTGCTCGAAATCGGGCCCGACGACGGAGCCGACCTGCTCCAATTCGACTGTGCTTCCGAGCAGGCGGCCACCATCAAGGTGGTGGGCGTCGGAGGCGGCGGGGGCAACGCCCTCAATACGATGATCGCCTCGGGTCTCGGCGGCGTGGAATTCGTCGCCGCCAACACCGACAACCAGGCCCTGAAGCACAACCTCGCGCCCCTCAAGATTCAACTGGGCGCAGAGGTAACCCGGGGGCTCGGCTGCGGTGCGAATCCGGATCGCGGTCGCGCTTCGGCGCTCGAGGCGCGCGATCGGCTGCGCGAGATCCTCGAGGGCTCCGACATGGTGTTCGTGACCGCCGGCATGGGGGGCGGCACGGGTACCGGTGCGGCGCCCATCATCGCTCAAATTGCAAAGGAAATTGGAGCGTTGACGATCGGTGTGGTTACCCGACCCTTCACATTCGAAGGCGCCAAGCGCGCACAAGCTGCCGAAGCCGGTATCGCGACGCTTAAGGAGCATGTGGACACGCTCATCGTCATCCCGAACGATCGCTTGCTTCAAATCGCAGACAAGAAGGCGAGTCTGCAAAACGCCTTCAAGATCGCCGATGACGTTTTACGACAGGGGATCCAGGGCATCAGTGAGTTGATCACCATCCCGGGTTTAATCAATCTAGACTTTGCCGACGTGCGCACGATCATGTCGGAAGGCGGGGCAGCGCTCATGGCTGTGGGCCGGGCTTCCGGCGAGGATCGTGCCCGCGATGCAGCCGAACAGGCGATATCCAGCCACCTGTTGGACATCACCATTGACGGCGCCCGCGGCATTTTGTTCAACGTTACCGGTGGAGCAGACCTGAGTCTTTTCGAGGTGAACCAGGCTGCCGCCATCATCAAAGAAACAGCTCATCCCGATGTCAACCTCATATTTGGTGCGGTGATCGATCCGAATATGGATGATGAACTGCGGGTGACCGTCATCGCAACAGGTTTTGAAAGTTCGGGGGGTATACGTCGAAGGCCGAAGCGTGCCCGCAGCCGCACCGAAGCCAACGTCACGGCCGCGGCTGACGCGCAGGCCATCCCTGTTGAAGAATTTCAGCCGCAGGTTTTTGATGTCAACGACCTGGACATCCCGGCATTCTTACGACGCCGATAAGGTGGGCCGGAGATCGCGGTTTGGCCGACCGCTCTCCACTCACTCTGCCCCGGAGAACCGTTTGCCGCCCGGATTCTCCGGTGGCCAACATACGCACGCAGACCGTCGCCTGTATCCTCCTCCTGGCGCCGGTCTGCGGCTGCGTATTTTAAGGGGACCACAGTACCAATAAATTTAAGGTAAAACCCAAGGCTCTAGCCATGTTCCCGTGTTACTCAATGTGTTAGAATTTGCTCCCTTGCCCCAAGGGAGCGGGTTTTTATAAGATCGACGCCAATATCTGGCGTGGAACAACTGTCCTATTTTCATTTAGAGGGTTGTATGCTCTGCCCCTATTGTCAAGACCAACGAACACGCGTGATCGATACAACGCATGATTCCAAGGGCGGGGTCAGGCGGAGACGTGAGTGTAGGGGCTGCAGCCAACGATTCAGCACCTATGAGAGGGCGATCCTCACAGCGCCGCTCGTAATCAAAGCGGACGGAGCAAGGGAAGAGTTTGATCGCGGAAAGCTTCTTGAAGGAATACTCATCGCTTGTGCCAAACGGCCTGTGTCGGCTGCGGATATCGACCGACTTGCTGGAGAGGTCGAGACGAGAGTGCAGGACATGGGCAAAGCTGAGATCTCTTCCCGCATCGTCGGGGATATGGTAATCGCAGGATTAAAAGATTTAGATAAAGTGGCCTACATTCGTTATGCGATTGTCTATCTTGGTCTGGATGACTTGCAGGAAATTCAAGATGAGATCGATCGTTTGCTTGAGATTTGATTTGGTTAAACGCCGTTCCGAAATGGAAAACGGTTTGAGTCGTCAGTAAGAGTTTGTAGGTATCGCTTGGAGGGTGGATGCTGGAGACGGAAAGACGGGACGTTAATATCGACGTCGACGTTCATAATCACATAGGGGAAATCCCCCCGATACCCGAGGATCTTCTTCCACCTGAGTTGGGCAAGAACGCCCAAACCGTGTTGGGCAAGCGCTATCTCCGGCGCGGGGATGATGGCGAGCCGATCGAGCGGATCGAGGAGATGTTTTGGCGTGTCGCTTTTCACATCGCCTTAGCCGAAGACCCGCTCGAACGCGAAGTGGAAACGGTCGCGCGGGACTTCTACGAGCTGCTAACGAGCAAACGCTTTTTCCCAAATTCTCCAACTTTTACCGGTGCAGGAACACCGTTGGGACAGCTTGCCGCGTGTTTTGTGCTTCCCATTTCTGATGACATGGGAAAGCACCCTGCCGGGATTTTTCAAACCCTACGAGATGCAGCCTTAATTCAGCAGACGGGAGGGGGCAACGGGTTTGGGTTCTCCCGCCTCCGACCGGGTGGAGATATCGTAGCATCCTCGGCGGGTCAAGCCACCGGCCCCGTAGGTTTCTTACGGGTGTACGATCAGGCGTTTAGTGAAATCGCTCAGGGAGGTAACCGGCGGGGCGCAAACATGGCCGTCCTGAGAGTAGATCATCCCGATATCGAAAAATTCATCACCTGTAAGACGGATGAATGCGCCATCACGAACTTTAATATTTCGGTGGGTATCACGGACGCATTTATGCAAGCCGTCCGTGAGGATGAGATGTGGGAGCTGCGCTTTCCTGACGTCTCGTCGCAGGAATATCGCGGCTTCAAGGGCACCCATAACGATGCAGAAGCGCTCGGGATTCCCTTTAAGTCTTACAAGCAAGTCCCAGCTCGAGACATTTATCGCAAGATCATTCGGCAGGCTCATCACAATGGAGAACCGGGCGTATTATTCCTGGATGCCGCGAATAGAAGCAATCCGGTCCCTCACCTCTACGAGCTCGAGGCGACCAATCCTTGCGGTGAACAGTGGTTGGGTCCTTATGAAAATTGCTGTCTTGGCTCGGTCAATCTTGCGCAGCATTTCGGTCCAGATCGGACCGTGGACTGGGAGCAGTTGCGAACATCGATCGAGGTCTCGACCCACTTTCTCGATAATGTCGTCAGCGCCAACGCGTATGTTCCCGCCGTGCCCGAGCTGCAGGAAGCTGCCCTCAGAGCCAGAAGAATTGGCCTGGGCATCATGGGGCTCGGAGATTTAATGTACCATGTGGACATTCGCTACGGTTCTCTCGAAGCGCAGGATTTTGCCGGGCAGGTCATGGAATTTGTCCGCTATCACGCCATGCTCGCAAGCATCGATTTGGCCAGAAAACGAGGTCCGTTCCCGGTAATTGAGGGGAGCATATACGACCCTGATCAGGTATCATGGGAGGCTCCATCTCCCATCGTTCCCATGCAAATTTCATACGGGCGACCCGAACTTGATTGGAACATTGTCATCGAAGGTCTACGACAATTCGGGATTCGCAATGCGGCTCAAACGACGATCGCACCTACTGGAACGATTGCAACGGTTGCAGGTTGTGAGGCCTATGGGTGTGAACCAGCCTTCGCGCTTGCATACTATCGACACGTTGAAGATGGGGATACGGAGTTAAGACTCAATTACACCAGCCCCATGTTCGAACAAGCTTTGATCGAAGCGGAAGTGGATAATGTTACCCGGGCAAGGATCGTGGATGAGGTCATGGAGAGGGGGACCTGCCAGAATGTCGCAGACGTTCCCGATGAAATCAGGGATGTATTCGTGGTGTCACAGGATATCAGCGCTGAGGAGCACGTGCGAATGCAGGCGGCTCTTCAGGCATTCGTGGACAACAGCCTGAGCAAGACGTGCAATTTTCCAGAGGACGCCACCGAAGACGATGTCGCCCAGGCGTATGATCTTGCCTGGGAGCTGGGCTGCAAGGGTTTAACCGTGTATGTCACCGGTTCCAGGGAAAAAGTTGTCCTGGAGACGAGGGAAACGGCGCAGCGGGGCGATCTTCATGAGGGATCGGTTTCGCAAACTCAGCTCTGGCTGGAGGGAAAGAAACCGCGTCCTCAACGATTGGATGGTTGTACTTATCAAATATCCACACCCTTGGGGAAAGCGTTCGTGACGATAAATGAAAATGGGAGCGGCGTTGCGCAGCCATTTGAGGTCTTTATCACATCTGCAAAAGCCGGATCCGAAACTGCAGCAATCTCAGAGGCTATTGGTCGATTGGTTTCCTATCTGCTGAGGGTATCCTCGCCGGTGCCTCCGCGCGATCGTCTCGGTGAGGTCGTTCGCCAACTGGCAGGGATCGGCGGAGGGCGTCCGACCGGGTTTGGCCCGAACAGGGTTCTTTCCCTGCCGGATGGTCTCGCCCGAGCGCTCGCGGCCTATCTTGAAGAGACACCGGAAGTGATCACGGGTGGGATCCTGCAATTGGAGGAAATGGAGGAACAATTCCCCCTGAAAATCGGGGATCTCTGCCCTGAGTGTGGAGCTGCTGCGGTGGTGCGCGAGGAAGGCTGTCAGAAGTGCTACAGCTGTGGCTTCAGTGAGTGTTGAGACCGTCTGATTAATAGATAAGTTGCTCGACTGAATAATCATTATTTGCGCCCGATATCACATCGGGCGCAATGCTTGTGGATCGGTGGCATTTTTCGATTATCATGAGGAGGCCCTCGATGAGGGCTCTCGATTGTGGGAAAGTTTCGGGGTCATGAGAATGAAGAATCGTGTGCAAACTATTCGGACCCGTTTGAGCAACTGCTTCGTCGTTGAAGCAGACTCGGGTGTTGTTCTCATCGATGCCGGCGCAGCAGGAGATGCGGACACCATCCTGGAAGTGATTGGCGATCGGAGGTTAAATCTCATTCTGATCACGCATGCACATTTCGATCATTATGGGAGTGCGGCTGAGATTAGACGTCGCAGTAGAGCGCCAATTGCAATCCATGAAGCCGATACGGAGCACATGCAGCGCGGGGAGACGCACTTAGGCATCGTGAGAGGGAGAGGAAAAATAGCCGCAGCCCTGCTCCCGCTGGCAGAGCGATTCTATGACCCCGAACCAACGAAAGCAGATATCCATTTGCATGATGGAGCGGATCTGGGCAACTTCGGCCTCGATGCTGTCGTCGTCCACACACCAGGTCACACGATCGGCTCATGTAGTCTCATCTGTGGGGAGGAGGCCGCATTTGTCGGGGATCTTCTTTCGACCACGGGTGGGGCACATATCCAGCGATACTTCGCCATGGATTGGCCCGCGCTTATTCCAAGCCTTGAGAAGGTGAAGCAATACCAACCCGCGCGGATCTATGCGGGTCATGGGAAGAGAGCGATGAGTCTTGAAGAACTCGAGGGACTTTAGCGGGAGCGCGGCATCTTCGCACGAGATTGTCCATCGGGTTCATAACTCAAGCAATCGCAAGTTGAGCTCGGTATGCTGTAAGATGCAGATGGATTTCACATGGGGTGAGACCCCCTGATCAAAGGGAGGTATCCGAATGAAGCTCATGGGCTTGATCGGGGGGATGAGCTGGGAATCTTCGATTGAGTACTACCGCATCCTGAATGAGACCGTTCGTGAGAGACTCGGCGGCCTTCATTCGGCTCGATGCCTCCTGTATTCGCTCGATTTTGAGGACGTCGAACTGCTTCAGGCGCAAGGGAGATGGGAACCTGCTGCGGCATATCTCATCGAAGCCGCGAAAGTGCTGGAGGGAGGCGGGGCGGACTGTGTCGCAATATGTACCAACACGATGCACCTCGTCGCCGATGAGGTCCAGCGTGCGATCCAGATACCGCTCCTGCACATCGCCGACGCAACTGGGGCGCGTGTGCTCGCCGATGGCTTCAAGCGGATTGGTCTCCTGGGGACCCGCATCACGATGGAGGAGGAATTCTATCGTGATCGGCTTGTGGATAAGTTCTCGCTCGAAGTACTGGTGCCCCCCGAAGATGAACGCTGTTTCATCGATGGTGTGATCTTCGATGAGCTCGTCCTGGGTAAATTGCGTGATTCATCACGAGGTAAATTTATCAAAATTATTGCTGGTCTCGTTGAGAGAGGTGCCCAGGGGATTATCCTGGGATGCACGGAGATTGGTCTCCTGGTGAGCCAAGAGGAAGTCCCCGTACCCGTGTATGACACCGCCCGCATCCACGCCGAGGCGGCTGTCGAATTCGCGCTAGGCAAACCGGAATGACAAACAGGCGCCCTGCAAATATCCATAGAGAACATCAGGTAGGTCCATCATCTTCGAACGAACGATGATCACCCCTCAAACGAAGGGAGTATGAATACATTAGGCCTGATACCTGAACCTGTCGAGGTGTGTTCGAAACCCGGTCATTTCTACCTGGGACCCACCACGTCTATCGTCCACGACGACGCGTTCCTCGAAGCCGCCGTGATCCTGCAAGAAACTCTTCTGGATGCCAGCGGGGTCCGGGTTCCTGCGGTCAGAGACCATGCCGGGATGGAAAATGTCATCCTGATGCGTTTGCAGCACGATCTGGGAGCAGAAGCGTATGGGCTTGAAGTAGGACCCGATGGAATCCAAATCCAGGCAGGCGATCGGAGCGGGTGTTTCTATGGCGTCCAGACGTTGCTCCAGCTCATGCCGCCCGAGGTTTTTCAGTCTGACAAGCTGACGATTCCCCTGGCGATCCCGTGTGTGAAAATCGACGATTATCCCCGATTTTCCTGGCGCGGGATGATGCTGGATGTGAGCCGGCATTTCTTCCCGATCGAGTTTCTCTATAAATTTATCGACCTGCTCGCCATGCATAAGATCAACATCTTTCACCTTCATCTGACCGATGACCAGGGTTGGCGTGTAGAGATTGAGCGATATCCACAATTGACAACCATCGGCGCGTGGCGAGACGGGACGTTGATCGGCCATCTCCGGGACAGGCCGCACGCATTCGACAACCCGCGTCATGGGGGGTATTACACACAATCTCAACTCAAGGCGTTCGTGGAGTA
>CAZMZL010000185.1:0-7004 GCA_964570595.1 uncultured Anaerolineaceae bacterium | reverse complement strand
GTACAACTTTATTGCTCAAGTAAGTGCAGGATTGTCAAGGTAACACGCCACGTTTTCCACGCCAGGGCATCTCTACTCGTCCATTGATTTTCTCTGATTGGCAAGATGATTTTCTGGCCTTCCAACGCCTGGAGCCCATGCTGCAGCAGAGGGCTGTCCTCCTCATCCAGGACGTCGCTTCTTACACGGAGGACATAATCCGGCGTGACCCCCAGGATGAAGCTGCCGAAGGCTCCTAACTTGCACAAGGCAAAGCCATTTTCGTTTCTTTAAATGATTTCCAGTCTCGAATTCGTTCTTCAGTGTAATCCACCGGTTCAGTGCATCAGCGGTTCAGCGGTTCGAACCCGGAACCACTGAGGTGCTCGATGAAATCATTTCAGCATGAACAACCTCGGGCTCGATGCTCGGCCTGGAGTCGATCCATCGAGGCTCACCAACCTCCCGAAGGTTTTGAACCTTCGGGAGGTTTCGCGACGGCCGTGAAGCCAATCTCCCGCATTTGGCAACCGGTCGGGACAGGATTCGTTCTTCAGTGTAATCCACCGGTTCAGTGCATCAGCGGTTCAGCGGTTCGAACCCGGAACCACTGAGGTGCTCGATGAAATCATTTCAGCATGAACAACCTCGGGCTCGATGCTCGGCCTGGAGTCGATCCATCGAGGCTCACCAACCTCCCGAAGGTTTTGAACCTTCGGGAGGTTTCGCGACGGCCGTGAAGCCAATCTCCCGCATTTGGCAACCGGTCGGAACAGGAGCGGAAGTTGATCGGTTTTAACGGCGGTTTATCGGCGTTTTCTTGGCGGAAATGATCGAATAGGTGTATGGCACTAAGTTTGAATAATCAACCTCGGACGTGCGCCATCCGCAGACCATTGAGCGTATGCGAGAGACAGTGCGCCTGACCGTGCTGCCCCCTGCCGCGGCGGAGGGGCTGCATTTTCAAGCCCCATACACGATCACGCTCTCTCGATCATCGTGCCCGGCGGGTCGTGGGGTTATTACTGAAATTATGGGAAAGACTGTGCCAATAAACTAGCCAGTATTTGCCCCTCCAAACAGACCTCCAGCAGTCTCCATAAACTCGGACGGCGAGAGCACCGACACCCCGCGTTTTTCAAGGTATCGAAAATGGGACAGATTTCCCGTAACAACAGCATCCACGCTAGCCGTAATAGCAACCTACGCGAATGGAAGGTCGCTCGGGTCGGGATTTTCTGGTAATCCGAATGCCCTGGCTACAACATGAATTCCACTCAGCTCGATGTGCTCAACCAGGTCCCGGACATTCTTTTTTGGAAACCCAAAAGCGGAGCGACTAAGAACATCTATGTATTCAGCAATGATGCGATCGTCATAGGCCACCTGCACCATATTCAATGTAACTTGATCCACGACTCGTGCGGGTGATCCAAAAGGATTTAGAAGACCCGATACCACGACGTTCGGATCAAGGACAATCAACACCGGTGGAGTTCATCGAGATTAATCAACGCTTTGCTCTAACGGCATCAATCTCAGCTTGGATCTCTTCTTGCGTAAAGCGATCCCGACCACCCTCCCGCGAAGCGGTTCTCATCTCGGCCACGGCCATTTGAGCGCGGACTTGGCTAACCAAGCGCAGCAGTGATTCAGGCGATTCGTTCGCAGCATCAAGGACGATGGCGAAGGGCTCCCCGTTCTTGTTGAGAATGATGGTTCCAGAACGTCTCAGGGTTTCTTCAAATTTGCCGGGTTCGTTCCGAAACATTCTATAGGATATGGCTTCCATCGACCCTCCTGTAGCATTTTTATAGCGCTATGCGCTACACTGTCAAGCCGTTACTCTCCCGTCTCTTTGTGGCCGCAGTATGGGCCTTGACGAGAGCGCACACGCCCTCGAGGTGCACATGTCTGCTGCAAGCTATTTTCCACGACCCTCTGAGTCTGTTTCCAAGATCCCATGTAATCGGCATCAAATTCATCACTTTACCCCATTAACCCTGACTTAGCAGCACATCACTCGGTGTGTACTTATTTGTCTCGATGACCCTGGCATAGCGATTCACGAAGATTCAGAGGTTTGATAGCGGCGAAAGATGCGGCTTTTTCCCACGAACTCGGCAAATTCTTTTCCATCCAACCCCTGCATCAGGAACGCAAGCAAATCCTCCTGCTCGGGTCACCACGCTTGCTATTCGACTTACCAATCGAAGGCCACGTGCCGCCCGCTGGAACTTCTCGTACTTCCACGCTAAGGCATCCTGGCTCGGCTACAGGTCATCATCACCCGGCAAGAGGATTCTCGCGCCGTCCAGCTCCTGAAGCCCGTGGCGCAAAATCGGACCGTCCTCCTCACGCAAGACATCGCCGCGCACCTGGATGACGTAATCGGGGGGGGGTCACGCATAGGATGCGCCCCTTGCGCCCCTCCATCAGCCAGAGGCGCAACTGGCACCGGCTGAAGATCACGCTCATCAGCCCGTGCTGGCCGATGAAATGGGCCTGCATGACCGCATCGAGCAGTCCCGCCTCCGAGATCACCGGCGTGAGTAACCCTCAACAAGGACGGCATGGAGCGCGGCGGTGGACGCGAGCGAGGCCATGCTCCACACTCGGAAGCGCTCCACCGCCCACGGGCATGTGTACACCAGCAGCGCGTAGTAAGCACCGGTCCGGATAATGCGTAGCCCTGGGCGTGCCAGTAGGCCTTCTCCGAGAGGACGACCATCGTTGTGGCGCAAATCAGGACAAAGAGCAGGCGTCAGAGCGCTGCTTTCATGAAGAAGCCCTCCGAGGAGGTATTCACATGAGGAGGGGTATTTGCAACCGTCGTTCATAAGGCGCATAGCAGAGGCCGGTGATGGGATCGCGCCGGTCCCGGGCAGAGTCAGAACATCGGATCCCACTCAACCCGCCAGGGGCAGCTCTGCCAGTCCGTGCGCGCCTGGTCATGCCCAGGGCGGGCTCAGGCAGCCCGATTAGCGTTCACAATGCACGATCTGGTCGGTCCATCCGGGCAAGGTTGGATGATGAGCGACAAAATCCAACGGGCCCCAGGTCGTTTTGTGCGTTTGATCCCCACAGCCAAGGGCCGCAGCATCCCAGTCCGTCTCCTGAGGGTCAAGGCTCTTATTGTCCCCAATATCCAACGATCCGTTTTGATCGAGGCCCTCAATAAGATAGTTGATATGGGCGCCCGTCACCTGGTTGTCCGCCAGCGTCAGCCGGCCGTTTGGGGCGACGTGGGCCCAAATCTGGCAGGGCTGATTGAGCACACAGCTTTGACCTTGAGGCGGTTGCGGCTCATCCTCACAAACATTGGGGCTCCCGATATTTCCTGCCCCAGCGAGACGGCAACCTCCACCCCACATGTGGGTCCCGATGTTGATGCCGGCGTGGAGTCCGCCGCAGCGCGTGTCGGAGACGCTGGAGACACTGTTGCCAATTAACTCCAGCCCGGAGATATCCCCTAAGCCCCAGGTATGGACAGCAATGCCAGCGAAGGCGCCATAATTTCCTGCCTCCGAGATCACCGTGTTGTGGTTGATGCGCACATCTCGTCCACCGAAAAAGACAATGCCGATATCGGAGGCATTGATCACCGTATTGTTCTCAACCAGGATATCGCTGCCATCGAACGTTATGCCATCCGCCCACATCGCGAGTTCGCCATCGGGATCGGTGGTATTACAGCCTGCGATATGAGTATGCTCTCCAGCCGTGTCGATGGTGTTGTTTATGATGGAACTTGCGGCGCCAGTAAACCCCAGTGCGGTACCGCATTCCACATTGCGAATGGTCAGGTTGCTCACCTCGAAGCCGGTTGACCAGACCGAAGGCGCGGAGGCAAAATCCTGATCTACATCCGTGGGATCGATACCGCCGGAAAGAGCGATCCCACCCGCGTTGCACCAGGGGTCATCAACCATCGTGCATTCCCCCGGCACCCAAGATCCCCAGTTGTCGTCCACGCCGTCGGCAGATTGATCCGGTCCGACACAGGCACGTGCGTCTCTGCCCCCGTCAACCTGGAGAGCTTGCAGAACGATATTGTCGAGCTGCCCCAGCGATCCGCGGTACCGCGCGCGTGAGTACAGTTGAATGACAAACCCGAGCAGATCTTCCGTCGCACTGAGCAGGGCGGGGTCTTTGGGGTCGGTCGATCCCAATGTGATATCGCGTTTTGGATCGTGCGTCACAATGAAGAGAGTCTTATCGATGAGATACCCTACGCATCCCACGCGCCCCCCAAACCCGGTGAACAGCAGCGAGTATCCGTCAGGCAAATTATCCAGCGCCTCCTGGATGGCTTCGCTGTCGGGGGATTCGTCGCACGGGTCAGCCCCAAAATCATCGACGTACATGACAGCCGGCGCGGCCGGCGGAGCAAGCGCCGCCTCGCTGGTTGTTGGAGATGCTTCCGTTTGCGCGAAACTTGCCGTGGCCAGGGCTTCGGTGGCATACAGCGCTGATGTGGATGACGGATCAACCGTCGGAGGCTGCGGAGCAGGTCCGGAAGCGCATGCTGCCGCAGACAACGCCGTGAGGGTGAGAGACAGCAGGATGGGGAAATGGGCATGATCCTTCATCGTCGCTTTCCTCCTGGGTGCAATGGCGGGCTTTGCCGGGCAGGACCTCTTCCGCGAACCTCGATTCAGCGTATGCAGTTACGCCTCACAGGGTAGCAACGATGGCCTTTCTTAGCAAATTAGCTCCTTTGCCAGCGAATTCAGGGGCGGACGATGCCATGCCGGCATGGAGATCATGTGCCCGCGCCCAGCACCTCGCGCAGCAGGTCGAGCGCGCCAGGAGTCTTCTCCCAATACTGACCCTGTTCCTTCCAATAGAGGTAGGCCTGCTCCGGGCTCCACAGGGCGACGCGGTCGAGGCGCAAACCCTTGGGCTTGCGGTGCCGTTCTTTCACGAGCTCCTGCGCCACCAGAGGCAGGTTATCGACAGCCAGCACCAGTGCCTGCTGCGCCCGCTCAATCTCTCCGACCTGATAGAGCGCCAGCGGCCGTCCGAAGAGTACCCCTTCCATCCCATCCTCCGGGAAGAGCTCGCAGATTTCCAGCACCCCATTCGGTTGATTCAGTCGAAAGTAGCAATCGACGGCGAGCGTCCGAACCCCCAGGTTATCGTTGGGATTCCAGACGAGCAGCCTCAAGAACGCTCCCAGGGCTTTCTCCACCTCGCCCCGCTCCAGGATCTCAAGCGCCAAACCGTGATATGCGCGCAGGAATGGCCGGTTGTCGATGAAGAGCCAGGGCAGTGAGCCGGATCCTGAGCGGATTTCTTCGGGTAAATATTCCATACCCATCTCTACGACGTGCTGCCATAGAGCGAAAGCCTCCGACTCCTGACCGGCTTCGTCCAGAAGCATCGCCAGATGGTGGTAAACATCGATGAACTCGGGATAGTCGGAAAGGAGGCGGCGGTAGCGGCTCTCTGCGTATTCGACGTCGCCCCCCCTCCAGGCGTCCATTGCGTCTTCGAACATATCATAGATCGTCAGCGTCAGACGGGGGTAGACGAATTCCCAGTCTTCATCACCGCGCGGCTCCACCGACAGCGAACCCGGCGGCGGCATTACCTTGGTGGGATCATCCCACCATCTGTCACTCATGAAATACTCCTTTAAGGTAGCGATCGCTGCTGGAGGTTAAACAATCCTCAGTTTGAATGCGTCGTCGAAATTCATCTTTCGCAGAATCCTCTCAGCCTGCTTCAGTTCGCGCGCCTCAACCCCGCTGACATCGAGGGTGTACTCATGATGTTGAGTCTCAATCCGGACGATCTCTCGTGAGAAACCGATCGACCGCAGCCAATCCCCTTCCTCGCAGCGAGCCTCATCGGAGAAGCTCACGCCACGCTCGGACTCGTCGAGCAGGAACTCGTACTTGGGTGTGCGCAACAGGATCAGACTGCGGATTTCTCCCGGTTCGCCCCAGGAGAGGACGAAGGAGACGATCAGGTCATCGCCGTCTTCGTTCGTCATGAAATCGACGTATTCCAGCGCACATCTCCTTTGACCAGATGCAGATGAGGCAGGTTAATTATGCGATGGAAAGTTGAATTATGGAAACTACGCGAGGCGAACCTGTAAGATTACGTATCTTCACAGTTGTCACCTACCCAAGCAGGCCCATGAGATTACTGCGCGTGAGCAGGTCTGATTCTTCAGGTCTTTTCAGAAATGGAGCCGCATCCTCGCGCACATTGCGCCAATCAAGCCCTTCCACGCGCTGGTGCAAAATATCCCGCCAGTTGGTCTTTGTGATTGTTGGACCCTGCCAGCCTGTCTGCGAGAGTGCGTTGTTGAGAAGGGTCAAGTTCGGATCGGGCCAGTCCGGATCGCTCAAGTACAACAGTAGATCGTACAGGTCCCGCCCTTTAGAGAAGGATCGCTGCAGGATGGCGTGGATCTTCCCGGCGAGCAGCGATTGCCGGTCGTGATGGTGCAGCTGTAGGGTCACATAGCGGCGCACGACTGTGGTTTCCAGCTGAGTACCCTCTGGTGAATTCGTGTCCACCTCGAGCTTCAGGCTGAAGACCTCGTCTCGCTTGCCACCTTCGATCAGAAACTATGGGCTGCGGCCAATGCATACGGTATGCATGCATGGCCGGACGAAGACACAAACCTCGCGTAAGTTCAAACCCGGGACCAGTGAGGCGCTGAGGAATACCTCAGGCACCATGCTCCCCTCGGAGCTGAAAGCTTGAGGCTCCCCAACCTCCCGAAGGTTATGAACCTTCGGGAGGTTATGCATCACGTATCAACGCCAGGCCAGAAAGCATTTTTTCAGTGCAATCAATCTTTTCAGTGGTTCAGCGGCTCAACCTCGGAACCACTGAGACGCTGAGAAAAATGAGTGCGCTGAAAAGAACTATTGATTTCTCGCTAGTAAGATATTAATCGGACACGCTACCCCTCAATACACTCATCAAGGAATATTGAAGGTCCAATTCAAAACAGCACGTGTCCTTTTCAATGTAATCAAGCCCTTTCAGCGCTTCAGTGG
>CAZMZL010000184.1:0-7017 GCA_964570595.1 uncultured Anaerolineaceae bacterium | reverse complement strand
CCTTCTTGAACAGGGTTTCACTGAAGATGCTGAAGCATATATGGGGGCGAGGCGACAGATGTTCTGGGAGCGTGGTTACAGAATTCGACGTTTGAATCAGGCTTACTTTGCGTTTCATGGCGCCTACGCGGATGTTCCCGGAGGAGCAGCAGGTGATGATCCCGTGGGGGAAGCCGTCCGCCATCTCTGGGATGCCATCAGTGACCCGGATGAATTCCTGCGCCGGATGGGTTCGATGACGAGTTTTGATGATCTTCGAGCGGAGCTTAAGGCGTACCCCACCAATCCGTGATCAATGCGGAAATGAGAGCGGTTCTTGCAGGGAGCGTCCCTTTCTCAACTCTCTCGTCGCTTGAATGTGCACCCTTCCCGATGGCGCCAAGCCCATCAAGGATCGGGATCCCTAGTGGAGCGACAAAGTTGGCATCAGAGCCTCCACCCGTACCTCCCTCGGTCAAACTAAGCCCGATTTTATCAGCGATGGATCGTGCCTTTTCGAAGGTCTCTCTGATCAGGGGGGATCGCTCCATCGGTGGACGGTTCCAGCCACCTGTGACAGATATTCCTGCCCCTTGAAGTTGGGGTTCTAGACGCTGCAGCGCTTTGGCGACCCGCTCTCCCTCCGTGAAGGTTTTCGTCCTTACATCTACTCGAGATCGGCACTTCTGCGGGACAACGTTTGAGCGGGTTCCCCCCTCGATCACCCCGATATTAATCGTGGTCTCACCTTCGTTGTCCTGCAGCTCAAGGATCCGAGGAATTTGGAGGCCCATCTCTACAATTGCATTCACGCCATCCGTAATCGAAGCGCCGGCATGTGCGGACACGCCATTTGTTTCGATGATGAAATTGCTGATTCCCTTTCTCCATGTCTTCAGCGATCCATCCCGCAATGCGGGTTCCATACAGAAAACCACACGATGCCTTCGAGCCAGCGCCTCGATGAGTTCACATGATGTCTGACTTCCGGTCTCCTCATCGGATGTGCACAGCATACTCAATTTGATCGCAGGGAGCAGCCCTGCATCACGTGATGCTCTTATGGCAATCAGCGCCATCGCAATACTGGCCTTCATGTCCAGTACACCCGGGCCCATGATGAAGTCTTCACTCTCGCGCCATGGCATCGTCTGCAATGTGCCACGCGGATAGACGGTGTCGAGATGGAACATGAGTAATATTCCATCGTCACCCTCACCCCACGAACCAAGCCAGTGGTCCCCGACTTCGCTTTGTGGGAACCGTTCCACGATGGCGCCCAGGTCTTTCATTTCACCCGAGACTTTCTCACCGAGAATATCGACGGCGTGCTTCGAGGTTGTGGGGGATTCCTGCTCGACCAGGTCCTGCAGGAGCTGGATGAGAACCGGAGTGAGGGCCTCGAAGTGTGAAATGGGAAGCAGTTCAGTCATGTGATGTATCCTTCCAGATCATGAATATATCCACAATTAATGGGGTGAAAGAGGACCATGCAACCCGATTGGCTATTCTCCAATTGGACACATATCTTCGGCCTTATAAGCCTTGTTGGCATAGCCATAGTACAGCGGTTCGATAATCGTCTGCTCGTGTTCGCGGGCATACTCGATGGCGGCAAGGCAAGCTGATGCCCAGTCCCTATTTTCCGCAAAGGTATCCCAGAACACTCCGGCAAGATCTGAGTACGCCGAGCCCTCCATGCCGGGGGGGTGCGCAGACTCCAGTTCTGCGAAAGGATTCTGAGTGGCGGCTTCCCCGTTCGTCATCAATGTAATCAGACCAATGCGGTAGTAGGCATATGCGCCCAGACTTGCACCGTCGGAGACCCAGTCAGACAGATCATCATCCTGAATCACCCTAAGATATGCCGCTCTGGCCGCCTCCAAATCGTCCGCGGCGAACAATTCGTCCGCATCGTGGAGTTGGTGGATGCGGTATTCAGGGTCTTGATAAACATCCATACCTGGGATGAACAAACTCTGTTCCTCCGCCCAAGTCCATGTGCGGGTAAATTGCCGGAAGGGTCCAGCGCCGGCCGAACCGATGCCGGTAGCGGTGATCTCAATCGTGAATTGACCGTTTTCGAGGGGTCCGATGAGCCTAAGCTCCGGATTGGGGAGATCGTCCGTAGGCCCCGTGAATATATTGCGTATGCTCCCCTCATGCCAGGCAAGCGCCTCTACATCGAGGAAACAGGTGTGTGCGCCGCAGTGTCTGATGGAGACCAACAAGTCAGTCATCCCGTCGCCGTTCAGATCTTGCGCAGAGAGTTGTGGATGATCGGCTGCGGCCAAATCGTCCATTTGCTGATGAACGATTTCACACCGTTCGGAACCACACCGGATGACGAGGACGAGGCTGCGGGGGGACGGGTTTTCCAAAGACTGCGTACTCAGACTAAGCGCGATATCCTTCTGCTCATTCCCGTCGAACTCCAGGTCGAGGAGATCCAGGCCCCAAAGCGGATTACCCGCAAGCTTCTCTATTTCGACCCGCAGTCCATGAGGTCCTGCCTGCTGTAAGACTGTATCGATGGCCGACGTCCAGGTCTCTGGCGCCTCAGGGTTCATCTCAAGTTGGATCTCTGAGGAATTATTAGTGCGGGTCGGGTGAGGGAGGGTCTCACTCGTTGGGGTCGTCGGCAGCCATGGTTCGATATCATCGATCGGCATGGTCGTGGTTGTTTCGGCGGGTGACGACACACAGGAGGCGAGAACGAGCAGGGAAAATATGGTAACAACTGGCAAGTAATATCTTTTCATCATCAGGTCCGTATTGTGCGTGAATGCCGCACTTCCATTGAGTCTAAATGATGCGGGGCACTTCCACAACCAAAAACGGTTTTCTTGCAGTTCATCGATCCCTGACCGACGCGCGGCTGAGGTTGAGCGTGAAGGTTATGAAGTGGGCCTCTTCCCGGCTATTTTTAATATCTTCGTATTGGGGGAATAGCTTATACTGGTTGCATGGATGCCATATTCCCGGTTGGCAAATCATCCGAACATCCTGGTCCGCTGGCTCGGTTCCTTCCACCCGTGGACGACGGCGTGGTTGCGCGTATCCTGACGCGAATTCCGGGAGGGCAGATCCCTCTACTCGATCCATTCGGCGTTTCTCCATGTGTGGCCTTGGAAGCCGCCGTCTCTGGTCGTTCTTTGATTGTTGCAGCGAACAACCCCGTAACGCGCTTTGTGATTGAGCGCACCTTGCAGCCGTTCGAAATAAAGACGCTCCAGTCTGCTCTTGCAGCGATCGCTGCAATTCCAAAAGATGGCACGAGGCTGGAATTGTTCATCCTCGACTTATATCGGTCAGAATGCAATCGATGCGGGCAAACTGTGATCGTCGATTACTTTGTTTGGGATCGAGAATTGGGCGGGCCTTCCGATAAAGTTTATGTGTGTGAAGGCTGCGGGCACGAAGGTGAAACACCAACTTCGGAGGAAGATTGGGCCAGATCCGCAGATTATTCCCGGCATGGATTGCAATACGCTCTTGCATTGGAACAGGTGGCCCCCCCGGATGATCCCGACCGCACACATGCGGAGGCGGCGCTCTCGGTATACCCCGGGCGAGCGATTTTTATCCTGATCACACTTTTAAACAAGCTCAAACAGACAAATATAGAAGAGCCTCTGGCGAGCGCAGCCGAGGCGCTTCTTCTTTCAGCATTTGATGAGAGCAATGCCTTGTGGGGCCACCCGGAGGGTCGTGCCAGACCAAAACAATTAATCGCTTCTCAGAAATACCGCGAGCATAATATCTGGCGCGCATTAGAGCGGAGCGTAGAAACCTGGGCCATGCCAGACTATGATGTCGGCGTCATGCCCTGGCCGACCAGCGAAGATCTCAATCCTGGATGCGTCGCGATTTACCCTGGCCCCATCCGCGAATTTGTTCAAACCCTCCCTTCGTTGTCCGCGAGCACAATCCTGACCATACCTCCTCGCCCCAATCAAGCCTTCTGGACACTGTCTGCGCTATGGTCGGCTTGGTTATGGGGCCGGGAAGAGGCAGGATCGATTAAAGTCGCCTTACGGAGGCGACGATATGATTGGTCCTGGCATGGAAGCGCATTGAAGACGGCGCTTGTGTCCCTTGGACCTGCTCTTGCAGAAGGCGCCAAAACCTTCGCCTACATCCCTGAAGCAGAACCGGGGTTTATTGCCTCCGTTCTTTCCGGCTTTGACGGTGCCGGGCATCGTTTACATGAAGTTGCGTACCGCAGCGCGGAACGGCAGGCCTATTTCACATGGATGATGGATGCATCCGTGCCTGATGAAGCATCGGACATCGTCCGTTCAACCTTCGTATCCAATTCGAGGATCACGCTTGAGGCTCGCGGGGAACCGACTTCGTACGGCACACTTCACGCTGCCGGCTGGTCAAAACTGGCAAGTGAAAGAGCGCTGGCACCGAGGCTGGAATCTTCCTTGAGACATCCGTTATCCCACATCGATGAAATCTTCGAAGAGGTACTTTCCGACCGCGAAATATTCCAACATTTAGGTCGTGGAATGGAACCCGAGAGTGGTCAATACTGGCTGGCAGCTACGGAAAAAACTGGAGCGCCTCTTTCAGATCAGGTGGAAATTTCTGTTTTGAAGTTCTTACGTGAAAACGAGGTCATCGCTGCAGACGAGCTTGAAGCGCTGATCTACCGAGAACTGCGGGGCGTGTTAACCCCGGACGGTAGATATGTGCGTGTGTGTCTGCAGTCCTATGCTGAACTCGATACAAATCTCGGTGTCTGGCGATTGAGGTCTGAAGATAAATTGGGCGCACGGATCAGAGATCGTGATGAAATCTTAAGCTCGCTTCGTGATTTAGGGGCGCACCTGGGATATCGCGTCATGGGAAACGAGGATATCAAATGGCTGGATGCGGGAAGCACGGAGCGGTACCGCTTTCATGTCATGGAGACCGCATCATTGGGAAAGCTGTTCACTGAGGCGAGGGAGGGTGATGTTCTCACCACGTATGTCGTTCCTGGAGGTCGTGCTCTCCTCGTGGCTGAGAGAGCTCGCCGCGACATCAGAATTCGCGATCTGATCCAGGGTTCACCCCGCGTGATCAAGTTCAGGCATATCCGCCGACTGGCGGCGGAGACCACGCTCACGCGTGAAAACTTTGCGGAACGTTTGCTCATTGACCCACCTGAACAGCAAGATCCCCAGATGCCGCTTCTATAATCATTGAACAAGCAATCCCCGTGGATGGCCATTCGCAGTACGGCGTTCGATGGTCTTAAAGACCATCACTCGTGGTGGAGTTATGAGGGTGAGTGTGGAGGGACAGGCGTTTCGCAGGGAGGCGTCAGGCGCTGTTTGCTGCGCCATCAAGGGGGCGGGATGATGGTGGGCGATGGTGTTGGTGTGGCTGTTTCCGTGCTGGTGGGCAGAGCCGTGCTTGTTTGCGTCGGCGTGGGCGTCGTTGTCACCGTGGGTGTGGAAGTGGAAGTTGGCGTTGGTGTCGGCTGTAGGATTTCGAGCGGGAGAGTGACGGACGCTTTCCCACCGCGTAAACTGCGGACAGTCAGACGTAAAACAATGCGTCCATTTCCAATTCCGCGAATATCCCAATCGAGCAATTTCTCGGGTTGTTCAAAGGGTGTATCGCTCTTGATGAGATCGGGCCATCCGGGTGAACCGTCCTCGTCCTGATATTCGATGATCCAGTCTTTGAAATCTGAAGTTCCGGCGGCTCGACCAAACACCGAAAGCGGGCTTTGAAAGATGATGGAGCCTGGATTGGGTTCCGTGAACGCGATGATGGGCCGGGGGCTATCCTCTGTGCACAGTTCATCTGGAATGAAGAAAAGTTTGTCATCCTCGAAACCCAACTCTTCAGCCCAAGCCTTGCCGTCTTTGTCCTCCTTCAGCCATTCCCTTGCCCAGGGATCATTCACGCTGATGCCCAGTTTTTCGTCGGCAAAATCCGGACATTCCGCTGAGGCGAGTTCTAGGGAGTACGTATCGACCCAGGCCTCTCGCCAGAGGTCCTTCTCTTTTGGAAGAGGGGGTTGGTCATGAGAAAAAATTTCCGATCGTTGTGCAGGGCACCATTCTGAAGGTTTTGCCCCTGAGATGGTACAGATCACTTCATCGATAATTCCCGGCGGGCGAGAGAAGCTTTTGGGCTGACCGTTCGAGAGCCTGTCGGCAGCAAATCGCATGACTTCATTCCAGATGGGTGCTGCACCGCTTAACCCGGATGTTTTCTCCATGGGTGTATAATCGGCGTTTCCCACCCATACACCTACCGCAAAATCGGGCGTGAACCCCAGAGTCCAGTTATCCCGGAAGTCGTTGGTCGTCCCCGTCTTCGCTGCTGCCTCGAAGGGAAGTCGTAGATCCGAGTTTGGGCCAAAGGCCGGGGTGCGGGCAGCATTATCGCTGAGAATATCCGTAATTAGATACGCGTGTTCAGGCCGGATCACCTGGTCGCCCACGGGTTGTTCGAATTCGTAGACAAGTGCGCCCGCGCTGTCTTCGATGCGGAGTATCCCCGTCGGTGGAACTCTTGAACCGCCATTGGCATAGGTGGCGTACACGGATGTGAGCTCAAGCAGAGAGACGTCGCCACCACCGAGTGTCAAGCTTAGGCCATAGTCGTCCCTCGTGAAGGTTGTGATCCCGACCCGTTCAGCAAAGGATACGAGGCCTTCCTTTTCAGAGGTGGTTGGATCGTCATAGATACCCACAAAGTCAAGCGCTTTCACGGCAGGGACGTTGTATGAATTAGCCAGAGCAGAGCGGACCAGCACGGGTCCGTGGAAGCGCTCGTCGTAGTTGACCGGTTCATAGGGCGGTCGGGGATCATCAGGATTCCCGGAGGGGGGAAACTCCGATGGGACATCCCAGATGAGCGTCGCCACAGGCGCCAACGAGCAGATCTGGTTTTATCATGAGGGCCACCCCAGCGTGGGGATCCACGCCATCAACGCCGGCGGCGTGGAGATGCGCACCTGGGGGGTCATCGCCGCGCGGTACGGCTTCACCGGCACCTTCATGTGGGCGGTGAACCTGGGCGACGTGG
>CAZMZL010000183.1:0-7020 GCA_964570595.1 uncultured Anaerolineaceae bacterium | reverse complement strand
CTGGATCTGGGAGTAGAGCACGAACTGATCCAGAAGCGAGGCTCGTACTACTCATATGACGAGACGCGTCTGGGGCAGGGGCGTGAAAATGCAAAAGAATATTTACGACAGAATCCGGATCTGGCGATTGAGCTGGAAACAGCGATCCGTTTCGAAGATGGCCTGATGCCGGATGAGTACGTCGATGAGATCGAGGAGGCGGAAGCTCCCGAGCTCATATTAGAATCATCACCTGCCTGAGGAAAACCTTCTTTGCCTGGCCGATCATCACCATGGATCTGTCATACAAAGAAAGCTTCCCGGAGCTGTTTGTCAAGGATTTATAGAACAAGCCTGAATACCCCGTAATTTTCTGCCCGAATGCGGGGCAAGCGAAGGTATAGGGGCGCCATCCACCATTCAGACTTTTTACCATGGAAGATACTTCATGGCCGCGGGGATCTTCATGGGTGCTAGATAAATTCTATACGCGGCATGATCTGCACGATGCCTGCCATTCAACATGTAGAAATCGGGCCGGCGTATGCTAATGACTCCCACATATTTCTCATAAACCAGGAACCGTTCTTTCAACCACCTGGCTCCTTCACCCCACAATTTTCAAAAGCGAGGGACAGGTGAGAAGGGAACAGACAGGACGGGATTGGATTTTTGGAAATTGTGAGATCGAGTATGTCCCTCACGACTGAAGTGGCAGCCGTCCCAAATCTTATTCGCGAAGGTGTCAATTCGAACCCCCGAAAGCGGTTGATAAATCCCCGGACAGCGCTGCATTCGAGAATCCTTGAGTAGGTGAAATAAGGGGTATTCCTTCCAAAGGTAGAAACAAAGGAATGGGTCGTGAAGGGACTTTTTCACTTCGTTCGTTGTGACCCAAGGACGAGGAATACAGGAACAGGATCGTGGTTAAGGCGGCGTGGCAAATCTGGCAATGGCGGCGTTCCAGCGGGGAACGCCGGGGGCCGGTGTGGAACCTGGATTTAAATGATGAGCCAACCCAATCCGATCATACGACGCTTGATAAAGGTGGAAAGGGCTGCGCGATAGGGGCAGCCCCGTACTATTTTTGCATGCCAGAGGATCGGGCTTTGAGGGGGAGATATGGGTTGCGTCGGATGTCCCAGGGAGAGCTTTCCGACTCCATCATATGGCAAGAGTCACGGGGCCGTTCAACTTAGGGATATTGAAATATCAGCCGGATCATGCATGAATAGGACCATCACATATGAGCTCCCGGGAAAATACATATGCGCGGTTCGATCATCTCAGGTAGCATTTGGAAGAGGACCATCCATGATTTCCTTGCGTCTCACACATGGGAAGGGTCTATAATGTCCATTGTGAAAAGACAGCTTCCTTACCTGCTTCCTGGGATTTGCTTTCTCCTGATCATCGTGATTGTAGCTTGTGCGAATCCGCCGAGCTCCGTAGAGCCCGTCGAACAGACATCCGTTCCCGAGGTGACGATCACGCCTCGACCCACTTTTACATCAGCGCCTCTGGCAGCATCATCACCTTATCCTGTACCATGTGCCGATGGGGCCAGATTTCTGGAGGATCTAACCTATCCTGATGGAAGTCTGATTGAACCGGGCATGGAGCTTGAGAAACGCTGGTCTGTCCAGAACTCTGGGACGTGTGATTGGGGTCCCGGCTATGTGCTCGTCCATGTGGGCAGGGACCCTTTCGCTGGTCCTCGTGAAATTGCGCTCTATCCCGCCCGTTCAGGCGCCGATGCAGTTTGGAGGGTCGTCCTCGTTGCTCCCTCATCCCCGGGGGATTACATAAGCCGCTGGCAGGCGCAGAACCCCGATGGTGAAGCATTTGGGGACGAAGTTTACATGCTCGTCGTCATCCCTACCCCGACGAGAACTCCAACCACTACGCAGACAGCCACACCATAATGGATTTTAATTGAGCCATGCTTACAAGCCTGCTGACTCGGAGGCATGAAGAGGCTTTCGTAAGGATCATCCACTCACGTCTGGTTCAACCTCCGTTGGATTCCATCCAATCCAAGGCGTAACCCCAATCTCTGAATTACTACAACAACGTATCTTCGTCATCTGACCTCCAGCCGGGGAGAAGTGCATGCCCTGTAAAAAGAGGCTGTTTCCAGGGTCGATGAAGTAAAAAACCTTTAAGGTGAGCGAGAGGGCAGAATTATTCGGTTATGTCGAGCATCTTCTCACGTCGGCGATAAACGTTGAGAGACGACCGCGTCTCGATATCATTAAAATGAATTCTCACGACCAACCAGGTTACGCGGGATGAACTCCATTGTGGGACGGATCACAAAAGCCCCTCTCCTTTTCAGGGAGAGGGGTTGGGGTGAGGGTAGATTGATGTGGATTCGAGACCACGGACACGGTAGAGGATTGATTGATTTCTCCCCACTTATAGGAACAATCCGTTTTTGTTTTCACCTTGAAAGTAGAACGAATTGTTTAAGTTCCTTCTTCCCAGGATGAGAGATACTTCTTCTGCTCTTCGGTGAGCACGTCGATTTGGATATTCATCCCTTCAAGTTTCAATCGGGCAATCTCGCGATCCACATCTTCAGGGATTGTGTACACTCGATTCTCCATGCCCTTTCCTTGTTGCATCAAATATTCGAGGGATAGAGCCTGGTTGGCGAAGGACATATCCATCACGCTCGCCGGATGCCCCTCCGCTGCCGCCAGGTTGATAAGGCGTCCTTCCCCCAACAGATTGATGCGTCGGCCATCTTTTAAGATGAATTGATCCACAAATTCGCGCGGTTTACGTTTCTCCTCCGCCATAGCTTCAAGTGCGGGGATATTGATTTCGACGTTGAAATGGCCGGAGTTTGAAACGATGGCGCCATCCTTCATCAGCTCGAAATGATGCTTGTCGATCACGTTGATATCACCGGTGAGGGTGCAAAAAATGTCGCCAATTTCGGCTGCTTCATTCATGGGCATCACACGATATCCGTCCATGACCGCTTCGAGCGCTGCGAGAGGTTCAATTTCCGTCACGACGACATTCGCTCCCATACCGCGTGCTCGCATCGCCAGGCCACGCCCACACCAGCCGTACCCTGCGACGACAAAAGTCTTTCCAGCCAGCAGAATATTGGTCGCTCGCACGATTCCATCGAGCGTCGATTGGCCGGTACCGTATCGATTGTCGAAGAAGTGTTTCGTCATCGCATCGTTCACTGCGATGACGGGGTAGGACAGCGCGCCATCGGCAGCCATAGCTCGCAGCCGGATCACGCCCGTCGTCGTCTCCTCCGTACCGCCCTGGACCTCTCCAAGGAGTTCGCGCCGATCTTTGTGGAGGGTACTCACAAGGTCAGCTCCATCATCCATCGTGAAGGTGGGTGAAACATCCAACGCTGCGTTGATATGTTTGTAGTACGTCTCGTTGTCTTCGCCCTTAATGGCATATACGGATATTTCATCGTGCATCACGAGGGAAGCGGCTGCATCATCTTGTGTTGAAAGTGGGTTGGAGGCGCAGAGAACAACCTCCGCTCCTCCGACCTGGAGGGTCTTCATCAGGTTCGCCGTCTCCGTCGTGACATGCAAACATGCCGCGATCTTCGTTCCCTTGAGAGGTTGTTCCTTCGCGAAGCGAGCCTGGATCTGTGAAAGCACGGGCATCTCATTCTCAGCCCACTGTATTTTGCGTCTTCCACCTTCAGCTAGACCGGTATCCTTAACATCATATTCAACACTCATTTTCTTCTCCATTTATGTTTGGTAATTTTGGCAGGACATGCCAGCGACAAGGATACCACGATACCTCCCCATCTCGTCACGAGCTGCGCCCTCAATATGTGAGGTAAACTGTCCGTCCGCATCGTATGACCTTGTTGACGATCATCCGATACAACCTGTTCCCTCCAGATAGTGACAACAGGGCTCGAATCCAATCTTTAAGTACGAGCGAATGGCCGGCTCATTCTCTTTGGACACATTAAGCACGATCGTCCCGAATCCGCGCATCATGAGATTGTTTGTGACCGCTGCAGATGCCAATGTGCCAAGACCCTTCCCGCGGTAATCAGGATGCGTAAAAACGTTCCCAACCGCCGCCACGTCTGAGATTTCGGAGAAGACATGGACGCCAGCCATCGCAACGAGATCCTCCTTTTCGAATACACCAAAAAAAAGTCCAGACTCGAGCTGGCCCGGCATGAAGGAATCCGGTCGATCTTCATGACCAGCCATCAGTCCCTTAATGTTAGACAGATCTTCTATCGAGAGCGTTCGCGCATTCTGTGGCATGATCAGAGCCGGGGGATCGTGCTTAAGCGCCATCCGCCACATGGGCGTGCTCCGAAGAAACGAGAACAACGGGAGAACGGCATGAAGGACTTCTTCTTTCAGAGCATACTGGTAATCACCTGGCGGCAGCTCAGCAAATAGTGTCTTGATTGCCCCGGGATTCCCGGATGCGAAGATGAGGTCTGGTTCGAGCCCCCGATAGCGCAGGACGAGCGAATCTTTGTATAGAAACCAGTCCGTAAACTCATCATGAACCGGATCCAAATCCGCGATCGCATATGCGTTCCAGATTCGGTCACGCTCGAGCAGCCGGCGCAGATCTTTCTTCATACCTGGAGAGGTCAATCAAGCTTACTCAAATCCGCATCATCGGGGAAAATCGAACGAAAGCGAGCGAGGAACTCATTGAGCGTAAAATCATGTCCTTGCGGACCTTCCGATTCGAGACAGTATGTCGCTGCCAGTGTGCCCATCTGGGTGCACAACGGCAAGCTGAGATTGTGGAGGTAACCCTTTAGAAAACCGCCACGAAATGCATCCCCAACCCCGGTCGGATCTGCAATTATTTCTGGAGGGACCACAGGGGCATGATGCTCCTCCTCTGCGAGGTAGAGTTTCGATCCATGCTCTCCGTAGGTGATGAGGACAAATTCGGCCTTAGAGAGAATGTCGGCGATGGACAGTCCGGTCTTGTCCTGGATGAGTCCAAACTCATAGTCATTGCAGAAGAGCATCGTGCAGTTTCGGATTCCCTCCCTTAACTGCTCGGCGTCCAGCCGCACGATTTGCTGGCTCGGATCATACAGATAGGGGATTCCGAGTTCTACGCACTCTCGCCCATATTTCACCATAGCTCCGGGTTCGTTCGGTGAAATTACAGCAAGTTGGGGTTTTTTGGGCAGGTCCGCAAAGGAGAGATCACTCGCTCGCGACATCGCTCCGGGGTAGAAACTGGCGATTTGGGCGTTGGCCTGATCCGTGTTTACAAAAAACGAAGCGGTGAAGAGGCCAGGGATGACCCTTATTCCTGACGTGTCGACGCCGCGTTCCTCCAGCCAGGCGCGATGTTCGATAAAATCCTCACCCACGGTGGCCATGACTGTGGGTCGTTCGCCCAGCAATGCAAGGGTATAGGCGATATTGGCAGCGATTCCACCCGGCTGTCGTACAAGGGAATCAACCAGGAAAGAGAGGGAAATACTCTCGATCTTGTCCGCCAGAATGTGATCTTTAAAATACCCCGGAAAAGTCATGAGATAGTCAAATGCGATTGATCCGCTCAATACGATCTTCATAATGTTATTCCCTCAATCGACACACAATTTCGGTTATTTCTGTGTAAAACCGTCTCCAACGGACGATACCTTCGAGCAGATGATCACGGGCAGAAAAAAATCACACAGGTCCCTTTCCTGATCGACACAAAAATACGCTCTCTTGGGAGAGCGTGATGGAGGCACAACAGGAGTCTAGCATGTCCAATAAAATCGTGCAAGATTGACCATGAGAAGCACCTCCATTATGATCTCCGCTGTGCAGATAACCTTAACCCGATCCGTGATTGTTTTTTTGGGAATGATGGCGATCATCTCGGCCTGTAGCGATTCCTCGATCCCCGAGATCCCTCCAACACAAACACCAACCATCGCCCCCTCCAAAACGCCAACCCTGGTTCCAGCTCCCACACCTACGCCGATTCCCATTGCCCGGATCGATGAAGCTGACCGTGCCTATTTCATCGGTGACTGGGATTCGGCCATCGACATATATCAGAGTATTCAAGAATCGACCTCTGAGTCATCGGAAATAATCGAAGCTTCTCTGGGTTTAGCCAAATCACTCATCAGCGCCAATAGAATTTCCGATGCAGAGAATGTATTGGCAGCACTTCTCGATCAGTATCCTCTTGATCCTGCCTCGGCGCGCGCATATTTCCTGCTGGGAGAAATCCTTGATCTACAAGAGCGGTACATCGAAGCAGCCTGGGCATATGAACAGTATGCTCTCAAAAAGCCCGGATTACTCGGTGGTTATGAGCTTGAACTCCAGGGTGATTCCTACCGCAGCGCAGGAGATCCAGAGGCTGCCATCGCTGCCTATTTGTCTGCGCTTGAGCATGCAACTGCGGATGGGGCAATCTATTTACGTATAAAAATTGCAAGATCCCGTGCGGCCTCGGGTGATTACAACTCTGCGCTTGATGAATACGCCTCGATATATGAGGCGACCGACAATGGCTATCTTCGAGCACAGTTGGATTTATTGATGGGGCAAGCTTACGAATGGCTTGGCAGGAACGATGAGGCAACTGTCCGCTATCTGGATGCTGTTGAAAATTATCCACTCTCCTATGATTCCTACTCCAGCCTTGTTGCACTCGTGGAGGCGGGCATTCCCGTGGATGAACTTGATCGAGGGCTCGTCGACTACTTTGCCGGTCAGTATGGGGTCGCGCTCGAGGCCTTCGATCGATACCTGAGATTTGCTCCAGAAGACCATGAAGGGACCGTCCATGAGTACAAGGCGCTTGCCCGGCGAGTGCAGGGCGATTATGAAGGTGCGATTGAGGAATGGGACATGCTCATCGAAACCCATCCCGGCGACCGCTTCTGGGAAGGTGCCTGGGATAAAAAAGCGATCACCCAATGGGCTTATCTCGACGATTACGCAGGTGCAGTGGAGACATATCTATCTTTTGTTGAAAACCAACCATCGAGCCCGGAGGCAGCCGCGATGCTCTATGACGCCGCCCGGGTTGCTG
>CAZMZL010000182.1:0-7053 GCA_964570595.1 uncultured Anaerolineaceae bacterium | reverse complement strand
GTCGATGGTGTTCGCGACCCCGGATTCCTCTGCCAGGATCTGCTGGGTGCGCAATGCAATCGTAGCGGCATGCTCCGAGGGGAGGGCGAGCGCCTCGTCCATGGAATTGGTGTGCAGGGACTGCGTTCCCCCCAGGACAGCGGCCAGCGCCTGGAGCGAAATCCGCACGATGTTGTTTTCGGGCTGCTGCGCAGTAAGGCTGACGCCTGCGGTCTGGCTGTGAAAACGAAGCAGCCATGAACGAGGATTTGAAGCTCCGAAGGTATGCCTCATCTCATGCGCCCAGATCCGCCTTGCAGCGCGATATTTCGCGATCTCTTCAAAGAAATCGTTGTGCGCGTTGAAGAAGAACGATAGCCGTGGTGCAAAACTATCCACGTCCAATCCGCGTTCGATCCCCCAACGCACGTATTCCATGCCGTCCGCCAGTGTGAAGGCGAGTTCTTGAGCCGCCGTAGATCCAGCCTCGCGGATGTGGTAGCCCGAGATGGAGATCGTGTTCCACAAAGGCAGGCTTGTTGTCCCATACTCGATGGTATCTACAACAAGGCGCATCGAGGGTTCGGGCGGGAAGATGTATTCCTTTTGAGCGATGTATTCCTTCAGAATGTCGTTCTGGAGCGTCCCGCGCAGCAGGCCTCCCTCCACGCCCTGTTTTTCCGCAGCCGCGATGTACATCGCCCAGATCACCGCGGCTGGAGAATTGATCGTCATGCTGGTCGAGACTTTATCCAGAGCAATCCCCTCGAATAGGACTTCCATGTCCTTCAGTGAGGAGACCGCCACGCCGCACTTCCCAAATTCACCTAGGGCTTCCGGGGCGTCTGCGTCATATCCCATCAGCGTGGGTAGATCGAAGGCGACCGAAAGGCCCGTCTGCCCCTGATCGAGCAGATACTTGAATCTCTTGTTCGTCTCTTCGGCAGTCCCAAATCCGGCGAACATGCGCATGGTCCACAGCTTCCCTCTGTAAAGCGTGGGATGAACACCCCGGGTGTAGGGGTATTCTCCAGGCATCCCAAGCTCATCGACGTAGTCCAAATTGGAGATATCGAGGGGCGTATACAGGCGATTGACGGGTTCGGAGGATGTCGTCATGAAGCGCTCCAGACGTTCCGGTCGTCGGGAAAGGCTTTTTTGAAGTGTCGTAGATTCCCACTCCGATAGGGAAATCTGCAGATCTTCAGGGGGGTCAGGTTTCGACATAGGGATGAACCTCCGTGAGCGAATTATAGCATGCAGGTTTCTCGACGTTTGTCTCCAGAACCTCACTCCCGGACTTACAGAGACCTTGCAAACTGCCCCATGGGTCCACGAGCTATGGCAGAATAAATTCAGGTGAATAGTGGATGGCGTGCCATTTTCCCTCAGGCACATCCATCAGGAGGGAATGCGAATGTCCAGCAACAAAATCCTCGCGATCGTTTTTACAGGATTGACATGGGTCTTTCTGGGAATAGGTTTTTTTTCTGCCTATTTAGGTTACCTGCCTGCAGGGCGGGAACTCGCAGTGGAGGTGGTGGGTTTATTCCTCGCGGGCGTGTTCAGTGGTCTGCTCTATGCAGGAATTAGAACTTTAAATAAAACGAAGTTCGGTGTTGGCCTGGTCAGCGTCGGGTATATCTTGTTTGTGCCCGTTGGCATCATGCTGGCTCTTTTGGTTCCACACCTGATCAACATCTCCGAGGCACAAACCTCAATGAGGGTCCTCATCCTGACACCATTCGCGATCGCCCTCTCCAGCAATATATTGATCGCCGTTGGGCTTGGGTTAACCGCGGGGTTGGCGATCTCGGCGACAAGCCTTTCGGATCGCGTGCAGGGGGTGAAAGTGCTGTCTGAGCCGGTCCGGATACGATAGGTATCTTTATTGATGCTCAACGTCGGTGCTGAGCGCGAATCCCATCGGTAGGATCCCCCGATGGGATTTGCTCTTAAATTGGGAAGTAGATACGATCTTACCTGGAGCCATCTATTTTATTTTTCAAAGGGAGGATGTCCGTGGGAGAAGGTCCGTCGGGGTTATCAGCCAGCGCGCAGAGGGTTCAGGAGGCATTGGAAGCCAGAGGTGTCGCACTCAGGGTTATGGAGCTCCCTGGAAGCACGCGCACAGCGCAGGAAGCTGCGGCCGCGGCAGGATGTGAGATCGGTCAGATCGTTAAGTCTCTCGTCTTCAAGGGAGGTAAGAGTGGCGAAGCGGTGCTTGTGCTCACGAGTGGATCCAACCGGGTGAATGAAGCGCGCGTCAGCGAAGAGCTGGGCGAATCGCTTGGATTGGCGTCCGCAGATTTTGTCCGTGAGACGACCGGCTTTGCGATTGGGGGCGTCCCGCCCGTGGGTCACCCGTCATCGATATCAACCTTTATCGACGAAGAATTAATGAGGTACGAATTTATTTGGGCCGCCGCAGGAACGCCGCGTGCGATCTTCAAACTCACGCCGGATGAATTGGTTCGGATCACTGCGGGCAAGATCATAACTGTTACGTAGAATTTTGGTTCTCCCCAAAAATTAATGGGTGACCAAGCGGAACCTCGCCCTCTCCCTCCGCGAGGAGCCGAATCTCCAGGCGCAGCATATCATGATGCCAAGGAGCAAGCTCCTTGATTCCAGAAGCAGGTTTTGGGGGAAGCAGAGGTCCACAGCTTGCTTCGGGGTACGCAGACTCGTGGGCAAGTAGAAACCAGCGAATATGAGCTTCCAGGACGGAACGCATGCGCATTGATGTCATACTTCCACAGTTTTTGAAGGAGAGCTGAAAATTTTATCGGACAGCGTTGAGGAACTATATCGTTGTGCGAAGCGAACGCACCATTCAGGGATCTATGGTGCAGTTCCCTCGGTTGTCTCTTCCTCGGGCTTCTCGACCCGGTCAATGCGAATTTGCTCCTCCCATGGATAGCGCAGGATCGGTCTTCCCCGGAAATACCCTTCGATAATCCTGCGAACCACCGGCGCAGCCCAGTCCGATCCCTCGCCCTGATTTTCTAGCAGGACGGCCACGGCGATGTCGGGGAGATCTTCGCGCTCCTCGAAGGTATAGGCCGTAAACCATGCGTGTGACTCTGTGCCAACCCCGCTGGTGGCCGTCCCGGTTTTACCGGCCACATTCAGATTGAGACCGCGAAATTCGCGCTGGGCCGTCGCCCTGGGGTTTTCGACCACGTTGACCATGGCTTCCTGGATGGAACGTAGATTTTCAGCGCTTATGGGAACCAGGCTTTGAACATCAGGTTCGAATTGCTGGATCACCTCTCCCTCGGAGGTCTCGATACGTTCGATAATTTGCGGGCGGAGCAGCGAGCCGCCGTTGCCGATCGCCGCCACATAGCGGGCGACCTGGAGGGGCGTGGCTTGCATGTAGCTCTGGCCAATCGCCAACCCCACCTGGTCATATTCGCTCCACTCCTCCCCAAGAATCTCAGGTTTATTTTCTGGATCCGGTATCAACCCGGCTTCTTCGTCGATTTCGATTCCGGTCTCCTGACCGAGTCCAAATGCTTTCGCCATATCGGGGATCGCAGTTGTATATCCCCTTTTGAATAGCTCGAACCCGATATGGTAGAACCAGGGATTACACGAGAGTTCCAATCCCTCTTGCAGCGTGATCTCACCGGCGGGGTCCCATTCTTTTTCCTTGCGCCAATCGTCGAGAACGACCCCGGGTAAATCATAAAATTCCAGGCCACAATCGTAGATCTCGTCGGCTTCAAACTCGCCAGATTCAAGTGCTGCAGCCATGGTGATAATTTTAAATACCGATCCGGCGGGATAAACGCCCAACGTCGCACGATTGAGGTATGGGATTGTGGGGGATGAAATCAACTCTCCAAGTCCCCAGGCTCCATGCGGGTTCTCCGGGTCGAATAAGTTCGGGTCAAAACCGGGCGCCGAGGCCAGAGCAAGTACTTTTCCGGTATCTCTTTCCAGGACGACTGCGGCGCCGACGAAATTCTCGATGGCTTCTTGTGCGATCTTCTGCAGATCGGCGTCGAGGGTCGTGTAGATATCGTAGGGCGCTTGCGCCTCCCGGCGTCCGATGACTTCTAAATTCGTCCCATCAGCGTCCGTGAGATAAATGGTCCCCTCAGGAATGCCGCGCAGTTCCGCATCGAAGACTCTCTCCAGACCCATCCGGCCCACAAATTCGTCCTGCAGGTAGCCCCGTTCCTGATAACTCGCCAGGTCTTCTTCTGGAATCCAGCTCACATACCCTAGGGCGTGGGGTGCGTAGCTGCCCGCAAAAGGTGCGAGGCCATCTCCAAAGTAGAATCTCGAATCATACGTCCTCGCCTGCACACCTCCAACGGCGTCAAGCACACCGCTATATTTGAAGTATTCTTCCTGGGAAACTTCGCCCAACGCGGTATAGAAATCTGTGCCGCGGACACTGTCGTAGCGGAACAAGATATCATTCGTCGAAGCTGCATCGAATAATTGCCGAAGCCTGGAAAGCATTAAGTCCTCGGCTTCCTCGTCTCCGATCTGATTGGGAACAATCCATAACGAAGTCGCCTTGGTGGGAGCGGCCATACTGACGCCGTGCTGATCATAAATGCTCCCGCGTTCAGGAAGGATGATCTGAAGCTTCATCCGATTGCCATCCGTGAGTTTGGGGTGAAGGATCGTACTATCCCAGCTCACCTGCCAATCGGTACCATCGCGAGTCAATTCCATGTTGGTCAAATATTGGATCTCCCCGGCCGCGCCGCTCTTTAAGGTGACATTGTGTGCGATGCTGGCGCGGTACGGGTCATGGATTTGGGTGGAGGCGATGTCGTAATCGATGCCGCTTAATGCTGTCCCCGATCGAAAATCTTCAAGCAGGTCGATAAAATCCGCCTCTGAGATTGCCTCACGTGAGGGAGCGTCGAGGAGCGCGTACATCCCTGCATAGTCGCCCCCCTCCCAATAGCTGAAAAACCGTTCGCTGACCGCCGCCGGGTCCGGAGCCGGCGTGGAAAGAACGATGGGGGTCGGCAGGGCAGAAGGATCGCTCGTCTCGGAGCTCCCCCCATCGCTCCCACAGGCTGTAAGCACAGCAATCCCCAGGATCATCAGTCCAACGACCCATGTGTTTCGGATCCGAGGTTGGCGCCTGGCAGACCCCGCAATCGCCATGATTTTTTCATCCATGGGCACTATGATAACCGTTTTGATGGGAATGTGGATTATTCTTTGATGAGTGTGATTAATTCAATTAGCGGAAGCTACATCCAGTAGATCTTGAGAGAGTTCAAAGGAACTTCCCCTCGTACCCACGCAGGAGCATGGGCACGAGAGACAATTTGCGATGACTTGGCGTGCCCACGCAGGAGGCTGGGCACCAGGGACAACTTGCGATGCCTTGGCGCGCCCACGCAGGAGAATGGGCACGAGAGACAAGTATTCTTACCACTCGTTCCCACGCTCCCGCGTGGGAATGAAAAAACATTCATGATGGATCAAGATGGCTGCAGGATCGTTGATATCGAAGATTGGTATGAGGAAACTCAGCCCTCACCCTCTCCAACTTCAACCAACTCGACGAGCACGCCACGGGCTGTTTCGGGATGCACGAACGCGACGCGGCTGCCTCCCGCACCGGTTACGGGCTCCTCGTTAATCAGACGCACATCGTTCTTCTTAAGATGTGTCAGGCAGGCATCGAGATCATCGACCTCCAGGCATATGTGGTGCATCCCCGGGCCGCGCTTGGCGAGATATCGGGCGACGCCGCTGTCTGAGGATGTGGGTTTCACAAGCTCGATCTCGGAGCCGCCGACCGGGAGGAAGGCGACGAGCGATTCCTGTTCGGATACGTCTTCGATATGCTCGAGATCCAGCTTGAGCGCATCGCGCCAAAATGATAATGCATCGTCGAGATCATCCGCGAGGATGGCGACATGATGAATCTTCAAGATTGAAAACATAAGCCCTCTTTAATTCTTGTGCTGGACGAGATTGGGTTTTCATACCAGACTGCCCCAAAATTTCAATAAAGTTCAGGTCCGGCATCGGTTCCCAATCGTCGATTTTAGCTGAGCCAAGAGCTAGATCGTAAACTGTGGGCGATGCTCGCCCCATACGTCGCGCAGCACATTGCAGATTTCACCAAGGGTAACATCTGCTTCAACCGCCTCGATGAAAATCGGCATGAGATTTTCTTCACCGACAGCGGCTTTAGAAATATGATCCAGTATGGCCCCAACTCGTCCCGAATCGCGTTCCGATCGGATCTGCTCAAGCTGCATGCGCTGGCCTCGTTCGATCGATTCATCGACGCTCAGTCGTTCCAGTTTTTCAGGTTTGGGTGTCTTGAACGCATTAACACCTACGACGATTTTGTCCTCCGACTCAATTTGCAATTGTGCTTGATATGCAGCCTCGTGAATCTCGCGTTGGAAGTAGCCGCTCTCAGTCGCCGCGAGCGCGCCCCCGATCTCGTCGATCTTCTGGAGATATGCCTGGGCGAGTGCCTCGATCTCATCGGTCAGGGATTCGATGGCATAGGACCCTGCCAGTGGATCGATCGTGTTTGCGACGCCCGATTCGTGCGCAAGGATCTGCTGGGTCCGCAAGGCGGTGTGGACTGCACGCTCTGTCGGCAGCCCTAAAGCTTCATCCATGCTGTTGGTATGGAGGGATTGAGTCCCTCCGAGCACAGCCGCCAGCGCCTGAAGGGTCACTCGGACGACGTTGTTCTCGGGCTGTTGGGCCGTGAGGGTTGAACCGGCTGTCTGGGTGTGGAAACGTAGCCGCAGGGAGCGAGGATCCTTTGCGTGAAATCGTTCTCGTATGATTCGGGCCCAGAGTCTTCTTGCCCCGCGGAACTTGGCGATCTCTTCAAGGAAATCGTTGTGCGCGTTGAAGAAGAACGCCATCTGGGGTGCGACCTCGTCGACGGAGAGACCGGCGCCTTGAGCCGTTTCGAGGTAAGCGATCGCGTTTGCGATCGTAAACGCGATCTCCTGGACCGCGGTCGCTCCGGCCTCACGCATGTGATATCCGGACACAGATATGGTGTTCCATCGGGGAACATTTAGGTGACAGTAGCTGAATACGTCCGTGATG
>CAZMZL010000181.1:625-7080 GCA_964570595.1 uncultured Anaerolineaceae bacterium | reverse complement strand
TGACCATTCATATGCTATTCACCCTTGGCCTTGTCATTTTCATTTCCAGTTTGTAAAGTTACTCTGATGAGCAGGATCCGTGATCTTGCGTCCACGTTGGATGAACGATAAAGGAAGAATCGCGTATGATCGTATTCACTTGCGGCCCTTGCAGATCGTAACTATAGTTCTTTCAAATACGAGGTTCTTCTCGTGCAAGTACGAGCCTTTTCAAGGAGAGGCATCATGAAAAACAGTCGAAGATATTTGTTCTTATTTGCGATTATTTCGTTATTCGTGGTCACACTTAGTTGTCGGCTCACAGAAGACCGTTCAGTGGAGGAGAATGAAGCTCCAGAAGAACCTATCCCGACGGTAACACCATCACCGATATTCCCCCAAGAACCGCTTACGATCGATGAGCCGGGAGGGGCAGCGCTGACGGTTGACGCAGGCGCGCTGAGTGAAGATGTCGAGGTTGTGATTGAAGAGATCGGGGAGGGCGTCCCGTTCGGATCAGGGAGCCCCTTTACATCTGCCAGCCAGGAATACATGGTCGATCTTGGAGATGCGCAACAGGTCGGATCCATCCTCATGACCGTGCCGCTGAATTCTGGTGGGAAACAAGCTGCCGTAAAATCTTCGTATGTGTATCTTGCCTGGACGGAACCAACCAGCGGGACTCCCTCTGTGGTGGGCGTACATGTCGAGGAGGATATGGCCACCTTCCCGGACGTCGGTCCGGGCAAGTACCAGGTATACAAACTCATCGCCCATGCAGCCTTAATGGAGATGGTCAGCATTTATGACCCGCTGGCAGTGCCTACCTATCAACAGCGAACACCGGCCTGGTGCAGTCCCACAGCGATGACCAACATCGTGAATTATTACCAGGGTAGCTGGCCAGTCGGGGGTTTCGGGGCGGTCTGGGGTGAGTCGAGTAACTGGTACCTTGCCGGGAAGGCGGGCCAGCCGTTCAACTCAGGCTATTTCTTCCACTGGCTGCTTGGTGCCGGCGGGTACAACGTACCATCCAACGTAAAACAGAGCTTCTCGGACGGTAATGTTGAGGTCATCATCTGGAACTGGAAGGCTTCTGTTAACGTCAATATTAATCCTCAGAATTGGACTGTTGAACTCTATACGGATTATGCCTTTGCCAATGCACTGTTCGATGCCTACCAGGCCTATGTCGAATCTTTTGTTTGGGGGGTGAGTGAGCCCCGTCGTCCCGTGGCTTGGGGATCCAGCCTGGCCGCACACAGCCGCACGATCACGGGCAGCAACGGCACAGAATTCTACTTTAATAACCCGAGTTCAGGGTCGCTCAACGATACCGGAACATGGGCGGACTACCGACAGACTGTGATGGATAGCTTAACTGCCGAGAAGACCGAGGTGATCGATACGGTGGTATTTCACGCCGAACCGCGACCGGCGGCGGCGAGACGCGGCGTGATCTGGTTATTCCCCAACAAGGACGGAAGTTCCCCGGGTTCCGTTGTGCTGATCGCCGGGGATAGCGGGCAACCGGCGACAAAATGGCAGTGGGATGGTTCCATGGGGCATGAACAAGGCTACTACCATGAGGACCAGCGAGGCATCCTGCCTACAGATCCGGTCTTCGACTCACAGTTTAAAGCGATGGATTACAACGATGAGGTCGAATATGGCTTTGCGGTGAAGAACATCGCGAAGGTGACTTACCCCTATCACGTCGATGTCGTGCTCCAGAATGAAAACTTGAGTGTCCTGGAAAATGTGGGCAAGTTTGATTTCAGCGTTAATCCCGGTCAGCGTAAAAACTTCATCCCGGCGGATAGTTTCCGCCTGTACGAATTACCGCCGGGCCTCTTCACGCTCAAGTTTGTTCTGCTTCAGAATGGCGTCTATCAGGATGTGAAGTATGTTCAGTTCCGGGTGGCAAAATCGGATATTATGTATATCGATCCGCACGTCTTGCTCACTCAGAACGCGTTCTGCCGCAAGGGTCCCGATCCGGTGTTTGCCGACGTGACCGCCTATGAGGCGGGGACAGAACTGAGCCTGCTCGGCGTAAATCCGGAACGCACGTGGGCCAAAGTCGAAAAGACGATCAATGATATTGTGGTCCGATGCTGGATCTCCTTAAGTACGGTTGAACTGATTGGCGGCGACAACGCAGCGATCATTGTCGGACCGCCCTTACCCGTAGAACCGGTCGAACCTGTTTGTACGAGCACGCTGGATCGAGCGGCTTGCGAGGAGGCCGGCGGCACATATTTTCTTGGCGCCGCCGAGGCAACCTGCCTGTGTCCAGAGTGAGCCACCAGGAGGCTGGCGGCACGAACCTGGGGAAGTGAAGAGCGTAAGGTTTCCAGAAAAGGATATGGAGAAAAGGCCGGGCTTGGCAATTTCAAGCGCGTTCGATAGCTTGAGAGAATGGCGAAGCGACTCTCCTGTAAGTACGGAGTTTTCCGGCGTGACCCACGACGAAGGTTTGTGCCCCCCCCGAATGCCTTCGGCTTTCGAATTCGCACAGACGGCTTGTAAATGTTAGCATATCCCCATCACGAATAAGGAGAGAGCATGAGCCGTACTGTTTTTGTCATCATCGTAGTGGTTATCCTTTTATCCGCTTGCAACTTTCCTTCTTCACCAGCCGAAACACCCATCCCGCCAACATCCCCTCCCGTCGCGTTTACGCAAACCTCGCCTCCCGTCGCGTTCACGTCGACCTCGTCTCCCGCGACAGCCACACCGACCCCCAACCCATTCCCGAATCCAGTGCTCAAGATTGTCGGTGATGAGGAAGTTGTTTTTGATTGGACGAGCGACCGCTGCGCCCGCTACAATATTCCCGATCTGCCTTTGCGGGCATTTCGAGACTTCGATGATCAGGTCCAGGTGATCATCAGCAGCGACAACAATTACCGCATGCTTGGGCCGGACCTGAATAATCTCACCATCGATTGCGACTCGATCATGTCCTCCAGGAATGATCCCGACCCGTCTATGTACGTTGACGCGGAATGGATCGCGGCGCCTTATACCGAAGATGGACAGACGATCTACGCATTGGTTCACAATGAATATCACGGGCACACGCATCCCGGCCAGTGCCCGCAGAATGATTACTTCCCGTGCTGGGATAATTCGATCACGTTGGCGATTTCCACCGATGGTGGAGCGATGTATACCGAGGCGCTGCAGCCCCCTTCACATCTGGTCGCAAGATTTCCCTATCCGTATGAGGCCGGGGCCGGACCGGAGGGCTTTCGAGGTCCGAGCAATATCATCAAGGGACCTGACGATTATTACTACAGCTTTTTCAATGTCAGCGAATTTGGAACCCAGAAACAATGGGTCTGCCTTATGCGGACGGATGATCTCGGCCAGCCGGATGCATGGCGCTTTTGGGATGGAGCGGCATTTGAAGGTCGATTTGTCGATCCGTATCGGGATGAGATCGATAATCCCCGGGAGCACATTTGTCCACCCATCGATCAGGACAGTATCGGCGCATCGATGAATGAAAGCATCACCTACAACACATACCTGAATCGCTATGTGCTGGTCGGAATCAGCGCAGATTGGCTGGATAACCGGGAGGTGTGGGGGTTCTACTATTCTTTCTCGGATGATCTGGTCAACTGGACGGGCAGGACACTGCTGGTGGAAATCGAACTGCCGTGGACGGTCGAATACCCCGGCTCGGACCTCTCGCACCTTTATCCCAGTTTGCTCGATCCTGAGAGCGCGTCGCGCAATTTCGAGACGACGGACAAAACTGCCTATCTGTACTACACACGCAACAATTATGGTCATGCCAGCCTGGATCGGGACCTGATCCGCGTCCCGGTTGAATTCTTTCCGTCACCGTAAGTACACCTCAACCAGATGAACCTTGTCCCTGTATCCTGCCCCGTAATAACACACGAGCGCGGGTCAACACCTGCGTCGCCAGATCATGTTCGATGTTGGTGGCCACGCAACATCCGAGAAATCTTGCGCAACGGATGTTTTCGCGCCCTGAATCCATGATGGCAGGCGAGGCATTCCGCTGATCAGCGTCCCTTTCCTCATCAAAAAGTGTCCGTCGTGGTCCCTGGCTTGACCGACGAAGTGGACTTGAATGTACAAGAATTTCCTGAGCACCTTGTTGCAAGGATCAGGAATAAGCGGGAGTTGATGACCTTCGCACTTATCAGATCTCGTTCCCTTGCTCATAAATCTGGGGTTTACGAAAAGGATCGGAATAGGTCTCCGAGTTTCGATCATCTCTGATCCATTCATCTCCGAGACATCTTTCAGGCTTGGTCTCTGACCAAATCCACGCGAAAATGAGCGCCAACCAAGTACGTGTCGATGCGAATAATCCTGGGAGAGGTTGAATGTCGATCAGCCAGATGGGTGTGCCGGATTTTAGCGAACAGCAAGCCGGGCGTCTCGCAATGGAACACTACGACGTTCGCGGCGCTGTAAAGCTGCTCCCTTCAGAACGTGACCAGAATTTCCTGATTCAATCGACAGATGGTGAATCTTTCGTGCTCAAGATCGCGAACGCAAGCGAACAAGTGACCATCGTCGATCTTCAGAACAGCGCCATGGCACATCTTCAATCCAGGGACATCGCCGGATCATTTCCTGAGGTCATCCCAACAAAATCTGGAAACTTGATCTTTGCTGCTCCATCCGAGAAGGGTCAGGTGCACTCGATCCGGATGCTGACGTACTTGCCCGGTGATCCTCTGGCATCCTTCCGACCCCACACACGGAACCTCCTTGAGGGGTTGGGTCGCTTCCTCGGGGAGATGAGCCGCGTATTGCAGGATTTCAGCCACCCGTTCGCGAAACGAGACATCCAATGGGACTTCAGGAAAGCAGAGGATGTGATCGAATCCGGCCTTGAATACCTCGATTCCCATGAGCGTACACTCCTCAAATCATGGCTGGCCCGCTGGAAAACTCATGTGGTCCCGATGATGCCGGATTTGCGCACCAGCATCGTGCATAACGATGCCAACGATCACAATGTGATTGTGAGACAAGTAGATCTTCGGGGTGGGCTCAGCTTTGGCATCGTCGATTTCGGCGATATGGTGCAATCCTTCACCCTGAGCGAAGCCGCCATTTGTGCAGCCTATGCTTTGCTTGATAAGCCCGAACCTCTCGATGCTGCCGCGAGCGTTCTACGGGGATACCATCAAGCCTTTCCGCTTACCGATGTAGAAATTGACTCGTTTTTCGAATTCACGGTCATGCGTTTGTGCATGAGCGTGGCCATTGCCGCCCGACAGAAGCAGCTTAATCCGGATAATCCTTACCTGACCATCAGCGAACGACCCGCATGGCATGCGCTTGAGATCTTGAACGAGATTTCAGGATCATTGGCCCGGGCCAGATTCAGGGATGCGGCCGGGAGGCCCCCATTCCCTGAGGGTGAACGGGTCGTAAAGTGGCTGGAGGACCACGCGGAGAAGGCTGCGCAGATCGTGCCTTTTGATCTCGTGTCTGGTCCGGTTCTCGTCTTCGATCTCGGCGTCGGCGGCCTCGATCTGGGGACCCGGGACGTGGTCAACGACCCCCAAGCTCAATCCAGATATTTATTGGATCGCATGAGAGCTGCCGGGGTGGATGTGGCTCTGGGACGGTATGATGAGATCCGGGGGATGTACACGGAGCGTGATTACCTTGTTGAAGGGAACGAAGGACCCGAGTGGCGCACGCTGCACATCGGTGTCGACATCTATGCAGCCCCCGGAACACGGGTCTTTTCTCCTTTCGAGGGTACGGTCAACAGCCTCGCAAATCATGATGAACCCCACGATTATGGACCGACCATCCTGCTGGAACATGACATGGAGGGGGAGGAGGGAATGTTCTTCACGCTCTTCGGGCATCTGGATGAGGATTCGATCGAAGCCCTTCGTGTCGGCGATCATGTAGGTCCAGGCGATGAAGTCGGCAAAATCGGAACACCTCCATGGAATGGCGGCTGGCCGCCCCATCTTCACTTCCAGGTGATTGTAGATCTCCTTGGGTACGAAGGGTCTTTTCCGGGCGTTGTCCGCCCGAGCGATTCGGCGGTCTGGCGCGCCATCTGCCCAGACCCGAATCTAATTCTTGGGCTCCCGGAGGGCATTCTGCGGGTGGGATCGCCCACGATGATCCAGACTCAGGAGCTGCGCGATGCGCACATCAGCAAATCGCTCAGCCTCGCCTATCAGCGTCCGCTGAAAATTGAAAGGGGCGCAGGACAGTACCTCTTCGACGACGGTGGAAGACGCTATCTGGACTGTGTGAACAACGTCGCCCATGTGGGTCACGCCCATCCGAAAGTGTGCGAGGCCGCATCCAAACAGATGGGAATACTCAATACAAATACGCGTTACCTGCATGACAACATCGTCCGCTATGCGGCTCGAATCACGGAGAAGCTCCCCGATCCGTTGAGCGTGTGCTTCTTCGTAAACTCAGGCAGCGAAGCCAATGAT
>CAZMZL010000181.1:0-615 GCA_964570595.1 uncultured Anaerolineaceae bacterium | reverse complement strand
CCTGCGTCTCGCACGTGCACATACTCGGGCGAAGGAGATGATCGTGGTCGCGGGCGCCTATCACGGCAATCTCTCATCCACGATCGAGATCAGCCCCTATAAATTCAATGGGCCTGGAGGAGCAGGGGCTTCGGCGCATGTCCACATCATCCCAACCCCGGATGTGTATCGAGGGCCTGTTCGGCGAGACGATGAGAAAGCCGGCGAAAAGTATGCGGAATTCACCCAGAGCGCGGTTCAACAATTGCAGAGAGAGAACCGGCCCCTCTGTGCCCTTATCGTCGAACCCCTCATGGGCGTCGCCGGACAAATCGTACCGCCGGATGGCTACCTTGAAGCCGCCTTCAAGCATGTGAGGGCAGCGGGCGGGGTGTGCATTGCGGACGAGGTCCAGGTCGGTTTTGGGAGGGTGGGGACGCATTTCTGGGGATTCGAGACCCAGGGTGTGATCCCGGACATCGTGACGATGGGGAAGCCGATGGGGAAGCCGATGCGTACGCGGGGGAGAGTGAGGGGCGGCCGCGCGCCGTCGCGCGCGGCTGCCTGGACGGGGGCGCTGGCGCTGGTCGCCGGTGCTCTGGGTGCCCTGCCCAACGGCAGCGGACCGGGATCCGA
>CAZMZL010000180.1:0-7093 GCA_964570595.1 uncultured Anaerolineaceae bacterium | reverse complement strand
GGGAGGTGAGGTTCAGGAATTCGGGTTCTTGATCCCGGATGAAGTAAATCACGCGGTCATGGATCACGACGGTATGATCGATGCCGGAGGGCGTGCCATGATAGATTTTTTCGGCTGCAAAGATGAGGTCAGACATTTCAGATGGGGAGGTGGGCAGTTGGAAGTATCGCAGGAGCGCGCGCAATACGGCGGTGGATGCGGCGGCGCCAGATCCCAGCCCAGCCGATGGAGGTATCGTAGAATTGATCTCAAGAAGAAGGGGGTCAAACTTATCGATCCCCAGGCTTGTCAGAAAACCCCGGATGATCCGGGGGAGTGGGTCATCCCCGCATGCTTCGTGTAGCCATTGCGAGCATCCAATGTCGGGGGCTTTGATCCATACATCGCTCTGAGCGCCACCCGGGAAGGGTGAGAACGCAGCGATGGTGCGCAGGTTCTCGAGCGGGGCTGCGATCGCAGGCATCCCGTAAACAACCGCATGCTCACCGAACAGAATAACTTTTCCGGGAGCACTCTCTTCGATCATATCGGGAAATAGAGGATGACGATGACGATGAGCCCCCAGAGAATGCCCGTCGCCATGAGCGGCTTATCCGTGAGCACGAGTTCTTCCGGGGCGCCGCCTTTATTTTCCACATGAATGAGGTAAAGATACCGAAAAATGCCATAGATGACGAAAGGAATGGTGAGCATCATCAAGTGATTATCCGGTAAATTTTCCGCGCTGAAGGTGTACAAAGCATAAGCGATGATTGTGGTGCTCGAGACGATGGCGATGAGTTGATCGATGAAGGGAATGGTATAGCCATCCAGGACACGTCTGGAAGAGTGGGCGCTCTGCGCCATAAGGACCATCTCGGCTCGGCGTTTCCCCAATCCCATGAATAACGCCAAGAGGGTTACGCACATGTACATCCATGGGGAGAATCGTGCGACCGTGATGAGCGTCACGCCGGCGGTTACGCGCAGGACATAGCCGGTTGCCAGTACGAGAACATCGATGATGGGGATATGTTTCAATTTGAATGAATACAGAAGCGTGAGCAGGAGGTAGGTGAGGAGGACGGCGCCAAATCCCAGGCTCAACGAAAATCCGAGCGAAATTGAGATGATGAGAAGAAGTACGATGGATACTTTTGCGATCTGGGGATCAAGCCGGCCGGATGCCAGCGGACGGTTCTTCTTGATCGGGTGGAGCCTGTCATGTTCAAGGTCGACAAGATCGTTCGCCAGGTAAATCGCACTCGCACCGAGGCAGAATGAGATGAACCCCGCAGTCGTTCGAAGGAACGGCTCAATCTGAAATAACTGCTGATCGAATACAAGTGCGGAGTAGATTAAAAGATTCTTAATCCATTGTTTTGGCCGCATGGATTTCAGGAGCAACATGATCATGCGCGCATCATAGCAGGAAGATTTCATCCAAGCAAGGGGCGGCGCTGCCTATCCCTCACTGTTGCAATGTATGATCGGACCCTTTCGTGTAGAATTTCGTTATGAGCTCGAAGAAGAGGATCGATCTACTGCTCGTCGAGAACGGGCTGGTGGAGAGCAGAAATAAAGCCCAACGACTCATCATGGCTGGTGAAGTACGCGTGGATGGTCAGTTGATCCACAAGGCCTCTCAGATGATTCAACCGAACGCGGACATCGTGGTTGTCGCCGGTCCTCGCTATGTATCCCGGGGGGGCGAGAAACTCGCCGGCGCGCTTGCTGATCTGGGTGTTGATGCAGCAGGGAAGATTTGCGCAGACGTGGGCGCCTCGACAGGGGGGTTTACGGATTGCCTGCTGCAGCATGACGCCGTGAAGGTCTACGCGATTGATGTGGGCAAAGGTATCGTGCACTGGCGGCTGCGCAACGATTCCAGGGTGATTCTCCTCGAAGGGACCAATGCACGATATCTTGAAGAATTGCCAGAACGAGTCGAAATCGTCACGGTAGACGCTTCGTTCATCTCTCTCAAATTGCTCCTTGGACCCATCTCGAACTGGCTCACGCCTGATGGAGAAATCATATGTTTGATTAAGCCTCAATTTGAGGCTGGTCGCGATCTCGTCAAGCGAGGTGGGGTCGTTAAGGATGCTGAGGTCCATCGTCAGGTGATTCGTTCGATTGCGGAATACGCAAGCAGCATCGGTCTTCATCATGTCGGGTTGGCTCGATCCGCGTTGAAAGGACCGAAGGGCAATGTTGAATTTTTCTTATGGTGCGTGAGGGAAGGAGAATCCGTACCCATTGAGGATCTGATCGGTCCAATATTTCCCGAAGAGGCCGGTTTAAATGAGTAAAAGCAGCCATTCCTGCAGACTTCCGATGGGGAAGGATGGCTTGTTCCCTGGAGGAGTCTCTGCAGTCTGCGCGGTTCTTCACGATGGTGGGGCCAAGTGCATTCGTATAGCCATTAATAAGCATGGCCTCTTGTCCGCACCAAATCATCCTAAATCCGGTTGATGTCGCAAGAATCTCTGGCGGAACCATCGATCGTCATGCTCTTAAAATATATGGAGTCAGACAACTTTCTTCCAGTCGCAGGGCAAGCCCGCCTCCCCCTGTTCGATCCCGAAAATCATCACCTCCCACAGGTCATAAACGGGGCCATCCCTGCATGTGATCGTTCCAGGATTTCCGAGAAGGAGGGAGAAGGCGACAGGGGATTGATGACGAACGAATGGAGATTCTTGAGATTGTCGTGTAGAAGCTGTTCTGAGTGCCGGGTGAAAACGCCCGTACTCAAGGTCTCAAACCTGTGTCATTTCGAACCATCCGGAGGTGAGAAATCCCCTGGCAGGTCCAATGAGGAGAACCATGGATTGGTAAAAGTGCGCGTGCACGGATAAGCGCGTGCGTTTTACAGGAGGCTAGAAGGGTTTTGAACCCAGGGATCGGCACGACGACTCGGTCGTGACGGAGGATTATTTGCTGCGCTCGAAATGACACGAAGGCAAGGGTTAAGACGAGAAGGAAATGGGCACAAAGGCTCACACCTGCGACGGGTTAAGTTTCTTCGGAGGGGCCGCCCTTCCTGGGGGGCCTGATCATGAGGCACAAGACGGCGGGCACGAAGGCCCACATCCACAAAGGGTCCCCTTCTCCTGAGGGGGGTCGACCTCTGAGACAGCATCATTGTGCCTGCCATTCTCGGTCCGATTATCCGTCGTGCCCCTAGCTCATTTTGTCGTCAGATGCATGTTTGATTTTGCCTGTCGGGGTATAATCGCCGGCTGACCACTATGAATCGACGAAACCGGACCATAATCGTATTTTTCATCGGGATCTTGCTGAGCGGGATCGCGCTCTACTCTGTGTTTAGGTGGTCTGGATGGGACGAATTGCAATCGGCGTTGAGGGATATCGAACCCCAGTTTCTTCTGATTGCTGCTGTGGTCTTTATCATCTCCATGTTCACTCGAGCAGCGTGCTGGCATACGCTCCTGGAACGATCCGTCAGCTATGGACGTGTGGTAGCTGTGTTGAACGAAGGCTATCTGCTTAATAATATCCTTCCCTGGAGGTTGGGCGAAGTAGGTAGAGCTGTGATCATGGGCAGCCAGGAGGGAATGTCGATCCTCCGGGCGTTATCGACGATCTTCGTAGAGCGGAGCTACGATCTCTTCATTGCGCTGGCGCTGCTCATCGGTTTGCTGCCTCTCGCTGCTGGGATCGATAAAGGTGTGACCAGCTTCGTATTGATAGGGGGATTCTTGGCGTTGATCCTCGTATTCCTGGGGATTGCAGTCAAACGTCCCGCCTGGATTGACACCGTTCTCAAGAGACTTCCTGGGGGGATGAGCCGTTGGGGGCCATATTGGGAGCGTTTTCGAGAGGGATTAAGTGCTCTGGAGAAACCGCGTTCCTTCTTGATTAGTTTTGGATGGCTTGCGTTGAGCTGGTTCCTGGCTGGCTGGGTATATTGGCTGGCGCTCAGGGCGGTGACTCCCGAGCCTGAGCTGTCCTGGGCTTTCTTCATGCTCCCGGTCACATTGCTGGGATCGGCGATACCCAGCGTCCCGGGTTACATCGGCGTTTTCGAAGCTGCGGGTGTTCTGGCGTTGACCGTTTTTGGTGTCTCGGGGGGGGAAGCGCTTGCTGCGACCCTGCTTCTGCATGGCATGGTTTATGTAATGACCACAGCGTTCGGTGCGATCGCGCTTTCGACGGAAACCCAGACACTCGCAGGCATCTATCGCGACATCCAGCAGTGGATGGCAAACCCTTCCACCAGGCATCTTGAATAGATGAAGATTCTTAACAGTCTGTATTATTACCGACCCCATTACTCAGGTCTGACCGTCTACACGGAGAGGCTGGCACGCGCCATGGTGGCTCGAGGGCATCAGGTGAGTGTTCTCACTTCACAATATGACAAATCCCTCCCCACACGAGAGCAGGTTGATGGAGTCGAAGTTTTCAGGATGAAGGTCGCGTGGACGGTGAGTAAAGGACCCATCATGCCTTCGTTCCCATACTGGGCGATAAAATTGGCGAAGTCTCATGACCTGGTTCACCTGCATATCCCTCAACTCGACGCGGCACCCTTCAGCATAAGCACCAAATTGTTGGGGAAGCCGATCGTATTGACCTATCATTGTGATTTGAGGCTCCCTACGTCGATCACCAATCGGATCGCGAATACTCTCTCTAATGTGGCTAACCGGATTTCTGTCCGTTCCGCCAATGTCATCGTGGCGAACTCACGCGACTACGCAGAACACTCAGCGATCCTGAGCGAGAATATCGATAAATTACGCGTGATCCCTCCGCCAATCGAGGTACCTGAGGTTACAGCGGAAGCGATCGGGAAACTGAGGTCTCGCTTCAAGATTGGGGATGATCGACCCCTCATCGGGATGGCGGCGCGCCTGGCAACGGAGAAAGGCGCAGAATATTTAGCGGGTGCCATGCCGCGGATTCTAGAGAGTTATCCAAATGCCCGCGTCTTGTACATGGGACAGGTTGAGGACGTGATAGGTGAGGGTGCGTACCGGGAACGGCTTGCACCTGTGATCACATCATTGGGCCCACATTGGACTTTCCTCGGTGTCCTTACGGCAGATGAACTGGCGGCCTTCTATTCTATTTGCGATGTGACCGTACTTCCGAGCCTGAACAGCACAGAAAGTTTCGGCATGGTCCAGGTTGAATCCATGTTTTGCGGCACACCCGTGGTCGCCAGCGACATTCCGGGTGTGCGCCGACCGACCCAGGTGACCGGGATGGGTTTATGTTCGCCTCCCGGTGATGCTGTGAGATTGGCCCAGAATATTCTAAAGATCCTCGACGATCCTGATCGATATAATCGTCCACTGGAACAAATCAGCGCGCATTACTCAACCGAGACGGTGGCAGGAGAGTACGAGCATCTCTATGAAGAATTATTGTGTGCGAATCGAGGAAAGTAGACCACGTGAAGAAGGATTATTTTTGGCTGCATCTGCGAGATCTACCCTACTTCAGGGCTCTGCTCAGATCGGTTGAATCGACCTTCTACCAGGAGATCCAATTCGCACGTCCCATATTGGACGTGGGATGCGGAGATGGACATTTCGCTCAGATCACCTTCGATGGTTTGATTGACATCGGCGTCGACCTGGATCTTAAATTCATGCGTGAGGCTCAGCGTCGGGGGCGGTACCGGACGCTTGTACAGTCCGATGGCGCAAGCTTGCCCTTTGGCGACAACACGCTGGCATCGGCGATCAGCAACTCGGTCCTGGAACATATCCCTCACTTGAATGCCGTCTTGAATGAAGTTGGGAGGGTGTTGCGGCCCGGCGCGCACTTTGTGTTCACCGTTCCAAATCCAGGGTATCGCTCGGAATTAAGTGTGCCGCGTGGGCTCAGCAGATTGGGTCTCTCAAGATTGGGAGACGCATATGCGGATTGGTTTATGGTGATGTCAAGAACGGTGACGATCGAGTATGAACAAGCGTGGGCTGATCGGCTTTCTGCAGCCGGATTTGAGATCCTGCGGACATTTAGATATTTCTCGCCAGCCGCATTGCGCACCCTTGAATGGGGGCATTATTTCGGCGCCCCTTGCTTGATCCCGCACGTGATATCAGGGAAATGGATCATCTCACGATCCCGTTGGAATCTCTGGTTGACGGACCGGCTTATCCGCAAGTACCATGATGCTGTCCCAATCGAGAATGGGACTTACAGCTACTATAGGGTGATAAAAAGATGAGCGACCCTGCCGAACCTCTGAAGGACAATAAAAACGGATATCACGGAGATGAGGGAGCGCTCACCGTGTGGGACTGGTTCACGTCCTTGATGCGCGGGCGACCGATCCCAATCCCTGAAGAGGATGAGATACAGGTTCTCTCGGACATTGAGCGAGTTCCTGATATCGAAGAATCGGCTCCTCAGAAGCTCGCCTTCACTTTCACACCGGCCAAATTTCGACTGCCGATCGCCATTGTGCTGGCCCTATTCGCTCAATTCGGGCTCGAGGGGAAATCGAATGCCGTCGGCCTGAGCGTGGGGTTCTATATTGCAGCGGCGCTGCTCACAGGTTGGTCGCTGGTCGTGGGTGATTTTAACCTGGAACCATTAAAAACATTGGCGACAAGAGCAGAGGCGATGAGCATTCGCTGGCCCTATCTGCTCTCTTCAGCGGTTTTTGCTGGCCTCACTTTTCTCACCGCGGGCAACAACCGATTTGATACCCCCACAGTGCTGCTCTGGTTGGCTTCGATTTTCTCATTGTTGATTGCCCTCTGGGAGGGCGATGGGGGGTACCCTCAGCTTTGGAAGAAGCTAAAGTCCTGGATACGGGATCCAACGCTGCACTTCAGCGTGGAATGGTGGGGTCTCCTCGTCCTATTAGGCTTCCTGGTGGCGTTATATTTCAGGTTCGCTCAGATCGAAACATTGCCGAATGAAATGGTGAGCGACCACGCAGAGAAGCTGCTCGATGTGGTTGATGTTCTGAACGGTCAGAATTCAATTTTCTTCCCTCGAAATACAGGTCGCGAGGCGCTTCAATTCTACATGGCGGCCGCCACGGCGAAATTTCTCGGCACCGGGATCACCTATTTGACCTTGAAGATAGGCACTGTGCTCGCGGGCGTCGTCATCCTCCCTT
>CAZMZL010000179.1:0-7136 GCA_964570595.1 uncultured Anaerolineaceae bacterium | reverse complement strand
GGCCATGAAGAAAAGCGCGAATTTCATGCCGGAAGCCGAGCAGGAACTTACAGCTGGTTACCACGTCGAATATTCCGGCATGAAATTCGCGCTTTTCTTCATGGCCGAGTATGGGAAGATGATCGCAGTGAGTCTCATAGCAGCGACGTTGTTTCTGGGCAGCTACTGGGGGCCGGGGGTGGATCAGTTCCCGCTTCTTGGTCCGATTTATCTGGCGATTAAGACACTCGCTGTGTTGTTCATTATGATCTGGTTTCGAGCGACGCTGCCGCGTTTTCGTTACGATCGACTGATGGCTTTTGGCTGGAAGATAATGCTTCCGATTGCGCTGCTCAACGTTGTGATTACGGCGGTCATTGTTGTGTGGGTGGGAGGCTAGCCATGAATCCGTTGGAGATCCTTCGCGGATTGTGGACGACTTTCAAGAGCTTGTTCGAAAAGCCAGTCACGTATCAGTATCCTGAGGTGAAGCGCCCTGTTCGCGAGCGCTTTAAGGGCCGGCATGAATTAAAGCGTTATGAGAATGGTTTGGAGAAATGCATTGGTTGTGCGCTCTGTGCGGCAGCATGCCCTGCCGATGCAATTTTCGTAGAGGCTTCCGAAAATACGGACCATGAGCGCTATTCGCCGGGGGAACGCTACGCCAGCACTTACGAAATCAACATGCTGCGCTGCATCTACTGTGGCTATTGCGAGGACGCTTGTCCCACCGAGGCTATCGTGCTTGAACATCAATATGAGCTATCATTCACGGACAGGCGATCTGCAATCTACACGAAGGAAACCCTGATTGCCCCGGTCCCTGAAGATGGCGAACCGACTCCACAGGTGGTCCCCGAGGGCGCTTATCCTTGGTCGATACCTGAGATGGAGGATGCAAGGTGAAACCCCCTGCTCGCAGGGACTGCGGCAGGAAGTCGTGAGGGTTTGAGATAATATTATGACGATACATCTCGCCATATTTTTTGGAATAGCAGTGATCGCCATCGCGACGGCGGTGAGCATGCTTGCCAGCCGTAATGCGGTCTACTCGGCGCTTTTTCTGGTATTAAATTTCGTCACAATTGCATCCTTATACTTGCTTCTCAACGCAGCATTTATCGCCATGGTGCAGGTCACCGTATACGCGGGCGCCATCATGGTCCTCTTCCTGTTCGTCATCATGCTTCTTGGGGAAGATCGAGAAGAACCCAGTTCCCGGTTGAAGTGGCAGGCTCCCGCAGCTCTCCTGATGAGTCTGGCGTTGTTGATTATTTTTATCGCTGCGCTCATCCAGGGAAGTCTGGGCTTGCAGCAAGCACTTGCTCAAGTTTCGGAAGGATTCGGAAGTCCGGCATCGGTAGGTCGGCTTCTCTTCAGCAAATACATGATCCCATTCGAGGTGACTTCCGTGCTGCTGCTCGTCGCGATGGTGGGGGCGATCGTGCTCACCCACACGGGGAGGGAGAACGCGTGATGAATGTGCCGACCGATTATGTCCTTGCGCTTTCCGGAATTTTGTTCTCGCTGGGCGTTCTGGGTGTACTTATCCGTCGCAATGCGATTGTCGTTTTTATGTCCATCGAACTGATGTTGAACTCGGCGAATGTGGCTTTTATCGCATTTGCACGCTCATTTGGACCTTCTGGCGCAGGACTTCAGGGACATGTGTTTGTGTTTTTTGTGATCGCGGTCGCGGCTGCTGAAGTTGCCGTCGGGTTGGCATTGATTGTGACCATCTTCAAGACGAAACAAAGCATCGATGTGGACGATGTGAGTAGTTTGCGTGGCTAAACTCACGGCGGAGGGTGTGGATGTTCCTAACTGAAGGCGCGCAGGGACTGGGGTTTTTTGCTCTTGCCCCGCTGATCATCGTATTCCCCTTCCTTGGCGTGCTGATCAATCTCACGATCGGGCGGAAACTCGGCGAGAAGGGTGTGAGCATCATTGCCAGTTCCGCCATCATATTGGCTTTTGTCATCGCCGTGCTGCAGTTGCTGGCGCTTCTTGGTCAGCCTGTTCCTGAAGGCGCAATCGTGCCCATCGCCGATTGGATTACGGTCGGCGATTTTAGTGTTTCATGGTCGATGCAAATTGATACGCTCTCGGTCGCCATGATGCTCATGATCACGAGCGTGAGCGCCCTCATCCACATTTATGCTTCCGGGTACATGCACGAGGATGTTCGCCATCAAGGCGATCCGGCGCGTTTCACCCGCTTCTTCGTTTACTTCAATTTATTCGTCGCCATGATGATGATCCTGGTCACAGCAGATAATTACCTGATGATGTTCGTCGGGTGGGAGGGCGTCGGGTTGTGCTCCTACCTGCTTATTGGATTCTGGTTCGAAAAGGGGAAGGACGGCATCGGCAACGCTCTCGCTGGAAAGAAAGCCTTTATCACCAACCGGATCGGGGATTTCGGGTTTCTCATCGCGATGTTCCTTATCTTTTGGGTGGTGGGAAGCCTTCGTTTTGAAGACGTGTTTCAATGGGCGCATGAGTTTGGAGAGGAGAATGTGATCATCATCTCCGCGATCACCCTGTTCATGCTTCTTGGCGTGGCTGGGAAATCGGCGCAGCTCCCTCTCTATGTCTGGCTGCCAGATGCAATGGCGGGTCCCACCCCGGTTTCTGCCCTCATCCATGCGGCGACCATGGTTACGGCGGGAGTGTATTTGATCGTCCGGAGCAGCCCCCTTTACAGTGTGACGGAGGTGTCAGCGAATATCGTGGCGATTGTTGGCGCGGCGACAGCTTTCTTTGCTGCGACCATTGCGGTGGGCCAATCGGATATCAAACGGGTGCTGGCTTATTCCACCATCAGCCAACTGGGGTTTATGGTCGCGGCCGCCGGTCTCGGCGCGTACGTGGCTGCGATCTTCCATTTGATCACGCATGCCTTCTTTAAAGCGCTGCTCTTCTTGTCCTCCGGTTCGGTGATTCAGGGGATCGAACAAGGGCATCACGATGCCGAGCATGAGGGCGCTGAAATTGAGGAGCCCTTCGACCCGCAGGATATGGGCAACATGGGTGGATTGCGTTCTCGTATGAAGATCACCTTCTGGGTCTACCTCATAGGCGCACTGGCATTGTCGGGTTTTCCACCGCTGGCCGGGTTCTTCTCGAAGGACGAAATTCTCACCGATGCCCGCGGTGAAAACACCGTGCTCTTTGTTGTTCTGCTCGTCGCTGCTTTTTTGACGACTTTCTATATGGGGCGCCAGGTGCTGATGGTGTTCTTTGGAAAAGCGAGGACGGAGCCGGCGGCACATGCAAAGGAAAACCCTCCAGTCATGACGATCCCTTTGCTGATCCTGGGTTTGTTTAGCGTGATCGCGGGCGCTCTCAACGCACCGGGAGTGCACCCATTGACGGACTGGCTCGATGACACACTCGAGTACGTGCACGTGACTGAATTTAGCATCAGCGTTGCAGGTATGGCGGTCATTTTTTCGACCGTCGCGGTTGTATTGGCCTGGCTGATTTATGGCCGGAAACCGATGAAGAAGGGGGAGCCCGACCCATTACGCAGGATTTTAGGGCCGATCTATACCGGGATGGAAAACAAATGGTGGGTGGATGAGCTCTATCAGTTCCTGTTTATTGGTCCTTATGTGAAACTTTCTCAATTTCTAGCCGATGTTGTGGATTGGCGTTTCTGGCACGATTGGTTCCACGATACGGTTCTTGCGAAGACGTACCACTCGCTCTCGTATTGGCTGGCCTGGACGTTCGATTTAGGCTTCATCGATGGTATTGCGAATGGTCTCGCGGATGTCACCAAGGGAGCCTCCACCAGGCTGCGTGTGCTGCAGACGGGCTATGTGCGCAACTATGCTCTTGCGATCCTGGCTGGAGGACTCCTGATTTTGAGCTATCTCATCTTTAGATAATGTTGGCCGAGGAACTGCCTATGAATGCTTCGATCTCGATCTTAAGTTGGGTAACATTCGCACCGTTGATTGGTGTGCTGGTGATTGCCATCATCCCGCGAAAACGGCATAACGCCATCCGCTGGGCGGCTCTGATCACATCATTGATCGGATTTGGGATCTCTCTTTATATGCTGTCTATGTTTGACCAATCCAACCCAGACCTGCAGATGGTTGTGCGGGTCCCCTGGTTCAACATTGGTGGGATGCAGGTTGAGTATTTTCTCGGCGTGGATGGTCTCAGTATTCTCCTTGTCCTCTTGACGACGTTCCTTACACCCATCTCCATCCTCTCAACCTGGTCTGCCATCGAAGAGCGCGTGAAGGAATTTATGATTTTCTTCCTGATGCTTGAAATCGGCATGGTGGGTGTGTTCCTCGCGCAGGATCTCTTCCTCTTCTACGTGTTCTGGGAATTCACCCTCATCCCCATGTATTTCCTCATCGGGATCTGGGGTGGGACTCGCAGGATCTACGCCGCGATTAAGTTCTTCCTGTATACCATGGCGGGATCACTCTTAATGCTTTTGGCTATCCTGTGGCTCGGTCTGGCGTACAACACCTTCTCGGTGCCCGATCTGGTCGTAAATGCGAATATCCCGGCAGACTTGCAATTCTGGCTGTTTCTAGCCTTCGCGGCCGCGTTTGCGATCAAAGTGCCGATGTGGCCGCTGCATTCGTGGTTGCCTGACGCACATGTCGAGGCTCCCACGGCTGGCTCGGTCATCCTTGCGGGCGTGCTGTTGAAGATGGGCACTTATGGGTTTGTCCGTTTCAATCTTCAACTATTCCCGAGAGCATCCATCGATCTGGCCCCGTGGCTGGCGCTGTTAGCCGTCATCGGGATCATCTATGGTGCGATGGTTTCCTATGCCCAGAAGGATGCCAAGAAACTTGTGGCTTACTCATCCGTGAGCCATCTCGGCTTTGTGGTGCTCGGGTTGTTTGCGCTGAATCTACAGGGGATCCAGGGCGGCATTCTTCAGATGGTGAATCACGGCATCAGTACCGGAGCCTTGTTCCTCATCGTCGGCATGATCTACGAACGCCGACATACGCGGGATATGGACGCATTCGGCGGATTGTGGAAGATTATGCCCATCTATGCCGCCTTCACGCTCATCGTCGTGCTCTCGTCGATGGGGCTGCCTGGCTTGAATGGATTCGTAGGTGAGTTCACCATCTTGCTGGGTTCGTTTGGGTCCGAGGCGCTTGGGTCGAGCCTTTATACCATCTTCGCGACGACGGGCGTCATCCTTGCCGCGATTTATCTCCTGCTGATGTTCCAGAAACTCTTTTTGGGCAAACTGGATAAGGAAGAGAACAAGGTCTTGAGCGACATCCATTGGCGTGAGATCGTCACGATCGTTCCCTTGATTGTCCTCATCTTCTGGATTGGTCTTTATCCGGCCCCATTCTTTAATTTGATAGGACCATCGGTGGAGAAGCTTGTGGAAGGATTACAAACCGCTGCTATGGTGATGAGATAGCTCATGATCGTACAAGAATTGTTCGCGATACTGCCAATCATCATCGTGGTCGCCTGGGCATGTATACTGCTGATCGTCGATCTTTTCATCCCGCAAGATCGCAAAGGGATCACCGCAGCGCTGGCCGCGCTGGGTTTGCTGATCGCGCTGGGAGCGGCAATCGCCCGTATCGAGATCGAAACGATGCTCTTCAATGGGATGTTGATACAGGATGGTTTTTCATCCTTCTTCCAGGTCGTATTCCTGTCCCTTGGATTATTCGCCATCTCACAGGCATTTGATTATCTCCGTCGGAGGGGAATTGAACGTGGGGAGTATTATGTCCTGCTGCTCTTCAGCATCAGCGGCATGATGTTGATGGCCTCGGCCGGCGACCTGATGATGATTTTCCTGTCCCTCGAGCTTTTATCCATCCCGCTGTATGTCCTGGCTGGATTTGCCCGCCCGGAGCCCAAATCGGAAGAAGCATCTCTGAAATACTTTCTGTTGGGAGCCTTTGCTTCGGGTTTCGTCGTGTACGGCATCGCGCTGGTGTTTGGAGCGACCGGGACAACCGAGTTGGGTGGGATCATCGAATATCTTCGGGCTGCCTCCGAGTTATCCGCGTTGTTCTTTGTTGGGGGCGGCTTGATCCTCATCGGCTTGGGGTTCAAAGTTGCTGTGGTGCCGTTCCACATGTGGACGCCCGATGTGTATGAGGGAGCACCCTCTTCGGTCACATCGTTTATGTCCGTGGGCGCCAAGGCGGCAGGGTTTGCGGCGTTGCTGAGGATATTCATCGCCGCGTTCCCCGAAGCGGCGGCGGTCTGGGGGCCTCTCACAATCTGGATTGCCGCCCTGACCATGATCTGGGGGAATGTGGCGGCGGTCGCGCAGAAGAACATCAAAAGGATGTTGGCATACTCCAGCATCGCCCATGCGGGCTACATCTTCATGGCGCTGCCGGCAGCCGCGCACCAGGATGTTGCTGCCCGGGCCACGAGCGCCGCCTTGTTCTATCTCATCGCCTATGCCATTGCGAATCTGGGCGCCTGGGGTGTGGTCATAACGCTCGAACGACTCGAGGGGAAGGGCCTGGAAATCGAGGATTACGCCGGTCTCGGTACACGGCGACCCGTCCTGGCAGCCTTGATGACTTTGTTTATGCTGTCCCTGACAGGTGTGCCTCCGACGGTAGGATTTTTAGGTAAGTTCTATCTATTTCAGGCGGTGCTTGATTCTGAATTGGTCGGCCTTGCGCTGGTCGCCGTCCTCACATCGCTGGTTTCTGCCTATTATTACCTGCGCGTCGTCGTCGTCATGTACATGCGATCCGGCGAACCCGAAGTACGTTCGGAAACGTTTTTGAACGCCACCGTATGGCTTACGGGTGTCCTCACGATCTTGTTCGGTCTCATGCCCGCGCCCTTGCTTGAAATGGCGGCGCGTGCGAGTTTGCTGATCCCCTAACCGGCGCCGGCGCTCCGAAGAAGCCCGGGTCATCCCCCTAAATTTTCGGTTTAGAATGTCGGCTGGACGACGGAATTCGTAGATTCTGTTGCGCATCACAATTGCGTTGTATAGTTGTTGTGGGCGCGGGAATCAAGGGATGTGAGCATGGCACATAGGAGTCGATCTGACAATAATATTTTATGGCCACGGAATCCACGGAAGAACACGAAAACATTTCTATAAGGAATTTATTTTTCCGTGTTCTTCCGTGGATTCCGTGGCTAATTGTGGTTATCTTTAC
>CAZMZL010000178.1:2068-7136 GCA_964570595.1 uncultured Anaerolineaceae bacterium | reverse complement strand
GAAAACCTACCTCCGCGCAATGCCACCCGTAGCTTTAAACCTCCCGCATCTAAGACCTGCGGGAGGTTAGTAAGGCTTATGGCTTATTGCATGATGAAATTCTGAGCTGAGGAGGGTCAGCTCCGGCAGGAGGGAGGTGTCGAATATTCGCCATACGGTCCATACGATATGGAAGAGAACCAAATTTCTCAGTTATGCGGATCGTATCTTATGGGAAGATTCTAGAACACCTTGTAGCTTACTACCGGATGGATGGCAAACGGAGGATGGGGTTGCAACCCCCATTAAGGCTTTTTCGATGGAAGATGTTGTGGACCAAATGCCTCCGGCAGCAATTCGCCGACGGTCGTATCCAAGATGATCTTCCCCTTCGAGTCAATGGTGTATACCTCGATATTCAAGCCAAATTCCGACAACACCTGACGGCAAGACCCGCAAGGAGATCCACCATTGTCCGTGGCTACCACAATGGCGAGGAACGATCGGTGATCGTGGGCCACCGCCTGAAAAACGGCGTTGCGCTCCGCACATATTCCCACAGAATATAAAGAGTTTTCGACGTTTACACCGTCATAAATCTCACCCGATTCCGTCAGCAAAGAGGCGCCGACATCATAATTGGAATAAGGGGCATAGGCCCTGGATCGGATTTTCAAGGCACGCTCGATCAGTTGCGCTTTAACCTGCTCCGCTATTGTCATGAGTATCTTTCTCCGTCTCAGAACTCTTGATCTTTTCCGCCCGGATTTTTCGGATACGCCGACCACTCACTTCCTCTACAATAAAGTGCAGGCCGCCCGCATCGACGATCTCTCCCGGAACCGGTACCTTCCCCAACTGACTGTAAATAAACCCTCCGAGAGTCTCACTCCCCTCTTTTGGCACGTCAGCTCCAGTGATTTGATTCACATCATCCAGATCGATCCCTCCGCTAAAGATATATTCACCATCCCGAAGCCGCTGATAGGGAAGCTCTTCGAGGTAATCGTATTCGTCTAAAATCTCTCCCACGATTTCTTCGACGATATCTTCGATCGTCACAAGGCCGGCTGTGCCGCCATATTCATCCACAACGATGGCCATGTGCACCCGCCGGGCGCGCATTTCGGCCAGTAAATCATCCACGATTTTTGCTTCCGGAACGAAATAGGCTTCACGCATAAGATCCGAGACCATTCGGTCTAAATCCTCTTCTTTCCATGCAGCCAGTAAGTCTTTGATGTAGATCAGGCCGATGACATCATCGACCGAATTCGAGTAAACCGGCGCCCGGGAGTGCCCCGTACGCAGGAGTAAGTCGGTCGCATCCAGCAGTGAAGTGTTCCCGTCAAATGCAACCAGATCGATGCGGGGAATCATGATCTCGCGAGCCAGTGTTTGATCAAGTTGGAAGATGGAGTAAATCATCGCTTTCTCCTCTTCTTCGATGACCCCTTCCTCCTCACCTGCATCGACCAGCGTCATAATCTCTTCCTCCGTCACCAATGGGACGTGGTTCTCACCGTTGGAACTGCTGATGCGCCCGCCGATGCGGTGCAACGCCCATCCGACTGGAAAGAGGAGTTTCTCCAGCACTGCGACCAAGGGACCCAGCCTGATCGCCCACACCTCTGGATTACGCATGATCAAACGCTCGGCCAGGAATTCAAGGCTCCCAATAAGAAGCCCGGCCCCCATGAGGGCGAGCGTAAAACCCAGGAGGGAGACTCCCTCACCGGTGACATAGAGCGGGGAAAGAAGAATGAGCGGTACTCCAATTCCAAATAGCCGCACGATACTCAGCCCAATCCGCAAGGACAATATTAATCGTGTCGCTTCACTGGCAATCCGTACGGCGATCTCGGCCCCCTTTACGGCTTCGTCCTCCATCCTGCGAAGCAGGGATATCCTGCAATTCACGAAAGCGCTGCGGGACGCCGCCAGGAGAATATCGAGCAGCAGGACAACCCACAGAATAGCGATGCCAATCCAAATATTACTCACCTTCTTTTTTCCCTCTAACCACTCTCGCCGGGACACCTACGGCGACGCTGTTGTCCGGTACATTCTTCGTCACCACCGAGCCTGCACCTGTTCTTGCCCCTTTTCCGATACGAACGGGCGCCACCAGCATGGTGTCACTCCCTATGAAAGCGCCCGGTCCTATCTCCGTCTTATTCTTACGTTCACCATCGAAATTACATGTGATCGTGCCGGCGCCAATATTGACGCCTTCCCCAATCGTGGCATCACCGATATACGAAAAATGACCCATCTTCACGCCGCGTCCAAGTCTGCTGTTTTTAATCTCACCAAAATTGCCCACATGAACGCCATGTTCAAGATAAGCTCCGGTACGGAGATGCGCATAGGGCCCGATGACCACTTCATCTTCAAGCGTCGCGCCTTCTATTACGGAGGCGTGGATCGTACATGAATCTCCAATCGTCGAAGATCGAATGATCGTGTTGGGTCCAACCGTGCATCTGGATCCTACGACGGTCTCGCCCTCTAAATATGTGTTGGGCAGGAGAACGGTATCCTGCCCGATGCTGACCCTGGATTCAACATACGTCGTCGAGGGATCACGGACAGTTACGCCGGCTTCCATCCAATGGATGAGTATCCTTCTCCGCAATGCGACTTCAGCTTCGGCGAGATGGACACGTGTGTTCACTCCAATGGATTCGTCCATGGATTCAACCCGAACGTTCAAGACTTTCATACCGCCGACAGCCGCGATCCCCACGAGATCGGTGAGGTAATATTCTCCTTTTGGAGAGACAGGTAGCTGGTCAAGGTGCTCCCAAACCCAGTCCGCACGAATACAATATGCACCGACATTTAGTTCCGTAATGGCTATTTGCCTCTCATTGGCATGCGCCTCTTCCACAATCCCGAGGACTTGCCCGCTCTCATCCCGCTCGATCCTTCCAAACCCTCTCGACTCATCGGAATCCGCGCTGAGTAAGGTAAGCGGTCCATCATTCTCGAGCTGACATTCGATCAATCGCCGCAACGTCTCGGCTCGGATAAGAGGCATGTCCGCATGCGTCACCAGAATGAGATCCGTGCTCCCGCGGAGCGTCTCGGCCGTCTGCATGAGCGCATGGCCGGTGCCAAGGCGTTCCGATTGTATGATGACGGGGGTGCCCTCATCGAGAATGTCTCGAATTTGATCCGCCTTTGGACCGACGACCACATAGGGTTCAGCTCCGGTAGCTTCCCTGCATGCATCTACCGACCAGAAGAGCATCGGCATACCCCCGAGGGCATGGAGCACCTTTGGGGTCTCGGATTTCATGCGTGTCCCTAGACCGGCGGCGAGGATCACAGCCTTACAAATCATGAAAGTCTCCTGATAAAAAGGTGAGGCAGACGGCGACTGCTTAACCCACCAAGTGTGGGATATTTGCAGTCCGGGTGAGGGAGAGATTGCGGAGGTTCTTCTTCTTGTAGAGGTTTCAAGGTTTCTTTCAAGTCTCAGGCTGGGGCGCCAGGATTCGAACCTGGATTCACGGATTCAAAGTCCGGTGTGCTGCCGTTACACCACGCCCCACTGATCCCAGATTGGTGCACCGAATTGTAACATAAGCATTCAAGTTCAAATCGAACCATGCGGTGAAGAATTTCGGAATGCGCGATCCTGGGACGTGAAAATATCCGGGATGACGGACAGTGGACGGACCGGGAATCACTCGGATTCGTCGGGCAGCAAGCCCTTTTTCCTGGCTTCGTCGTAGGTGAGGATGCCGTCGTCAACCTCTTCCACCGAGGGAGAATCCTCTACAGCCTGATCCCAGAAATCCTCTGCGTCCTCTTTTTCCACCTTATTAGCCTCTCCCTGCAAATCCGGTTCTTCGTTTTCTTTATCGTTCGCTGTGATCACTTTCCACTCTCCAAATGGAGATTTCGCCCGTCTTTCCTCAAGCACATCCTGCTCTGCTTCGGATGTTTTCACAACACCGCTGCTTGACAATTGATCGAGGAGTTCATCAGCCGTGGACCGACCCGCCTCGACGATACGGACGAGTTGATCCGTCATTGTTCTGGGAACCACGATGACGAGCGTGTAGAATGCACCGACATTGAAGAGGTAAAGGTTATAAGTCCCACCTTCGATGTAAAGGAGGTTCCCGGGTAAGAGACCATCGATCAAACTGCTTACTTTCAATGCAGAATCGGATGCCGTCATGAGGGATGGCAAGGCGATTTCCATATCAAAACCCACAGTTTTCCCTGCTCGTGCGACCTCACGCCCATAGTCATCAATAAGCAGCGCTGCCGCTGCAGACAGGTTGGTCATGGCGACATCAAGTCGCTCGCATATGTTCCTTTTGGTACGTTCGGGAACGGCGCGACCGCGAAGTTCCCCGGTCTGTCTGAGTACGCTCGCCACCGCCTCGAGGAAAAGGCTGGTACCGAGAGGTTTTGGCAGAAGCGCAACCACCCCGAGATCCTCGGCCTCCTTACGAATTTCCTCTGTGGGCTGACCGGTGATGATGATCACTTTGGCTTCAGGGTTCAACAGGCGAACTTTACGAACAAGATCCACACCCGAGATCCCAGGAAGCTTTACATCGGCGACGAGTAAATCGACAGGACCGCGCCCCAGTTCGCGTAAAGCATCTTCTCCAGAAGGCACGTCCACGACGATGCACTCCCAACCGGAGAGCTCGATGCTGGAACGCAGCATCCGGCTGACTTCTCTCTCATCATCAACAAGTAATATGCGAGGAACACTCATGATCAGGATTTTAGCACAGCACACCGACCAAGCAATTCGCAGATGTCCCAATTGATTATGAGATTCATCCCCCTCATGATGTCAAATCGACTTCAACGACCCAAGCAGAAAATGAGCGTCTGCGCAAGTCAAAGCCTCTCTCCCTTTCTCATGGAAAGAGGGGGTGGGGTGAGAGGGTGCCCTATTGTCTAAGGTGCCTGCCCCTTCACGCCGAAACCAGCATTCCCCTCCGCCAGTCCACCGCGGCCGTCATTCGTGGTCGCCTCGTTGGGGCGCATGGTCGCCTGGTTGGGGCGCATGGTCGCCTGGTTGGGGCGCATGGTCGCCTGGTTGGGGCGCATG
>CAZMZL010000178.1:0-1968 GCA_964570595.1 uncultured Anaerolineaceae bacterium | reverse complement strand
TAACGACACCGTGCCCCTGAGTTGTTTTCACTCCTGCAGGGACCGCCCTTCAGCCAATGTTATCCCGACCGCAGCGGCGCGTGGTGGCCGTCAGCATCCTGATACAACCAACAGCGTACTCGATGAGCAGGTGAACGTTCGACGAGGTCAGGTTCATGCTGCTCACAAATCGTGAGCCCGAATTCCTCACGCGCAGAACACCGTGGATAAAACCTGCAGCCATGGGGAAGGTCAGCGCGATCAAGTAACGCACCAGGAATGGCGCATAATCTTTCTGATGTTCCTCGCGGATTAGGAAGCGATGCAATCAACCCACCCGTATAGGGGTGAAGCCGGTGATCGAACAATGACTCCACCCCGGCTTCTTCCACAATCACCCCGGCATACATGACGGCAACACGATCGGCAAGCTCTGCGATCACGCCAAGATCATGGGAGATCAGGAGAATGGAGGTCGCATCGCCTTCATTCAGTTCAGCGAACAGCTCTAAAATTTGGGCCTGGATGGTGACATCCAATGCGCTCGTGGGTTCATCCGCAATGATGAGCTTCGGCTTATGTGCGATCGCCATGGCAATCATCACCCGTTGAGCCTGACCCCCTGAGAGTTGGTGAGCATAGGCCCCCATCATCCACTCGGGGTCTGGGATCCCCGCCAGTTCCATCTTGTCGATGGCTCGTTTTTTAGCCTCTTTTCGATTTAAACTTTTATGCAACCTGAAGATCTCGATCATCTGATCCCCTATGGGAAAGACGGGATTCAACCTTCTCTGTGGATCCTGGAACACCATGCTGATTTGATCGCCGCGCAATTCCGCCATCTCATCTTCGGAAAGTTTGAGGATAGAAACACCGCGAAAGATTATTGAGCCAGAAACGATCTCGCCTGGCGCCTCCATGAGGTTCATGATGGACAATGCCGTCACTGTCTTTCCCGAACCTGACTCTCCCACCAACCCGAAGATTTGTCCTTCCTGGATGGTTAGATCGATACCATCCACGGCATAAAGGACGCCTTCATCCTTATGGAAGACCGTCCGAAGGTCCGATATTTCAAGCAGCGGCATTGATGCCTTCAGTACTGCTCTTCGCGGCCGATCGTCATGAGCGCGAGCGCGATCGTCCGGCCGGCCTGCTCGAGTTTCTCCTTCGATATTCTCGAGATCGTATCCTCCATGGTCCACGCAGAATACTCCCAACCCTCCCAAGTGATGCCGATGCTCGGCGCCTCTTCGGCGCTGTCTCGTGCACTGCCGGTATGGTAGATTGTGCTGATGTCGACATCGTCCCCGGATCGACTGGCCCTGACCCCCATGCGCTGCGCCGATTCCTCAAACAACTCCGCGAGCCGCAGGCTCCCGCCGGTTTCGAGCAGCAACCCATTTCCCTCGCCAGAACCCAGACCACGAAGTTCAATGATGGCTTCGATGTCAAAGTACGTGGCAAAACCCGTCTTCGCGTCGAGCAATCTGGCGATCTCCGGACTTCCAACAGGTACGCCACCCTCCGTACCCTCACCCGTATAGGCTACGAACAGGAAGGTCTTGTTTGGCTGATAGTTCGTCTCCTTCATCACACGGATCGTCTCAAGCATCACAGCAAGACCGCTGGCGTTATCATTCACGGCGGGCAGATGTTCTCCATCCGGCCGCAGGGGCGGGCTGTCATACTTGGCCAGGACGACGATGAGTTTGTCATCCAATTGGTGCCCGCGCGTCCCGGCCACACCCGGCCAGTGACCGATCACCTGACTCACAATTTGCTTCTCATGCACAGTCCCCTGCACATCCATCCCCACCTCAATACCGGTTTCGATTTCAAACAACTCGTCCTTAAGCAATCCCTCTTTCACCTCCCGGAGATCCTGGACCCCCAACCCCGAGTCAAGAAGCAGCCGATTAGCGATTTCCTCGCTGATCCCGAGAACGGGCGAATCCTGGCCATTCTGCTTCCCCGAACCATACGACT
>CAZMZL010000177.1:0-7141 GCA_964570595.1 uncultured Anaerolineaceae bacterium | reverse complement strand
CGCATCGATTGCGAATTGGCTCGATGTGAGGCCATCCCAGGTCATATTGATCGTGCTTGGTCTCCTCGCTTCATTTTCCGCATGGATTGCCGCGGGCAGCGGACCCCTTGTTCAAAGCAAGGCGGCCGCCCCACTATGGGTCCTGGGAATCGCATTGACCATCATCGGATGCTGGAAACGCGAGCGGAGGACAGAAACGATTCCATGGTCACGCTTCGAAGTGCTCTATCTCATGCTCATTTTCGTCCTGAGTTTTGCCCTGCGCGCATACAGCGCTGCCGAATTGCCCTTTGTGCTGAGCGGTGATGAGGGGTCGGCAGGCCTCCTGGGCTGGGAATTTGTGGAGGGGAACCGCGATAACTTGCTGTCTCTCGGTTGGTTTTCGTTCCCCGCGCTCTATTTCTGGCTGCTCTCCATTTCCCAAACGGTGTTCGGAAGGAACATCGAGGCGATTCGATGGGTCTCTGCACTTGGTGGAGCCCTGACCATCCCGGCGTTGTACTGGGCTGGGCGGGGGATGTTTGGTCGTCGAACGGCGTTGTGGGCATCCGCCTGGCTCGCAACTTTTCACGTGCACCTGTTTTTCAGTCGCATCGCTTATAACAACATCTGGGATGGGCTCTTCTTCACGATGGCATTCGGAGCAATCTGGCAGGGCTGGAAGCATGGATGGAGAACCTCTTTCATCCTGGGGGGTCTTGCGATTGGTTTCTCCCAATTCTTCTACACCACCTCCCGCTTCATTCCCATCATCCTATTCGTATGGCTCATTCTCTTGTTTCTATATAAGCGACCGGCGCGGCCTCAGAAATCTGGAATCGCAGCTATGGCCCTCGTCTCTTTGAGTGTCTTTCTCCCCTTAGGGCTTCTCTATCTTACCGATCTTGAAAGCCTGCTCTTCACCGCAAGCCGAGTCTCGATGTTGGTGCCGGGATGGACGGCCGAGGCAGCTCGTGCACTGGGAACCACACCCCTGGGGCTTATTCTCGAACAAGCATGGATAACGCTGTTGGGTCTGTTCATCGCCGAACTTCAGGGCATTTACAGCAACCCGGGTGTGCCCATGCTCTTTGGAGTTTCCGCCGTCCTCGTCGTCCTCGGCGCTCTCATCTGCCTCGTGCGTATTCGGGACCCGCGCTACAGCCTACCGGTGCTGACCTTGATCGCGACGATCGTCATCGGCGGGCTGAGCATCCAGGCGCCGAATGCGCAGAGGATGCTGCTGCTGCCGTCGATTCTCGCTCTCTTAGTCGCTTTCCCGTTGAATGAGATCGCGGTATGGATCTCGAAACGGTGGGGGCGAACCAATGTCCCTGTCTCCCTCTTGTTGACCGGTGTCATCGCGATTACGATGTTCCAGAATCTGAGACATCTTTATATCGATTACTTCCCTGGAGAAACTTACGGAAGCCTGAATGGTGAGGTCACATACGAGATGGTCGCACTCATCGAGGAGGAGGGGGGGGATGCAGCTTACTTTTTTATCGGCGGGGACCGCATGAAGTTCGACTCGATTCCCAGCCTGGTCTATCTAAACCCCACCGCAACCGGAACAGATCTCGCCTATCCTTATGAACTGCCGCACACATCGTCCAATTCGAACGTGAAGAAAGTATTCATCATCCTTCCAGACGAACAGCAGGCTCTCGAGATTATTCGTGAAAAACTTGGTCCCACATTGACCGTACCACGCTATAATCGGCACGGGACCCTGCTCTTCTATGTGCTCTCCTCCGAGTGATCAATCCGATCGCCGAGTCCGGAGTCCAGCAAAGGAGTTGCCACTTGAACGCGATTTACTTCAACGAACATGGAGGCCCGGAAGTCCTGCGATACGGGGATGTCCCCGCTCCCACCCCTGAATCGGGCGAGGTCCAGGTCCATTTGCAGGCAGCAGCCCTCAACCGTCTGGACCTCTGGGTGCGAGAAGGGTGGCCCGGCTTGAAGCTCGAATACCCTCACATCTCCGGTGCGGATGGCGCCGGCGTCGTGTCGGCCATCGGCGACGGAGTCTCGGGCTTTGAGATCGGAGATCGTGTCGTCATCAATGGCAACTTGAGCTGTGGGGAATGCCCTAATTGTTTGAACGGCTTTGATAATATGTGTCGGGAGTGGCATCTATTAGGAGAAACCGTTCGGGGAACACTCGCCGAGGTTGCCGTCGTTCCGGCTGTGAACCTCCTGCACGTGCCGGATGACTTCAGCCTGGAGACCGCCGCTGCCGCTGGCCTCGTCTTTCTCACAGCCTGGCACTCCCTGATGAACCGTGGGAATCTTCGAGACGGCGAGCGGGTCCTCGTCGTGGGCGCGTCCGGCGGGGTGAATACAGCCAGCATTCAGATCGCGAAGTATGCTGGCGCCGAGGTCTTTGTGGTCGGATCAACCCGCGCCAAGCTTGAGCTCGCCGAATCGCTGGGTGCCGACTTCACGATCAACCGATCGGAGGAGAAAAATTGGGCGAAAGCAGCTTATCTCGCTTCGAATCGCGAGGGAATGGACATCGTCGTCGACAATGTCGGCGCAGGATCCATGCCCCTCAGCTTGCGTGCATTGAAGCGAGGAGGAAGGGTGCTCACCGTGGGAAACACCGGTGGTCCAAAGTTTGAGATTGACAACCGCTTCATCTTTGGAAAACACATTTCCATCATTGGATCTACCATGGGCACGAACGAGGATTTCGCCACAGTGATGGATTTGGTGTTCAGGGGGAAATTGAGACCCGCAATCGATCGAACCTTTCCACTCGAAGAAACCCCTCGGGCTGAAGATCGACTCGAAGCGGGTGAACAGATGGGAAAGATCCTCATTGCCATCCCATCGTAGACCGAAGGTCGTAACCCTCCTTAGCCTGGGAGTGTTAACCTTTGGGGTGGTTAACCTGATCGGATTGGCGGCCTGGTTCAAACTTCCAGAGCTCCCATTGGCCCTTCCGAGCTGGTACCTGCCCTTCCGAAACGCGATCTGGGCATCGGCTGGTTTCATCGCAGCTGGGGGACTCTTCTTCGGGAAATGGTGGTCACCACGCGTGACGCGATGGGCAGGTGCAATCATATTCATCTGGTCTGTGCTTGATCATCTGTTCCTAAAACGTTCTGCCTATGCCTCAAGGTCCATGATGGCGCATGCGCTGCTCGCAACGATCGCCATTATTGTGCTGTTCTGGGTACTCAAGCAACCATCGTCGAAAGTCTTTTACGGGGAGAACTCGCATGAGTGATAGCTCGAAAGTTGAATTTCTTCGAAAACAACGTGAACTCGCTCAATTAGGCGGAGGTCTGGATCGAATAAAGATCCAGCATGACAAGGGCCGCCTCACCGCTCGTGAAAGGCTTGAGCTGCTTCTTGATAAGGGTTCTTTTCGTGAAACCGACATGTTCGTAACCCATCGGACGTATGATTTCGATCTTGATCAACGCAAAGTGCTCAGCGACAGTGTTGTGACGGGATGGGGAACCATCGATGGCCGCCTCGTTTACGCATTTTCGCAGGATTTCACGGTATTCGGTGGAAGCCTTGGCGAGGTGCATGCCGAAAAGATTTGTAAGATCATGGACATGGCGTTAAAGAATGGCGCACCCCTGATTGGATTAAACGACTCCGGCGGCGCGCGAATTCAGGAAGGCGTCGTCTCGCTGGGAGCGTACGCGGACATTTTTCTAAAAAACACGCTCGCATCCGGCGTGATCCCTCAGATAAGCGCCGTGATGGGACCTTGCGCCGGCGGTGCGGTCTACTCTCCGGCTTTGACGGATTTTATTTTCATGGTGCGAAACTCCTCCTACATGTTCGTGACCGGGCCAGATGTCGTCAAAGCCGTCACGCACGAAGATGTCAGCTTTGAAGAACTTGGCGGTGCAGATGTCCATGCCTCCACGTCCGGTGTGTGCCATTACGTCGCAGAAAACGAGGCCGATTGCCTCTATATGATTCGACTCCTCCTTTCATACCTGCCCCAGAACAACATGCAGGACCCGCCGCTCACAACATCAAGCGATGATCGACTCAGGACAGAGACCGCGCTCGATGAGATCATTCCAAATGATGCCCACAAACCATACGACATGAACAAAGTCATTGCACTTATCGTTGATGACGGCATTTTCTTCGAGATCCACAAGAACTACGCTCATAATATTGTGGTGGGTTTTGCCCGACTGGGAGGCCAGAGCGTGGGCATCATTGCGAATCAACCGGGCATGCTCGCGGGTGTGCTGGATATCAATGCGTCCAACAAGGCAGCCAGGTTCGTCCGATTTTGCGACTCCTTCAACATCCCTCTCATCACGTTTGTGGATGTACCCGGATTCCTCCCCGGAACGGGTCAAGAGCATGGCGGGATCATCCGTCATGGCGCTAAACTGCTGTATGCATATTGTGAAGCGACCGTTCCAAAGATCACCGTCATCACCCGAAAGGCATATGGGGGCGCCTATGATGTCATGTCTTCCAAGCATATCCGCGGCGATCTGAATTTCGCCTGGCCAACTGCCGAACTAGCTGTGATGGGTCCGGAAGGGGCGGTGAATATCATCTTCCGGAAAGAAATCGCCGAAGCGAAAAATCCAGACGAGCGCAGAGCCGAGCTCGTGGCCGACTTCCTGAAAAAATTTGCCAACCCCTATATCGCAGCCTCCCGTGGCTACATCGACGACATCATCGAGCCACGCCATACTCGCCCTCGTCTCATTAATGGGCTCGAGATGCTCGCAAACAAGCGCGATACAAACCCTGCGAAGAAACATGGCAACATGCCGCTCTAAGATGAATAATTCCACCCGCGTAGATATGCAAACATCCGCGTCTTCAGGAGATGCCCTCCGTTCCGGTGTCGCCATCATCGACGGTCATCGTCTATACTGGGAGGAGCACGGTCCGGTCGAAGCTCCCGCGACCATCCTGATGCTGCACCACGGGCTGGGTTCGGTCAGGTCATGGCGCCGTCAGATCCCGGCGCTCACCCAGACGGGGTTCAGGGTCATCGCATATGACCGCTGGGGGTACGGGCGTTCGGATATCCGCCCCTCATTCGAAGAAGATTTCTTACTGCATGATGCCTCGGAGGCCATTCAGCTTCTCGATGAATTGGGGATCCAACGCGCCCACTTCATCGGCCACAGCGATGGGGGCACGATCGCACTCATCATCGCCGGCGAACACCCGGAACGTGTCTCGGGTCTCGTCGTCATCGCTGCACATGTATACTATGAGCCGAAAATGGCCCAGGGATTGAAGACCATTCAGGATTCTTCCCGCGTCCCGCCGCTCCAAAAAGTTCTGCAAAAGGAGCATGGTGAACGCGCGGCCGCCCTTGTGGATGCCTGGGTCAGCCATTGGTCCAGGGGTGATGTAGAATTATTGTCCATCATAGATCGGCTTGATGCCGTTCAAGCTCCTACGCTTGTCATTCAAGGCGAGGAGGATGAGCATGCAAGCCCCAGGCATGCCGAGGATATCGCCGATCGAATTGATCAGGGTGAGCTGTGGCTCATCCCCGGGGTGGGTCATATGCCGCCGCACGAGATACCCGATGAGTTCAACGAGCGAGTATGCGCATTCTTAGGGTCCCTCGCTCAGTGAAGAGAATACGAGATTGAGATGACGCATGTTTAATAAGGTCCTTGTTGCAAATCGAGGGGAGATCGCGGTAAGAGTGATACGCGCCTGTCGAGAACTCGGTCTGGCGACGGTTGCGGTCTACTCTGATGCGGATCGCTCCGGGCTGCACGTTCGGCAGGCCGATGAAGCCTATCTGCTCGGATCCGCCGCCGCCCGCGATTCCTACCTGCGGGGCGATAAAATCATCGCAATCGCAAAAAAGAGCGGCGCGGGCGCCATCCACCCCGGATATGGGTTCCTTGCCGAGAGAGATGATTTTGCGCAAGCAGTCCATGATGCCGGGCTCGTGTTTATTGGGCCGCGACCGTCCGCAATCGCTGCGATGGGGGATAAGGCCGTCGCCCGTGCCACGGTATCAGAAGCCGGCATTCCCGTGGTCCCTGGAACCGAGGGAGAAGGAAATCTAAGGGACGAAGACCTTCTCCGCATCGCTCCAGAGATCGGTTTCCCCCTCCTCATCAAAGCGACCGCAGGAGGAGGCGGTAAGGGGATGCGGGAGGTCAACCATCTGGACGAGATGCCCCCCTTGCTGCGTGCTGCCAGGCGGGAGGCCGAATCTTCATTCGGAGATGGCAACGTATATCTGGAGAATTTGATCCTCAACGCACATCATATCGAATTTCAGATCCTGGCGGACGCGCACGGAAATGTCATCCATCTCGGCGAACGCGAATGCTCCCTTCAAAGAAGGCATCAAAAATTGCTGGAGGAATCTCCATCGCCCTTTATGGACGAGGATTTACGAGGCAAAATGGGTGAATTGGCCTGCAAGGCGGCGCGCGCGGTGGATTACCTGAATGCCGGGACGATTGAATTCCTCGTCGATCGCGATCACAACTTTTATTTTCTCGAGATGAACACTCGCCTGCAGGTTGAACATCCCATCACCGAGTATGTGACCGGCATCGATATCGTGAAAGAACAAATACGCATCGCGAGGGACAGGAAATTACGCTACGCGCAGGAAGATGTCCAATTAAATGGGTGGGCGATTGAATGCCGCATCAACGCGGAGGATCCCTACAACAATTTCATGCCCTCGACCGGGAGCCTCAGTTCTGTGATCGCTCCCAGTGGCCCCGGTGTGCGCGTCGATACGGGTGTATATGCGGGTTTCGTCATCTCCCCCTATTATGATTCCCTGATATCAAAATTGATTTGTTGGGGTGAGACACGCGGGGAAGCGATTCTGCGCATGCGCCGGGCGCTCGAAGAGTATCGCATCCTTGGCGTGATGACGAATATTCCCTTCCATCAACAAATCATGGACTCGTACCGTTTCTTCACAGGCAATTTCGATACACGCTTTGTCGAAGAACGATTTTCAATGGATGAACTCGAAGAGGGCAAGGAGGACATGCACAGCATCGCCGCAGTGATGGCTACCTTGATGGCACACAGGGATGGCCAGCAGGCCTCCCAGATCATTCGCCGGAGCGAGCGGGACACAAGCAACTGGAAATGGGTGGGACGCTGGGAGCGTATGCAGAAGTGATTGTGGGGATTCAGAACGTTTATGCGATCC
>CAZMZL010000176.1:0-7158 GCA_964570595.1 uncultured Anaerolineaceae bacterium | reverse complement strand
ATGGCTTGCGGAACGGGAAAGTCCCTGGTTGGGTTGTGGGTTGCAGAAGCGGTGAAGATGAAGCTAGGGATTGTTTTTGCTCCGTCCATCGCCCTGGTCGAGCAACTAATGAAGGAGTGGCAAGCCGCTACCAAGATGTGCAACATCACGTTGATGGCGGTGTGTTCGGACCCAAGCGTGTCTCCCGTAGAAGAAGATGACCATATGCGACTCTCCGCCCTCAACCCAAACTTTTTAGTTTCTACTTCGCCTAAAGAGGTGAGACGCTTCTTAGATATTCGAGACGCTGGGCCGAAGGTAATTTTTTGTACCTATCAGTCAGCAAAAGTCGTTAGCGAAGCGATGCGCCCAAGAGATCGATTTGATCTTGGAATTTTTGATGAAGCTCACAAGACAACTGGTATTGTCGGGAAAAAATTCTCCTTCCCATTATTTGACCATCATCTCAGAATTAAGAAACGTCTTTTTATGACGGCAACCCCAAGGCACTATAGCCCAGCAAAAACTGGTGCTGGCGAATTAGTGGAAGTTTTCTCCATGGATTCTCAAAAAATATATGGACCAATAGCTTATAAACTTAGCTTCAGGAGGGCTGTGAAGCTCGGGCTAGTATGTCCTTTTAAGATTCTCATCTCAGTAGTCACCTCCAAGGACCTGGGAGCAAAGCGATTGAGGGGTGGTCGCGTTTTGATCAATAATAAGGCTGTCCCAGCAGAATTTGCCGCGAACCTAGTAGCCATGCGACGTGGACTTCGACATGCAAAGGCACACAAAGCCTTCACATTCCATGACCGGGTCCGTATCGCTAAGGATTTCTCTGAGATGCTGGAACCAATAAAGGCATTCCATGTGAATGGGAAGATGTCCATGTCCGAAAGGTCTTCAATGTTCGTTAACTTTGAAAATAATTATTTGTCGGTCATGACAAATGCGCGATGCCTCACAGAGGGGATCGATGTTCCGATGGTGGACATGATCGGACTCATGTCCAGGCGGAGAAGCCAAGTAGATGTAGTCCAGGCCGTTGGGAGGGCGGTAAGAAGGGCGCGTGGAAAGAGATTTGGGTGGGTTTTAGTTCCTCTTTTTTTGAATATACCGAAAGGCGAAACCATCAAGCAAGCTCTCAGCCGACAACGGTTCGACATGGTTTGGGAAATCTTGGAATCTCTGCGAGAGCAAGATGCTGTTCTATCGGAGATTATAGAAACCAGCGCACACGACCTGGGCGAAAAAGGAAAACTCTCCGTGCGTAAGATGGGAGCACTGGTATCCATTATCGGACCGGAACTAAATTTTTCTGTCCTTAAGCACGGGATCGCCACTAGAATCGTGAGAGCCATATCACCTTCTTGGGACTTATACTATGGAAGGCTGATAGCATACAGGAAGAAATTCGGTGACACGCTTGTCTCTATGGCTTACAGCGCAAGCTCTCCCTCGAACTCCTGCCAGGAACTTTGGCGATGGGTCCGTTATCAGCGCTATCTTTATAGAAAACGCATCCTGAGCCCAGATAGGACTATGAGACTGGAGCGGCTTGGGTTCACTTGGGATTTGGCCGACGTTCGATGGGAAAAATATTATTCCAGACTCATGAAGTTCATGAAGAAGCACGGGACGGTCGATATTCCGGATCAGTATTATGAAGATGCAACGCTTGCTAGGTGGGTCGAAACCCAAAGGTCTTTTCGCGCCAAAAATAAGCTCTCTGCTGAGCGAATATCGAGACTTAGTGATGTCGGTTTTAAGTGGGACCAGGAGGAGGTCTCCTGGGGGCATATGCTTTTCCGGCTAAGGAAGTATAAAAATCGATTCGACTCAACCTACATCCTCAAGGACCGCAGGGTTGGCATTCACGCCAAGCTCTTTCGATGGGTCAGAAGCCAACGGCTAAAACACGATATCGGGACACTCCCCGCGAAAAGAATCAAGCGCCTGGATGGGCTTGGATTTTGCTGGGACGAAGACAGGGCAGAGTGGGAATGTTTTTTCAATCTTCTGGTGCGATACGCTGAAGGACATCTAGATGCAAATGTTCCGCCCAGAAACTCCAATCAAGGATTGGCCGGATGGGTTATTACTCAACGCAAGAATTATTATCTTGGCCTGCTGTCGAAAAGCCGCATCCGCAGGTTGGAGCGACTGCGATTTGACTGGACGGTTGGAAACGGTGACAACTGGTACAACTTCTATCGGGCTCTGAAGATATATAAAAGAAAACATAATCACGCAGATGTGTCCGAAAAGAGAGGTGATAACATTCGGTTGGTTCAATGGGTCGTCTCGGTAAGGAGACGCTACCATGCCAATATTCTCTCTAATAACACCCTTACACGACTCAAGAACCTCGGCTTCTTATTTGGCAACAAGCGCGACCTCGGTTCTGTCGGGAGGATAAACCATAATGGGCGATCCCGTTAAGCCAGCGAAGAACATGGTCATCGTCTCCATGCGGGGGAAGCTCACCCCGTACCGAGCGGTCACCCGGGCATGTAGCCTTGTGCTCGCCGCCATACAAGCGTCCGTCCCGTTCCTTCGGCCAACCCCTCAGCCGATGGCGACAGCGGGCCTCACCAGGGCCGCGATCACTAAGATCAGAGCCGAGTACCTGGCGGGTGGGATCAGCCAGCGAGAACTGGCCGAGAAGTACAACACCAGCCAGGCCAAGGTGAGCAGGATCATGAGCAAGAAGGTTGACGAATGATTAAGGGGAGAGTATTGGGTGGTACGGGAATTGTTAAACCTGGGGAACATGCCTATTGGACGAAACGAGAACTTCGCCTCCTTCGCTCAAGTTCCAGCCTGAGGGAGGCAATGGAATTACTCCCACGACGCTCTGAGTTTGCCATTTATAGTAGACGCTCCATTCTTGGTCTGCCAGGATATAAATATAAGCGACTTTTGAAAGAACGATTCATGGAGAAAGTTCGCAAGACAAGTGGATGTTGGATATGGACTGCTTCAAGGCACGTCCGTGGTTATGGGACATTCCAAATAGGACGAAAAGCACATAAAGCTCATAGGGTTTCGTATGAGATTCATATCGGTCCTATCCCGAAAGACAAAAATGTTCTTCACAAATGTGACAATCCGCCATGCGTCAAACCGAAGCATCTATATTCAGGAAATCAGGTAAAAAATGCTCGTGATATGATGAGGAGAGAGCGAGGAAACTATAAATTATCGTGGTTGAAAGTCGCTAAGATTCGTAGCCTCCACAGGTCAGGAATCTCAGCTAAGAAATTGGGAAGAATTTTTAAGGTATCTTGCGTCACGATCAGGGAAGTTGCCCGAGAAGCAACCTGGAATGAGAAATGGAGGCCGTCATGAGAAGAATAATTGGGATATTCATTATTGCCATTACTCTATCCTCTTGTGATGAGCCAACCGATGCCGTCATTGAGGGCCATATCCGTGAAACGTGGAGTCAAATTTCGGATAAAGATTATGTCCGAGTGCGTGGGATCGGAGTAGTACCTGACAAAATAGAAGGGATTACGCGACGGCGTGGGATTTCTCGCAATGCCGCTCTTGTAGGTGCACGCTACGAGATGCTTGCCCTGGTTAAAGGAGTCCGAATTACTGGGGGGCTCACCATCGGAAGACTGATGCAGAAAGATGGTCGAATTAAAGAAATCGCAGAACGCATAATCCGAGGAGCAGAAGAAATTAAGTCAGAATGGACTTCTGATGATGGCTGTATTGTGACACTCCAGTTGCATCGTGACAAAATAGCCCGCATGATCGTGGAAGACGAGAAGCACGAGCCGATCCCCCTGCGACGCCGCCAGGAACTTGATGCCGCTAGGCTCTATTCTAATGATGTCATCCCTCGTGGGATGCGCCGGGTTCGCTACGGAAAGAACCCGAAGACCGCTTTGACCCTGGGCCTCATGTTCCCGGGTCTTGGGCAGGTCTATGCTGGTGAAGCCGGAGAACGGGAGGTCGGCTACTACACGATGACCGCGACCCTCGTTCTCGTATCTGGAGGCTTTTACTATAGCCACGACCGCCCTACGGGTGGTCAAAAATCGGACGGCACTCAGAACACCGTGGGTCCGTCTAAACCAATAGCCTATACCTTCTTTGGTTTGGCTGGGTTGCTTCACGTTTGGTCGGCTTTGGATGGGACGAAGACTGCCCACGCCAACGGAAGCTGGTATCTCCGCCCTGAGAAGAAGGGCTTGAGCTTCGGCTTGACACGGAGATTCTGATGGAGAACAAAATGCCTGAGACGCAAAAGGTTTCACTAGAGACCGACCCAAACGCCGAGCTACTGATCGGCGAGGTCGCTCAGATCACCGGGTACAGCGTGAAGACGCTTCAGCGCTTGGACGGAGATAAGATTCCCGCCTCGCATCGATGCGACGCACGCAACGCCCGGGTCTGGTTCGCGAAGGACGTGAAGAAGATCATCACGCACCGCAAGAAGATGGACGAGAAGCGCATGAAGCAGGTGAGTGGGCTGTATAAGACCCGCAAAAGAGGCGGTGACGATGGCCGTTAGGAGCGGACTTAAAACTCTGGTCGAGATGGTCTCCGCTCTGGAGGCCCTACATAACCAGCTTCTCAATCTTCAGGGAGACCAGGCGATCGAACGCTACGGCGTCATGGTCCCCCGGTTCGCGGCGGCCCCGGGCACCATCCACAAGGATGTGCTCGAACTGGAGAAGAAAATCTATGGGCGGCGCTTCGCTCAGGATGTGCGGGTGGTCGATGCCATCAAAGTTGTCCGGGAGCTTATTAAGGAGCACGAAATGAGCACGTCGGTCCCGGCCTCGGAACTGGAGAATCCAAATGGCTAGAGGACTTCGTAACATCAGCCTCACGCTGGAAGATTTCCAGGCTTTGGTACGCGGTCGAGTCGTCACCAAGAAGGGCGGCGTCGGCGAGGTCACCAGGATCATCCTCAACGACATCGGCTGGAAGGCTATGTCGGACGAACTCTTGAAGGCACAGGCCGGGGAATGACGACGACCATCAGCGACACCAGGCCGAAGGCCAAGATAAAGCACTGGTGCGCGTGGTGCGGTGAGGATATTTTGCCGGGTGAATTTTACTCTCGCTGGGTAGGCGTCTTCCAGGGGGACTTTAACTGCACGAAGCTCCATGCGGAATGCAGGGACGCCTCTCAGAAGTGCCAAGAAGATTGGGAGCAGGACGGGTTTGAGCCGGAGCATGAGCGCGGGAAGACGATCCGGGAGTCTGAGGAGATTCAGTGCAAGCGTCATGATATGGAGGAGTGCTCGCGATCATGAAAAAGGCGGAGCAGATCAAGAAGTGCCAGAGGAACACGAGAGGGTACATCGAGTTCTTCACCTGGGCCGACAAGCAGGAAGCGAGAGGGCATCGCCAGAAGCGTTGCCGAAGTTGCAAGAAATTCAAGTACCCCGACGAACGGTGCAAGCTGTTCCGGGCAGAAAAAGAAATCAAGAGAGGACTCAAGAAAACATGCCTAGCTTAAAGCTCCAGCGTCATGAAGCCATCGCCACACTCAACCTGATCAAGCTGGCCGAAAAGAGTAGCCCCAGCAACGGCCACATAACTCAGCATGTCGTGTCACTGAAGGGGCGCGTCAAGCACTTCCTTAGAAAGACTGGCGCTATACCGGAGAATCTAAAGGACTAATATGCCCGATAAGCTCGTCACCACTGAGAGGTTCCTTACCCCGAATAAAGAAGGCGCGAGGATCGTGGGACGCCTTAAGGTTTTTTATAGGAAAAGGTCTGATGAGTTTTATGTGAAGGTCCCCACCCATCTCCAGACAGGTGGGTATTCCGGTTCCGGGCAAGGGCGAGATCGGGTGGTCACGCCGTTCGAGGGGGAGATCACAGGCGCTACTCCAGTCCAGACCATCGCCAAGTATCGGACGTTATGCGATTCGTATGTGAAGTCGCTCAAGAAGAAGGTGAAGGTGATCGGATATACGCTCTCGTATCAATGTAAGGAAGACGTGAGTGGCTTCGATGGTGATGGGATGGGCTTTACCGTAGATTGGCTCGTGATGATCGAGGTCAAACTACCGGAGGAAACTGAGTACAAGCGCATCGGTGAGGATCACGAAGGGAATGAGGTAGTCGGCTCCTATATACACGAGAAGTACGATAAGATAATCCCTTGGACGAAAGAGCGCGAAGATTTCTTCAAGCTGTTGGATGACGCGATTGACGACCTCGTCACCAAGGCCAAGAGTTTCCTAGGGGACAAGAAGGCTCTCATCAGAATGATCGACTCGAAGACGATGCCGCTGATGTTGGCGGCTCCAAAATCGAAGGGAGGTGGATGATGCGAACCATAGCGATGCTAGGCGCGTTGATGTTGGCGCTGGTGCTGTCGGGATGCGGAGGTCACCAGCGAGCCCTGTCCAAAGGGCAGATCAAAAACATCTGGGAGCAAGTGAGCGACAAGGGGTACATCAGGGTCAGAGGCGTCGGAGCGGCCCCGGACAGCGCGACCACCCAGACTAAGCGGCGGGGGCTGGCGCGGAATGCGGCGCTCGTGGCGGCCCGGTACGAGGCCCTGGCCCTGGTGAAAGGCGTCCGGGTGACCGGGGGGCTCACGATCAAGGACCTGGAGGAGAAGGACAGCGAGATCAGGGAGGTCGCGGAGCGGATCGTGAACGGGTTCGAGGAGGTCCAGACGGAGTGGACTGAGGACGATGGGGCCGTGGTCCTCTTGGAGCTAAGACGCAGTGAATTAAAGCGTATTTTGAGGGAGAGCCGGGCCTACGATCCCGCACCGGGCCGCCGGGCCTCCAGGACCCTCCCGGGAGTCCGATAGGGCACGCATGGGGCGCAAATCCGCCATAGACCAGGCCCTGGGAGGGCTGGGGACAGGCTCCAGCACCTCCCAGGCACCGCCTCCGGTCCCCAAGGGGCCGGGAGCATTCCTGCCGCCGCCCCCAGATGGTAGCCGCGTCCTGCGCGTCAACCAGATCGAGCAATCCGTCCTGGGGATGGAGGCCGATCCCCCCAGCGTTCAACTCTACGGGAAGCTCGCCCAACTGCCGTCCAAAACTGCGCGGAGAAAGAGTCTCGCGATCGGGTTCTGGGATGTTCCCGGGATAATCGAAATCTCCCGGGCCCACGGCTACGTTGTCGAGTTTGATGATGCGGTCCAGGCCCTGCTGGAGAATTACATCCAGTGGAAGATGGACCT
>CAZMZL010000175.1:0-7167 GCA_964570595.1 uncultured Anaerolineaceae bacterium | reverse complement strand
GCTGTTGCCCTTGCTCATCGTATCCTTGCCAAGTAATACCATAACTAGAGCCTTGCCAGACTATATCAGGATTAGTAGAACTAGCATTGCTAATCATAAACTCATCTCCTTGTTTTTCCCCTTCTTCATTTCAGCATCTAAGGCCGATTCAAAGGCTCCTGACGTGGCTCCGTCGATTCTTCCACTCACCGATACTACGACGACCCGTTTGTATTCGACAACTTCAATATCCATTATTTCCTCCATTCAGGGGTTATGAACTGCGTTGGGTGATAAATTCAGCCAATTCAATTAGAGCTTGCCGTGCCCGCCCGCGTGGCGCATCATTAAGGTCACGAATTGCAGCTTTAATATAACCCTCCGCGTCCTGGATGGCTCGGTCAATTCCGTCAGCACCTCGAATGTCTTCGATGAGACCAAGCATCTCATCTTTACCGAGTTTTTGTTCACACACATTTTTAATGTAGGCACGGTCCGTATTTCGGTCTTTAAAGTAGTAAACGGCGGGGAGCGTAATGACCCCCTGCATGAGATCACTGGCAACTGGCTTGCCGATATCTTTCTGTACTCCTGAAAAATCAAGCACATCATCGACAATTTGGAACGCCAAACCGATGTTCCGACCAAATGATTTCATGGACTCGATCATCCTGACATCGGATCCACTCAGGATTCCGGCCCCTTCCGCTGAAACTTCGAACAACGACGCAGTCTTGGCGTAGATGCGTTCGAGATAAGCCTCACGCAGATCTTGAGTGTTCATATCGAAGAGCTGTGTAATCTCGCCGTTCGCCATGACCATTAGTGTTTTTGAAAAGGATTCCATCAATAGGAGCGAGCCAGTCCTGGCAGCGAGGTATGCTGCTCGCGCAAAAATGTAGTCGCCGGTGAGTACGGTTGCATCAGGGCTCCACTTTGAATTAATGGTGGGCGTTCCCCGTCGCAGGAGTGAGCCATCTACAAGATCATCGTGAACAAGCGTAGCGGTATGCAGCATCTCAACGGCTGCGGCGTGAATGATGATTGAGCCCTGGTCGCCACCAAGCATTTCACCCGTAAGGATGGCAGCCCGCGGGCGAATTCGCTTCCCACCGGCCGTGATGAGCCATTCAATGGCATCATCAAGATTCGGGTGATGCTCATCAGGGCTCGAGCGCATCGCAGCCTCAACCTCGAGAAGCGCGGGTTGAGTAAGATCAAAGAAGGTGGCGGTTTTCTCTTCCATTATTCCATCTGAATAGTTCATTCGCGTTTGCAGTCGTTTTCTCCGTGATTACCGATAGATTCTTTTCGAGAAGTTCCGATAGCTTTTGTGCGACGTATTTAATGTTCGCAGGTTCATTGCGTTTCCCACGTATGGGGTGAGGGGACATATACGGGGAATCTGTCTCGAGCAGGAGGCGATCCAGCGGCATTTGAGATGTGATTTCACGCCTGATATCAGCGTTTCGAAAGGTGATCGGACCTGCAACCCCAAGATAAAATCCGTGTGTGATGGCGACACATGCCGAATCCGCGCCCGCTGAGTATGCATGAAGAACACCCCGGGCGGCATTCCCGGCGGATGAATTCTGCTCCACCCACGCTACGACAATTTCGAGGATCTCTGCAATGGCTTCACGATTGTGGATGATTACGGGAAGTTCAAGATCGCTGGCGAGTTGCAGTTGCTCTCTGAAAGCGGTGATTTGAGCTTGGTGTGATGACAAATTGCGGTAGAAATCCAGACCAATTTCTCCGATTGCGACGACTTTTGAAGAGCGAGCAAGCTCCCGAATTTCTGCACGAACTTCATCATCCCAGCGATCGGCATAATGAGGATGAATACCCACAGCCGCATAGGCTTCAGGGATATCCCTGGAAATCTCAACGGCATATCGGCTTGTTTCCAAGTCCATGCCAGGAACAAGCATGCGCTGAATGCCTTCCCGGCGAGCTCGCTCGAGGACGTCAGGGAGATCGCTCTTGAAATCTGAGATATTCAGGTGACAGTGTGTATCTGTCAAGTTCTGCGGTTGCAGTGTCATTTTACTCCAACCAGCTTGAGCCCATCCTCTAGAATGGCCGGCACCAAGTCTTCATGAGTCGTTTCGCAGTATACCCTGACGATCGGCTCTGTGCCGGAAAATCTCACCAGGAGCCAGCCGCCGTCTTCCAAAGAAAACTTGTAGCCATCCACGGTTAAAATGTCTGTCACCTTGAGACCGCCGATGGTCGTCGGCCGCGCCTTGTCCATCATCTTTCGATGTTCATCACGCTTGTCAGGTGAAAGTGGAGAATCGATCCGATCATAGTAATGGGGGCCAACTTTTTCGAAGAGCAAATTAACCAATTCACTTGGCTGCATACCAAGTTTTACCATCATGTCGAGGATATACAATCCTGCCAGGATGCCGTCACGTTCAGGGACATGACCTCGAAAGGCATATCCGCCCGATTCTTCACCGCCAATGAGGGCATCTACTTCGAGCATCTTGGGTGCAACATATTTAAATCCGACGCTTGTCTGATGGACAGGTACGTCGTAGATTTCCCCCAATTTTTCAAGCATTGAGGTTGTGGAGAGCGTTTTCACAATTGGACCCCGTTCGCCCTTAACCTCCAACAAATAATATGCGAGCAGGCCGTAGACTCTCAATTGATTGATGAAGGCGCCATGTTCATCTCCTACACCGACTCTGTCAGCGTCGCCATCCGTGATCAGAAGCACATCCGCATTCAACTCTGTCGTCGTGGCGAGACCGACATCGATATTCGGGGGTATTGGCTCGGGTCGCCCCATCTCCGGGAAAATTGGATTGCGGGTATCGTGAATCTCCGTCACACGGGTGGCACCCCCTGAGAGCAGTTGCGAGAACCAACCTGCGCCATTCCCCCACATCGCATCTACGACAATCTCGAGTCCCGCATTACGGATTGGTTCGAGATCAATGAGTTTATGAATCTGTTCCACATAGTCTGGGGCAGCATCGAAAACTTTGATGCGACCCTTGCGGATCCCATCCTGGAGATCCATACGTGGGATGTCTCCATCATCGTCAGGGATGGAGGCCTCGATTCGCAGCAAGCCATCGGGAGCAACAGCTCCCCCATGACGATCGCGCACCTTGAACCCATTGTCTCCAGGAGGATTGTGGGAAGCTGTGATATTGACCGCACCTGCAGCCTCTTTTGCCACTACAGCAAAGGATATGGTCGGTGTGGGGGTGGGGCCGTCCGTCAAGAGCACATCCAACCCGTTGCCGGCCAGGACTTCTGCGGCTGCCGCAGCAAAGGCTTCCGAAGCGAAACGCTTATCATAACCAACGATGATGGGTCGCTTGTCACCCTCTTCTTCTAATATAAACTTTGCAAAACCTTCACTGCAGCGGCGGACTGCGGAAAAAGTGTAATTATCAGCGATTCTTCCACGCCATCCATCTGTTCCAAACTTAATTTGATTCGCAGACATTCCGCCTCCAGATGAATGGATGCATTAACGATAAGATGCATCGGTAATAAATGGGCCAGGCAAATGTCGACCTGGCCGCATGGGTCTGATTATGAAATATACATCCTTGTGAATTCGAATCCCTATTTACGTACGCTGTCCAAGAGTTTCCTCCATGGGAGGAATAGCTCAATATGGATTATACCGTGAAAGAAAACGACCAACCAGTAGAGATTGTCAACTGGAGGGGGGCGTGATAGACTTGTGACCGTTGCAGCGCCAAACCTATGGCGTGCTTTCCGCTCTTAACCCTTGTCACCTGGCAAGGCGTTGATGGCAATCCCGAGGAAAGGAGACCTCAATGCGCAACTATGAAGTAGCATATCTTGTTGACTCGGAACTGGACGAAGACTCCCGCACCGAACTCGAAGATAAGGTAAAAAGCTGGATTGTAGCTGCAGGTGGAACCGTCGTATCCGTTGATAATTGGGAGAAGCGGCGATTAGCTTACCCCGTTAATAAGAAGAGCGACGGGTATTATATTTTCATTCAGACGGAGATGCCTACATCGGGCGGACGTGCGGTTGAGCGTGATATGACCATCAATGAACAAATATTACGCTTCATGATCACCTTGCAAGAAGCTTCCTGAAGCTACCGTACACGGACGCGTACAGTCCGTGAAAGGAAGACATGATGAGTCGCGGCTTGAACAAGTTGATGATCATCGGGCACCTCGGGCGTGATCCGGAAATGCGTTATACACCTTCTGGAAAACCGGTTACGACCTTCAGCGTCGCCACCTCAAGGACTTGGCATTCCGCGGATGGCGAACGCCATGAAGAAACCGAATGGTTCAACGTGGTCGCCTGGAGCAGCCTTGCAGAAGTATGCAACCAGCATCTCAAGAAAGGTCAACAAGTGTATGTAGAAGGTCGTCTGCAAACAAGGCGGTGGGAAGATGGTGATGGGAAAATGCATTTCGCAACCGAAGTTGTTGCCAGAGAAATGATCATGCTTGGGAGTCGACAAGAAAATCTGGTGCAGAAAGCCGATCATGAACCCGACGAATTCGAGGACATCGCACGGTAGTGAACTTCACGGTGCTGGGCATGTCGAGATATCTAATCAAGGATAGGAGATTTTAAGTTGACTGAACAAGGTAGTACATCGTCAGAATCTCGTGGATCTCAATCAAGGTTTTCAGGGCGCAGACGCTTCAGGCGTCGACCGCGGAATTGCCAATTTTGTGGTGATAAGAGCCTGAAAATAAATTACAAAGAATATGAATTGCTGAAACGTTTTATAAATGAATCCGGAAAGATCCGAACTCGCAGGGAGACCGGAAATTGCGCGCGGCACCAACGCATAGTGGCCAAAGAGGTTAAGCGAGCCAGGCACATGGCGCTTCTTCCGTTCGTTTCAGTCCGAACTCGTTAAATTGTCCCGAGATTCAACCAGCAATCCACAGGTCTAAATTAAAATAAGTTGGCTGCGTACTGGTTTTGATCGTGGATAAAAGACTATATCGTCAGCCGAATTTGCTTTAAACCTGGAGTAAGCCTAATGGCCAAACAAAAAGCTGCGCCACATGAGACCAAAAAACACATTGCTCGTGCTGAGAGAGAGCAGAGACAGCGACGGTTAATCATCGCTCTCGCGACCGCAGTAGGCGTTATCGTCATCGTGCTCGTCGGTGTAGGGATCTACGATTCCTATTTTGTTAAGCCGCATAAACCGGTTGCAGTTGTCAACGGGGAGGAGATCCCCGCTCGACTCTTTGAAGCCCGCATCCGTTGGGCACAACGTACGCTGGTAGCTCAAATGAGTTCCCAAATCGAGCTGTTGAATGCCTTTGCGGATCAACCTGAACTGTCCCAGACTCTTCAACAGCAAATCATCGAGCTTCAAACACAGCTTTCCAATCCTGCACTGCTAGCTCAGGATGTGCTTATCCAGTTGACCACAGAAGCTCTGTTCAGAGAGGAAGCTGAACGAAGAGGGATCACGGTTTCTGAGGAGGAGATTGACAATACAATTTACGAACTTTTTGATTTCTTCCCGGATGGAACGCCGACGCCATTGCCGACATCGGTTAATGACCGTGAGAACGCCGATGAGGGTGAAACAAGTACAACTGCAACACCCCAGTCAACACCGACAGTCTACGCGCAAGAAAATTTCGACGAAGATTACAAAATATTTGTGAATTCGCTCCGCGACTTCCGAATTGATGAAGCCGACTTCAGAGATCTCGTTAAAAACCAGGTACTCCAGGCAAAAGTCCAGGAGGCCTTCGAGGCCGAGACGGTATTACCTGAGAGCGAAGAGCAGGTGCTGATCCAGCATTTACTTGTTGAGGACGAAGCTGTAGCCGAGGAAGTGCTTCAGCGTTACGAGGATGGTCAGGCTTGGAAAGATCTTGTCCTTGAATATTCTGAAGATACATCGACGAAGGAAACGGCAGGGGAAATCGGCTGGTTTAACCTATTGGAATTGCAGAGCCAGTTCAGTCAAGAGGGGATCATTATCTTCACCTCCCCCCTGGGGCTGGTGATAGGTCCTGTCGAGAGCCCGTTTGGATTTCACTTGATCATCGTGAATGGGAGAGAAGATCGACCATTGAGCGAATCTGCGCTCGAGCGGCTCAGACAAACGACATTGGGTGAATGGGTGCAGAGTTTACGGGCGGAGGCCGAGATTGAGATAATCGACGGTTGGGAAGCATATCTCCCACCCGCATTTGCTCCGGCAGGGGGCTAATCGCCCGGATAAAGTCAATTCTAGACGATGTGGCAGCCAGATCTGGTCATTGGGTTTGGCTGCTTTGTTCTTAACCATGGACGCCCTCTTGAAGGCGGATTGTGGTGAGGATATACTGGATGTAATGGATATCGACGGGCTTATCAATTCGCTCCCGGAGCAAACCTCTCCTGCAGAGAGGGAAATGATTCTACGGGCATTTAAAGTGGCGGATAAAGCCCACCGAAGGCAGAAGCGCGCCTCGGGTGAGCCTTACATCAACCATTGCCTCGCCGTGGCTAAGATTCTGATCGATTTAGGCGCTCCCATCCCAGCCGTTACGGCCGGGATACTTCATGACACGGTGGAAGACACAAAAGTGTCGATTTCAGATATTGAACGTGATTTTGGTAGTGAGATTGCATCCATGGTGGATGGCGTGACCAAGCTTACACAACTGCCGCGGGTGAGCAGGACCGGAAAACGTGCGAATGAACCGTTGGCCAGCAAGGGAGAGTTGGCGAAGGAGACTCTTCGCAAGACCTTCCTGGCCATGGGTGATGATGTCCGCGTCGTCGTGATTAAGTTAGCGGATCGTCTCCACAATATGCGAACACTTTCTCATCTTCCCGAGGAGAAGAGATTAAGAATCGCGCAAGAGACCTTAGAGATCTTTGCTCCTCTGGCAAGCAGGTTGGGAATCTGGCAGATGAAATGGGATCTCGAGGATCTCGCTTTCCGGTACGTTTACCCGGATAACTACAAAGATATTGCCTCTCACGTCGCTGAACGCCGTGTTGATCGGGAAGAAGCATTAGCTAGAATCTGTGGAGAGGTAAGTCAAGTTTTGAAAGAAGCCAGCGTCTCAGCACAGGTTTCGGGGAGACCCAAACATCTCTTCTCCATTTACAGAAAGATGGATCGGAAAGATGTGCCTTTTGAGATGGTGCATGATGTCAGGGCTGTGCGAGTGATCGTCGAGAGTGAATCTGACT
>CAZMZL010000174.1:0-7201 GCA_964570595.1 uncultured Anaerolineaceae bacterium | reverse complement strand
GTTGTTCCGATTGATCCTGCAGCACGATGATGAGGAAAGTGTGCTCGTCGGTCGTAATCGGGACAGCGCGCAGGTGTATGGGGAGTGGAGTTCCATCACGATGGTGCAGGATCAGCCGAGTCCGTTCAGCTTCACGATGATGCCCCAGCGCATCCAGAAGTGTGGTGGTTACGTCCTCGGGCCCTACAAGCACGTCTTGAATATCAAGCCGGAGGATCTCCGCGGGTTGATAACCTAGCAGCCGGCTGATGGCTGGGTTGGCGCGCGTCACGCGTAAATCTGAATCAACGGTGATAATCGTATCGGCGATGGCACGGTGGTGGCCATCTAGTTCTGTCTCAAGCGCCTCGACATCCCCCTCGTTTTCGGCGATCGAACTTCTCAGGATACTCAGGAGGGTTGCGACATGGGTGAAACTCCCAATAACCTGTGCGAGAGGCTCGGCATCCTCCGGGACGTCTACGGCGGTCTCCCAGCCGACAACGAGCAAACCGACCCAAGCGTTCGGCTCACCAATGAGGGTCGTGTGCAAGATCTCCAGATCTGCTGCTCGGGCTGATTTATGCAGATCGTTTTGAGTCCTTTGGCCAAGCTTCCAGGCTGTAAACTTAGCAAGGTGTCCAATTGCGGAGGCAGGGATATTTTCCGGGAATTCCGCCGGAAGAATCCCGTTGAGAACGTAGTTGGGAGAATTCGGGGAAACACGGTATGACGCCACGCAGGTTGCCCGCAAGAGATTTCGAGCAAGATCGAGCACGGTTGGGATCGCTCTCTCTTCATTCTCGAGCACAAGATTCCCTATTTGAACCAGCAGATGCATCCGTTCTCGTTCGGCCAGTTGTTTTGAGATTTTTGATGTGCGTGTGCTCGATCGACGGAGGACGAGCATGATTGAGGTGCGGGGAGGGGCGATTGGATGAGCTTCGATGTCCACAAAAACAAGCTCACCCGTCCGTGTTTTTAGCGAAATATCCTCGAACCTGCAGTCCGGGTTGTTCCAGCATGACGAGATCATCCCCATTGGATCTGCGTCGGAGGTTATGAGAAGTTCTGAAAGCGTTAGGTCCTCTAATTCTTTTCGGGAGTAACCGGTGAGCAGAAGAAATTCATGGTTGCCGGTGATGATGTAGGGCCCGGAGCCGTCGATTACGACGACAGCGTCGTCAAGGGAATCGGCGAGGCTGTGAAAGAGCTCGCGGTATGGGTCTGGCTTAAAGAGTCGTGAAATTGGATTTCCGCTCGACGGTTCCTTTGCCAACGGTTAGACCCCAGCCATTTGGGCCGCCTTGGTTTGACCTCGGAGCCGTGCGGGAAGAATTCCCTCGATGGCACGGTACTTCGCAACCGTCCTCCGAGCGATCTTAACCCCCTCGTCGCTAAGTTCGGAGGCAATCTGGTCGTCGGTCAGGGGCTTGGCCTCATTCTGAATAATTTCCTTTATTCTATCTCGAATTGACAATGAGCGGTCGAAGAACTTGGCCAATGGAATTATCCGTCCGTCTGGGAGCGCCACAGATTTGTGAGCAACTGCGCGCGAAATCGTGGATTCGTGTACACCAATCTCTTCTGCGACATGGGCACGCGTCATGGGTTCGAGGTGGCGAGCGCCTTTTACGATGAAGTCGTGCTGCTGTGATACAAGGAGTTCCATTAATTTACGCATCGTGTTATTTCTCTGCTGCATGCATTTCACAAAGAGATTAGCACGATCGAGATGGCGTGACCACTCCTCAGATTTTTCGTCGTCCCCTTTTCCCAGGGCTTTCCGGAACATTGGATTGACTCGCAGGTTTCCTGCAATGGCCGAAAAGATTTCCACAACGAGGTGGTCTTCATCGTCGTTTTTCGTCGTGATGAGGATATCGGGGGTATGGTAAATGTTCGGATCACCTGGTTGCGGGTTTCGACCGCTGCCCCAATTGGAGCGAGAGGGGTAGGGGTTCAGGTTTTCTTGAATGTATGCGATCGCAGAGCGGATCTCTGCCTGGCTGACATCCAGGGAGGTGCTGATGCTATCGTACTCTTTTCGAGCCAGCTCGGTGAAATAATCTTCGATGAGCCGTTTGGCCAACCTGCGCTGTGGAGGATTGTTGTCCAATTGATCAAGCTGGACCAGAAGTGCGTCTTTTGGTCCGTTGGTCCCCAAACCCACCGGGTCCACGCACGAAATTAAGTCGATGACGCGCTGTACGTCGAAAATACTCTTCTTTGTAGCTCGCGCGATGTAGGGAGCCGGGTCACCGAGGAATCCGTCATCGTCAAGACTCGAGAGAATGTAAATTGCGAGGGGACGATCTTCGGGTTTTAGTTCGGTGGCGAGCTGTCGCAGGACATAGGTGGTGAGGTCTTCAGGAGCCGCCGGCTCCTGATCCGTCGGTCCTTCTTCGAATGATCGACGAGGGTAGCGCCGCATGGAATCTCGAGGAGAGAGGAACACAAGCGGCTCATCGTTCCTGGATTTTTGGGTGCACACCGGGCACCTGATCGTGCCCCTGAGCATACGCTTGCAACCCGGGCAGACACGTTCATCCTGGATTTCAAGCGCGGGATTAGAGGCCAGCTCCGCGATAACACGATCTTTCAACTCTTGATTTGAAAGAACGAGCATGCTCATCGTTTGAGCTAAATGGGCGGTGGTGAGCGGTCGTAAGGATTGATCTTGGATTTGGTACATGGTTTCCCTCGCAGAACAGTATACAATGGTAGCGACAGGGTTGCAAGTTGCGTGCCACAACGTGCGTGATAGAATCGTTCATCATGGAAGAGATTAAAGTGATTGGGGGGGGGCTGGCAGGTTCAGAGGCTGCCTGGCAGGCGGCGGAGGCCGGCGCGCGGGTGCAGCTTTATGAGATGCGCCCTGAGGTTGAAACGGGAGCACACCAAACATCCAAGCTGGGTGAGTTGGTGTGCTCGAACTCGCTCGGGTCGCAATTACCCGATCGCGCCACCGGCGTCCTGTTAGGGGAGTTGGAGAGCCTCGGTTCAATTCTCGTCCGACTTGCACGGGAAACAGCGGTTCCCGCCGGCGGGGCGCTCGCGGTAGATCGAGAAATGTTTTCAGAACGGGTGACCGCGACACTAGAAACCCATCCCCGGATCGAGGTGATTCGTGAGGAAGTGCGCCGTGTCCCTCCCGGTCCAGTGATTCTGGCGTCAGGTCCACTTACTTCTGAAGCTCTGGCGGAAGATCTATCCCGCATGATGGGACAGGATCATCTTTATTTTTTCGATGCATTGGCGCCGATCGTTGAATTGGATAGTTTGGACATGGAACTTGCTTTCCGGGGATCGCGTTATGGAAGAGGCGAACTTGAGCCCGGGGACTACATCAATTGCCCGCTGAATGAGGAGGAATATGATGCCTTCATCGAAGCGCTGCTCAGCGCTCAGAGAATCCCACTGCGTTCGTTTGAGGATGCCATCCAAAACGGCGTAAAGGCAGGAATGGCCAAGTATTTTGAGGGCTGCCTGCCCATCGAAGTCATTGCAGAAAGGGGGCATGATGCGCTCGCTTTTGGCCCGATGAGGCCCGTGGGTTTGATCGATCCCCGAACGAAACGGCGACCCCATGCGGTTGTGCAATTGCGCCAGGACAACCTGGTGGGTACGATTTACAACCTGGTTGGGTTCCAGACCAACTTGAAGTTTGAGGAGCAGCGGCGGGTGCTTCGCCTGATCCCGGGTATGGCGCACGCGAACTTCCTCCGCTACGGACAAATGCATCGGAATACGTTCATTAATGCACCCGAGCATCTCATGCCGACACTGCAATTTCGAGGACGAGAGGATCTCTTCCTGGCCGGACAGCTCACGGGGGTGGAGGGCTATCTCGGGAACATCGCCACAGGCTGGCTTGCCGGGGTGAATCTTATCCGTATCCTGGAGGGGCGAACCCCGCTCGAGTTTCCTCAAACGACGATGCTGGGTGCGCTGTGCTACTACATCAGCCATGCAGATCCGAAAGAGTTTCAGCCCATGAAGGCCAACTTCGGCATCGTTCCAAAGCTCTCGGACGGGGTTCGAAGGAACCGTCGTGAGCGAGCGGGTGCGTACGCCGTGCGTGCAGCAGAGGATCTCCGAGCATATATGAGTTCGACCACTCAATGCGCATAGCCACCTGGATGCACGACGATGATATCTCCATTGCTCATGGATAAAAATAAGGCTATACGAACTTTTACGGCGGATTTACGCCTTGCGGCGATCTTTACAATGGTGTTTCTTTCGGGCTGCAATACAAGGACATTCGAGGCGCGTGAAAGGCTGATCTTCGATGGTCGTCATGCCTATGAACGGGCCGAAGAACAGATGAATTTTGGGCAAAGGACACCTGGTTCAGAGGGGAGTAAGCGAATTACATCCTGGATCGCAGCCCAACTGGTTGAAAATGGCTGGGTTGTCGAGGAGCAAATGTTTCTGTATGAAGACACAGAAATTACCAATCTCATTGCAAAACGTGCTTCCGATCAAAACGAACCACCCATCATTCTAGGAACGCATTTTGACACGAGGCCGCTCGCTGATCGGGACAACATGGACCCAACTGCGCCCGTGCCTGGGGCAAACGACGGCGCCTCCGGTGTGGCGGTCCTGCTAGAACTGTCAAGGGTATTAGACCAAGCCGATCTTGAGATGCCAGTCTGGCTGGTCTTTTTTGATGCTGAGGACAGCGGAGGGATCGATGGCTGGGAATGGAGCGTGGGTTCAGCCCACTTTGCGAATAATCTGGACGTTGTCCCGCTTGCTGTCGTCATCATCGACATGATCGGTGATGAGAACCTAGAAATCTACCAGGAGCGGAATTCCGATGAGCTGCTGTCTCAAGAGATATGGGATGTCGCCTCGGGTTTCGGCTACGATGGCTTTGTTTCTGAATATAAATATGCCATGATCGACGATCATATTCCATTTAAGCAACGAGGCATCCCGGTCGCATTATTGATCGATTTCGATTACCCATACTGGCACACAACCGAGGATACGATCGATAAAATATCGGGATCGAGCCTCGAGCAAGTTGGTCGTACCATCCAGGCATGGTTGCAGGAATTCGCATCAACGGGGTAAGTCCAACTGCTGCAAATATATCCCACGGTGGCGTATAATCTCCCCATGACAAAAATTCCATTGCCGACCGGCGCTCCGAACGAGAGAGCTTTTCTGGTGGGTGTAGAAATCAATCGACAGCCTGGGTCGTTATCCGTCGATGATTCGTTGAATGAGCTTTCGCTCCTCGCCGAGACCGCAGGGCTGGATGTTGTGGGAAGTGCTGCGCAGCGGCTCAATCACCCTGATCCAAAGACATATATTCGTTCGGGGAAGGTTGTTGAGATAAAAGACCTCGCTGAGGATCTTGTCGCGGATATTATCCTGTTTGACGATGAGTTATCACCAAGACATCAGCGCGAATTGGAAAAAGCCTTCGGAAAATCCATGCGGGTTCTGGATCGTACCGCCCTCATCCTGGATATTTTCGCCCTCCACGCCGATACCCGTGAGGGCTCCTTACAAGTGGAGCTTGCGCAATATGAATACCGTCTCCCACGACTTACACGTGCCTGGACACATCTGGCCAGGCAGGCAGGCGGTGGCGGCGGCAGGGCTGGTTCGGTCGGCGGAGTCGGTCTTCGAGGACCCGGGGAGACACAGATTGAGGTAGACAGGAGGGAAATACGACGGCGGATTTCGACCTTGAAGCGTGAAATTGAAAAGGTGCGGGCTCACAGGAGCCGCTATCGAGCTCGCCGTAGAAGGGCGGCGGTACCCACGGTTGCGATTGTGGGATATACGAATGCCGGGAAGTCCACGCTCTTGAACAGACTTGCTCATGCGGATGTCTATGTCGCCAACGAATTGTTTGCCACGCTTGACCCAACCACACGCCGGGTGGAACTACCTCATGGCCAACATATCCTTGTCACCGATACCGTTGGATTTATTCAGAAGCTTCCAACGACACTCATCGCTGCGTTCCGAGCAACGCTAGAAGAAATTGTGGAAGCCGATATTCTTCTCCATGTCGTGGATATCACCCATCCAAGGGCAAAGGCCCAATCGGAATCTGTGCAGCAAACATTGCAAGAAATTGAAGTCGGCGATTTGCCCGTGGTTACAGCGCTAAACAAAATCGATCTACTCGCCGACGACGGGAGGGCCCCCTACGATATCGACGATTACGAGCGAGCCGTGCCTATCTCAGCGAAAAAAGGGCAGGGGATAGACGCGCTCCTGGCTGCGCTTGAAAATGAGCTGTACGGGGAATCTGAGGTTATTGAAGTCCGCCTCCCTTACAAACAAGGCAAATTAATCAATCTCTTCCATAAATACGGAAATGTCCATACAAGCCGTCATGATGAGGACAGTGTCGTGTTGGTGGGGGAGGTGCCCGAGCATCTGCTCGACGAATTTACCCCTTTTCAGATGAGCGAGAATGAATCCGAACTGCAAAACTCCCGCCGTGCCTCCGATGGTGAGTAGATGAGCGCCAAATGGAATGAGTCCCTTGGAGTTGAATAACAGCTTTATCTGACTTCCGTTTACGTACTGCATTTCGCACAACGGAGTTCCCAGTGATTGTGGGGACGCTCGCACTGATCGTTTTATTACGTCTTTTGCCCGGTTCCGTGCGGCCAACGACGTGACCGTATTTCCTGGGGGAGTTTGCTCAGGCGCGATGGGAATCGAGGGCCGACTTGGACTTGTCAGGCTGGGGCGGTTCGTATCGTAATTCATGCTCGTCCAATGGTTTGGGGGACCCGTCACCTGAGGATGTTTGCCTCGGCATGGATGCCGATCCTGCATTTGCGGCTGGTAGCTCGCATCTCGTTCAATTTTCCAGGAAGTGAAAAATCCTGCAAGTTGCAGAGCTCGTTCAAGAAATGTGGCGAACGTTGTTTTTTCCCCACACACCGCTTGCCCATCCGCGCCCCGATCCAGCGGAAGCGGGCTTTCAGGCATACCCGTATCAAGGTCCTCCACATGTGTCACAGGCGTTTAAATTCTGGAGGGGGATCTGCCGGCCGATTCGTCACCTTGAGAAAAGTCCCGCGCAGAGCATGATATTTATGTTTAGTACAAATGGTTCTACGGTATTCCCTCAAATATCTCATGATAGCCGCGATCAAGTTCGTCATCGGAGAGGTGCGCGTACCGTTGGGTTACGGCAATATTGCGGTGGCGGGCAAGTTCCTGAGCGAGCTTG
>CAZMZL010000173.1:0-7317 GCA_964570595.1 uncultured Anaerolineaceae bacterium | reverse complement strand
CGGAATGTGACCATCGTACCTGAGATTGACATGCCCGGTCATACGCAGGCGATGATCGCGGCATATCCGGAACTCGGTATTACCGATGGAAATGTGAAAGTCTGGGACCGCTGGGGTGTGAGCCGACATCTCCTCAATATCGAGGAAGATACGTTTGTCTTCGTGCAGAATGTGGTCGATGAAGTCTTGGCGTTGTTCCCCGGTCCAACCATCCATCTTGGCGGGGATGAAGTTGACTCAGACCTCTGGGCTTCGAGCTCGGGCGTAAAGTCGCGGATGGATCAGCTCGATATAAAAAGCGTGCGCGATATTCAATCGTATTTCCTCGCAAGGATGACGGCTTTCATCGAAAGAAAAGGTCGCCGCGTCATCGGGTGGGACGAGATCGTCGCCGGCGGCGTCTCGGACGATACCATCGTCATGTCATGGCGGGATGCCGACGGCGGCGTGATGGCAGCCCGAGCAGGGAATGATGTTGTGATGGCGCCTCGGCGGTGGACTTATTTTGATTCTTACCAATTCGAGAAACCAGACCAGGAACCTCTCGCAATCGGCGGTCTCATCACGCTGGAGAAGGCTTATGCGTTTGAGCCAGTCCCATCTGGTATGGATGGAGCGCTTGTCCACCGCATCCTTGGGGCGCAGGGACAGCTTTGGACGGAGTACATGCCCACGGTGGAGCATGTCGAATACATGGCGTTCCCTCGCATGACAGCGCTTTCGGAAGTGCTGTGGTCGCCGATGGACAGGAAGGATTTTACCGGCTTTATGGACCGTCTTGTCCCCCACATGCGGCGTTTGGACCATTTCGGTGTTCGCTATAGAATGCCCTGAGTTCGAAATCATTCCTTGAAATGCAGCACATGATCTATTGGGTGGGCCACGGCACACACATCGGGAGGTTAGACGTATGAATCAACGGCTCGATCAACAGATCGAATTTATCATCACGTTGGACAAACTCAAGAATATCCAACGGCGATCCTACCTGATCTCGGGAGATCGTCTTGAAAACTCGGCCGAACACAGCTGGCACATCGCCCTGATGGTGATGCTGCTCGCTGAATATTCAAATGAGGGCATCGATGTGGAGAGGACCGTGCGGATGCTCCTCGTCCATGACATCATCGAAATCGAGGCGGGAGATACCTACTGCTATGGCGAAGTCGTGGACCAAAAACAGAGGGAAGAACTAGCTGCGGATCATTTGTTGGGTATGCTGCCCGTTGATCAAGCTGTGATGATGCGGGCCATATGGGATGAATTTGAAACTGGAGAGAGCCCGGAGGCGCGTTTTGCCGCGGCGATGGACAGATTAATGCCCCTGCTGCAGAGTTATCACACACAAGGCAAGGGCTGGAAGGAAAATAAGATTAGCAAGAGCCAGGTTCTAGAGCGGAATATGCCAATCGTGCAGGGGTCAGAGGCGTTGTGGGCGTACGCAGCTCGGTTGATCGACGATTCCGAGCAAATGGGATGGTTGGCAGAATAAAAACGCCATGATGTTCGTATGATGATCTGCCATCGCATCGACGTCTGTACATTCTAATCGGGATGTGGAATTTATGCGCTTCGACGCTTCGAATCAAAAATCAGGAACTACGAAGAAACCAAATCGTCAATTTCTCCTTGCCGTATTTCTACTTGCCTTGCTGCCCAGGCTTGCTCTCGTTCTCCTAACGAGAGACCTTCCTATCGGATTGGACGATATGTTTCAATACGATATGCTCGCTCGCTCGATCGTCGCTGGAGACGGGTATCGATGGTACGGGGAAGAAGACCTCAAATTAATTCAACGATTTCTCCCCATGGAGCTGCCGGAGGAATACGATCCACGCGGGATCCAAACCAGCTTCAGAGGACCTGGATACCCGGTTTTTCTTGCAGCGGTATACCGAGTGGCTGGGGTGGGGGAAGGCCGGTTGTTTGGGGCCAGGATGATGCAAGCGTTCCTGGCTGCCCTTCTAGCGCCGCTCACCTGGTTGTTAGCAACCGAGGTGGGTTTAAAGAAAAGGGGAGCTCGTCTCGCCGCGATCGCCATTGCGATCATCCCTCTTCTCATCGTCTACCCTCTCGCACTTGCGAGCGAAAATTTGTTCATCCTGCTCCTGACCGTCACGCTCATACTTTGCCTCGCGACGATGGACCGTGATTCGATTTTCGGTTTTTTCATCACCGGGTTCGCGCTGGGATTGACGGCGCTTACGCGCTCCGTGGTCACAGGATTTTTACCCTTGATCCTCCTGTGGGGTTGGTGGTGGGGATGGGATAAGCGCCGTCGCATGCGAAATTCATTGCTTCTTGTGTTTGGTTTTTTTCTCATCACGATACCGTGGATGGTCCGGAATTCACTCCTGCACGAACAACCCACCTGGCTCGAAACATCTCTTGGTTACAACATGTATATGGGCTATCACCCCGAATCGACCGGAAAATTCCAGTTTGGCATCTCGCTTGATTTGCTTCCAATCCTGGATGATGCCGAGAGGAACCAACTGGGAATGGAGGCATTTAAGGATTTCGTTCGAGAGGACCCGTGGCGGGTACCCTATTTGGTGGTCCGAAAACTCGGTTATCAGTTTGGCTTGGATAAACGCGCTTTGATGTACTTTTACTCCAACGGAATCCTGGGTGCATTACCCACACCCGTTCTGGGCGCCGTTTTTTTGCTGGCAGTGATTCCCTTCGTGGTGATCGGGATCGGCGCTGCGGTTGGATTGACGCTCGGTCCGCTCAATCGAAGGACGAGCCTCCTCATCATCTTCCTGCTTTACTATATACTTGTCCATTCATTGATCCTGGGAGACGCCAGGTTTCACGTACCTCTGTTCCCGATATTTACTGTCTTCGCCGCCTTTGCGGTCACCGAACGACCTTGGCGTGGATCTCCCCGGTGGCGAATTGTTCTCGCATGCCTGCTCGTGGGCTTGCTTATTCTGAACTGGGTTACGGAATTGTATCTGGATTGGGACACGCTCATCGCGTTATTTGGCCCTGATGGTCACAGGCTTGGACTATCCTATTAGGACCAGGATGAAGGAGATCATTGATGCGGTTAAAAGAGCTGCGCATGGACTGGAAGGTGGTGACGACGGTCATCGTATCCACTTTGCTGCTCACGATCGATTATTATCATCGGTTGTTTCCCTATCAGGTCCTTGACCGACTCCTGCTCTATCTCGTCATCCCGCTCTTCATCATCGTCTTCATATACCGAGAATCTCCGGCGAAGTATGGCTTTCGAATCGGTGATTGGCGGGCGGGCATCGTCATCACGTCATTAGGGGTCCTGGCCGCGGCGTTCGTCATATTTTTCGTCGCCCGGACAGATACCTTCCGGGAGTATTACGCGCCGCTGGCAAACCTGACCATTCCGGTTCCGATATATACCGCCCTGGAGCTTTTCGGTTGGGAATTCCTGTTCCGAGGATTTCTGCTGTTCTCGCTCTACGCGGTCGTCGGTCCCTATGCGATCGTGCTTCAAGCCGTGCCCTTTGCTCTTGCGCACCTCGGGAAGCCGGAGCTGGAAACCATGAGTACGATCTTTGGCGGAACCGCGTTTGGATATGTCGCCTGGCGGACAGGGTCGTTCCTGTACCCGTTCCTCATCCATTGGTTTATATTGACAGCGACGATTCTTGTCGCTGGCGGGGGAGGAATGTGAGCATGGTCCCCTCCCCCAAATACTTCATTATTCATGAGAAAAATGCGGCCGGGTTCGTGATCCGATTGTACGATATGGGGATGCAGTCGGGTGATGTGTCTCCAATCTGTGGGCTCAAGGAATTGAGGTGATGTGATGAAAAGCTACAGGAAAGAATTATGGTTCGATATTCCAGGGCGACGGGGTTTCATTAATATCACCCCGGAAGTTGAAGCTGCCCTCGCCGAGAGCGAGATCAGGGAAGGCATCGTCCTTGTGAATGCCATGCATATCACTGCTTCGGTATTTATCAACGATCATGAATCGGGGCTGCATCAGGACTATGATGTCTGGCTTGAGAGGCTTGCGCCCCATGAACCGACCGGTCAGTATATGCACAATCGCACTGGAGAAGATAATGCCGATGCGCATTTGAAGAGACAGATTATGGGTCGTTCCATCGTCGCTGCGATTACGGACGGCGCTCTGGATTTTGGCCCCTGGGAGCAGATATTCTACGGGGAATTCGATGGTCGTCGACGGAAGAGGGTGCTCATAAAAATCATCGGGGAATAAGTTCGTGGATGGATGAGTCTCGATTATTCTGAACGTGCCTTCTGCAGGGGGCGCCTCACCAAGGCGTGGACAGCGTCTGGGTATTCCAAGAAGGCATTTCGGATGGTTTCTCCCAATTACCTCAAGCGAAACCGGAATGGAACTTTTATGGACTCCTCCAGATTGCCTGGAAAATCCCCAATAATATCAACTGACAATCCTGCACTCAGAAAATCAAATATTGCCTCCTGGTAAACAGCTTCCAGGTAGGGAGGTCTTTCCGTCAATTCTTGGATGATCAGCCGTGTGTGGATTTGACGCTGACCAGGGACTCTATCACATCCAATTTGAACGATATTGCAACAGGGGTGGCGAGGGAGGTCGCAGACTGTTTCTGGCGCTGGATGAGGCTGAGACTTCCCACGGAGGCAGGATGGGAGAAAGCCACTTGTGGTCCGGATGGTCGAATGCACCCCTGGGGCGATGATTGGACACACGTTACGCGAACACCCTTGGGAATGGCCAATACTATGTGGTCCCGGTCGGCAGTTCCCCGCACGCTTGCAGTCCCGATGGTGTGCTCGATATGTCCGGAAATATCGCCGAGTGGATTGCGGATTATTTCGACCCTGTGTTCTATGACGATGGCCCGCGGATAAACTCACGCGATCCAAATTAAATCCTGGATCATGGTTTGAGAGCGGGTTCCTGGGATTCAAGCGCGGTCCAGGTGACAACGTCCTTTTGAAGTTCATCCCACAGCGTCCTTCCCGATGAACGAGAGGGGTTTCGCTGTGCACGATTGATCTATCCGTAGTGAATGAGCAGTTTTATACAACCGTGGGTATCGCACATGCACAAACGTATCGGATTATGTTTCTTGTCTTTTCAACTGGGACTTCTTGAGATATGCTTACCTATCATATTATTGGAGAATCTTCGAAATGCATGAGAGCTTGAAGCCGCTCACCAGCGATCACGAGCAGGTCTTGTTCCTTGCCCGGGTTTGCAAACCAAGGCGGACTCAGCCCCAGGGCGTGCCCACATCGCCCTGGGACAAAGTAAAGTTTGTGCGCGGGTATTTCGAAACGCTGTTGAAGCGGCACTTCGCCATCGAAGAACGGATTCTGCTTCCGGCGATCCGGGGGAAGGGGGTCGAGATTGACCGTCTTGCCGAGGAGATCATATCCGAACACAAGTTGATGCAGGACATGCTCGCATCATTCCTTGAAGTCGAAGGGCTGTCAGAGCGACTTGAAGTCTTCGGTGAATTTATCGAAGCGCACGTGTATAAAGAGGAACTTGAACTATTTCCCCAGATTTCATCTGTTCTCACGGATCAACAGCTTGAGGAGCTCGAGCAGGCCATCCTCACGTTTGATTGACGCCGAGGTTCTCAAGTCCAGATGATTTGTTCAACGACCTGGGGTCTGAATTAAATCGGACATTTGGCTGAACATCACCCGACTTTCCACCCAAAAACCATAATTTCCCCGATATACGCATTATAATGTGGACAGTGCAGCCTAAATTAGGCAAGCCAAATACCCTATAAAGCCTACCCTACATCCGTGGTATGGGACCAAATCAAGACGCGATTATTCCATGGCGACATTGAGGGTTTATGTTGAGGAGTTCTTCAGGGCCCCGATGCGATCTGGTGTGAGAAGACGATGCTCGCGATAATATATAGAAACCTGTGGCGGCGAAAAGGCCGGACCCTGCTGGCGGTCCTCGGTATCAGCATTGGCGTCGCGGCCATCGTCGCATTGGGGGCACTTGCGAGGGGTTTCTCAGACGGCTACACCGACATGCTTTCCGGGAGCAATGCGGATCTCGTCGTCAGCCAGCCCGATTCGATGGATATCAGCCTGAGCTCGGTGGATGTTGAGATCGGCGATAAGCTGGCTGCGATGCCCGAAGTCCGGCAGGTCAGCGGAATGCTGGAGGGTTACGTCCAAACAGAGGGGAGTCCCTACTTCTTTGTTTTCGGCTATCCCGAGGACAGCTTCGTCCTGGATCGATTTCAAATCGTGGATGGTATTGGTCTGGATTCTCCAAAGGCGAAGACCGCGCGAGGCGAGCCCCTCATCCTGGGATCGGCCGCCGCCGATTCCTTCGGGAAGAAGACGGATGATACGATACGGCTGGGAAATAGCGTCTACCGCATCGTCGGCATCTATGAGACAGGCGATGCATTCGAAGATGGTGGTGCGATTCTTTTAATGGACGAAGCTCAGGAACTTCTGGGCAAACCGCGGCAGGTCAACTTGTTCTACATCCAGTTGAAGGACCCCGGCCTCGAGGATCGCCTGAAGACACGCGTAAATCGATTGTGGTCCGACCTCTCGTTGGCGACGACGGAGGATTTTGCCGATACGCAGATGATGGGAGAAGCACTGAACGGCTTTACATGGTTGATTGCCGGCCTGGCCATTATTATCGGCGGCATTGGCATGATGAACACCCAGCTCATGTCCGTCATCGAACGGACTCGTGAGATTGGTGTGCTCAAAGCCGTAGGCTGGACGAACGGCAAGGTGATGCGATTGATCCTGGGCGAATCGCTGGCGGTATGTTTCCTTGGTGGAATTGTCGGGCTGATGATGGGGTGGCTGGTGCTCGTGGTCTTTTCGGATGCACTGAGCCTATTCGGAGCAACCACGACGAGCATTGGCCCTGGTTTGATCGTGCAGGTCATCATCGTCGTTTTTCTTCTTGGACTCGTCGCCGGTCTCTATCCCGCGAGAAGGGCATCGAGGCTGGAACCGATTGAAGCGATCCGGTACGAAGGAGGGACTTCGGGAGAGGACGTCCATCGTCTTCCGATCGGGGGCATGGCCGTGCAGAGCTTGAGGCAGCGTTCGGGCAGGAGCCTGCTTGCCATGGCCGCCATTGCGATCACCGTGGGCGCGATTATGGCGCTTCAAGCGGTGATCAATGGAACCGAGGCGCTTGTGAACAATCTTGGCGTTGCCTCGGATGCACAGATCATGATCCGCCAGGCGGACATCGCCGATACGAGTTTGAGCGCCATCGATGAACGAATTGGCGAAAAAATTAATGCCCTGCCGGATGTTGATTACGTCGATGGAATGTCTTTCGCCGCGACCATGCTT
>CAZMZL010000172.1:0-7366 GCA_964570595.1 uncultured Anaerolineaceae bacterium | reverse complement strand
GTATGAGGATGTCCCCGTCAGCCCTGAGGACAGGGACGCGATCCTGCATGCCGCCATGCGTGCTCCAACGGCCGGGAATATGATGCTCTATTCCATCATTGAGATCCAGGATCAGGCGATGAAGGATGCGCTCGTTGCGACGTGTGATCACCAACCCTTCATTGCCAGGGCGCCATGGGTGTTGTTGTTTGTGGCCGACTATCAGCGCTGGTACGACTACTTTGTCTTCTCCGGTGTGGAGGCATTTTGTGAGAGAACCGGGACGAAAATGAGGAAACCTGAAGAAGGAGATTTGTTGTTGGCCTGCTGTGATGCCATGATCGCGGCGCAAACCGCGGTCCTCGCCGCAGAGTCGCTCGGGATCGGTTCCTGTTACATCGGCGACATCATGGAAAATTATGAAACGCATAAGGAGCTCTTCCAATTACCAAAATATGCTCTCCCCGTCGGTTTGCTCTGTTTCGGGCACCCAACCCGGGCGCAGAAGGAGAGAGAAAAGACGGGTCGATTCGGCGAGGATTTCATCCATTTTAAGAACCGATATCGCCGGCTGGATGAAGACGAATTTGCTGAGATGTTTGTAGAAATGCACCAACAGAGAATGACCGACAAGGTGAAAAATGCGGGTATCTCGAATGTCGGCGAGTTGATGTATACGCGCAAGCTTGGGGCCGATTATGCCATCGAGATGAGCCGATCGGTCCGTGCCATGCTGAAAGCATGGACGGAGGAGTAAAACAAGGCTAGATGATGATCCCCCGCTTACAAGGGTGAGTATAATCCATTCAGAATGTACGCAAAACGAAAAAAATTCCCCCTGATCCCATTCGCAGCCATTGGATTGATCGTCGGCATCCTGCTCATTGCCGTCGTCGCCGCGCCGCGCGTCGTCGATATCTCACCCGATGGCCGGGATCTCTCTTCCACATCGCGGATCACCCTCGAGTTCAACCAACCCATGGATCGGGCCTCCGTAGAATCCCGCTTGAAGATTACGCCCTTTTCAGAGGGTCGCTTGTCATGGGATGGGAATCGTCTGCTCATTGAGCCGGGGCAGCCCTGGAGGACTGACGAGAGGGTCGAGGTACATCTCGGTGCGGGTGCACGGTCGCGACGTATCCTGCCGACCATCCTGGGACAGACCTGGTCCTTCACGGTCGGGGCGCCGCGCCTGGCATATTTATGGCCGGCATATGGCGCCGCAAACATCTATATCCGGGGAGAAGACCCCTCTGATGAGCCGGTCCAACTGACGTTTTCGGGCGCCGGTCTCCTGGATTTTAGTGTAAGCGCCGATAGGAACACGATTACGTATACCGCATCGGGGGGCCAGGAGGGGGCAGAAATCAGGATCCTGGACCTGATCACGAATGAAGACCGGTTGATCTATGCATGCGATGGCGACGCTCAATGTCAGGCGCCAGTGATTTCACCTGATGGGCAATGGCTGGCATTTGAACGCATCGAGCTTGTCGAGGGAGCCGGTGGAAAATCCATCACGAGCGCACAAACGGTCTGGCTGATGTCCCTTCAGGATGAAGAGGTTTATAGCCCGGTCTTTGATGAAACTCACGATCTTTTGGTTCCCCAATGGTCTCCGCTCGGCGAGTTGATGGTTTACGATAACTCGTTGAAGGCCTTCATCCTGTTGGAAACTGGAAACCTCGAATCCCCCATCGAAATCATCCCGAACAGGCTTGGTCAGGGGGGCACTTGGTCTCCACAAGGCGCCGATATCGTATATGCAGAGATCGTTTTTCCCGAAGAGGTACTCGGAGAAAACGGAATAGAAGCCTTGGGTTTTCCCGTAGGGGAGGCGTTATTCTTCAGTCACCTTTATCAAAACGTCATCAGCACCGGCGCCGTGAGTGATATCTCGCCCGGACCGGATATCATGGTGGAAGACTCATCCCCAGCATACAGCCCGGATGGGCGTTGGCTTGCCTTCGTAAGAAAGTACCTTGACGCGGACAGGTGGACCATGGGGCGGGAAGTCTGGCTCATGGATGTGGGTTCAGGTGAAGCAAAGAGGCTCACAGATGATCCCGCGGCGAATTTTTCTTCCATTTCCTGGAGTTTGGATTCGCAGCGTCTGGCGTTTATGCGCAGCAATCTAGCCAATCCCGCGTCCATGCCTCTGATTTGGGTTTGGAACATGGACGAGGGCGAAACTACAGAACTCATAGAAGGAGGCTATCTGCCCCAATGGACCTCATAGCCAACGTCGGCCAGCGTGCGCCGGATTTTTCCCTGAAAGACCTCAACGGGGTTCCTCATCGATTGGAGGATGTGATCGGACGGATCCTCATCATCAATTTCTGGTCGGCGGAGTGCCCGTGGTCCGAGAAGATCGACACAAAATTGGTGGAACTCCTCTCGACCAATGCTGAAGAAGTTTCGCTTTGGTCGATCGCTTCAAACAGGAACGAACCCATGGAAATGCTCACGACCGTTGCTGAAGATCGCGGACTGTCCGTGGTCCTGAGTGATCCGGACCATGCGGTTGCAGATCTTTATGCTGCGGTGACCACGCCGCATTTTTACTTGATCGATTCTGCCGGGATATTACAGTACCGGGGCGCTTTTGATGATGCCACGTTTCGTCAGCCGGATGCCACCCGGAATTACTTAAGGGAGGCCCTTCAAGCGGTGCGGGAATCGCGGCAGCCTGCGTTGATGGAGGCGCCGAGTTACGGTTGTGCCATCATCCGTTTCGCCGATGGAGATTGAACGAGCAAGCATGATCGCCGGAGGGGTGCTCGATGATGTGCTCCGAGGCAATCCTGGTAATCCTGCGGGGAGGAGCTTACATGCCTGAGCCCACGTATCTCGATTTAAAATCTTCCAGCGGAAAGCCGCTGAGGCATAAGTATTTTCAACACGAAGGCGACCCGCGTGGGCTTCTCGTCTTGCTTCCTGGAGATAACTATGGTGTGGACGGACCCTTGCTGTATTATCCTGGCCAAATTCTTTATGAGCGCGGATGGGATACTTTGGCTCTGACGTACGGATATCAATCGGAGGCAGCGCCATTTTCGATCGAAGTTATCCCAGGGATGCTCCAGGAATGCGGGGGGGCTGTGAGAGCAGCGTTGAAAGAGAGACCTTACACTCGTATCGGACTGGTTGGAAAGTCCATCGGCGCTGCAATCCTTGCGGTGCTGTGCGAGACTGAGCCGCTGCTGGAATACGCTCGGTCGGCGTATCTCACCCCTCCACTTGGTCCCTTGTTCGATCGGGTCTTTATGGGCACGTTTCAGCCGGCTTATGTCGCGCTGGGTAGTGAGGATCGGTTCTATTCAACGGATGCGATCGAGTCCCTCCAGGCCGGCCGTGCTTTTTCCCTGTCCGTGGTGGAAGATGCGGATCACAGTCTCAATGTCGCTGGTGATCTTAAACGCACGATGGGCATCATCGAGCGAGTTGTCGAGGAAACGGTCGCCTTTATTGGAAAAAGCCAGAATGGCCTGTAAGTCGCTGCAGGGGTGAATGCCAGGCGGGGAATGGGGGGCGGCATTCCAGCAATTGGCTTTTTCGCTGGAAGATCATCCACAACAAGCTGATATGCATCTTCTCCGATTCGTGGAGGAGGGGATTTTCTCCTATGGGTGATTGGGAGATGTCACCCCTTCATGTCCCGGAAGTCCGCAAGTTCTATCTCAACTGCACGCAGTAAATCATCTCGTTTCATGATGATGCCGGCATTTCGTATTCCGGCGCCAAGAGAAATCACCTCGTGCTCGCAGATACCATCGTCGCCCAGAATGCGCATGGGTTGCGGTAATCCCAGCGGTGATACAGCGCCTCTCTCGTACCCCGTCATTTCAAGGACTTCCCCTTCTGAAGCGGTGGTGAGCCGCGAGACCCCGAGGTAATGACGCAGCTTGGACCAGGAGACTTGAGATGGTCCCGGCATGAGGACCATCAGGAAGCCATCTTTTGATGTTCGGAACAGAAGCGATCGAATGATTTGCGCGGTCTGAAGGCCGCGCTCCTCTGCAGCTTGTTCGATCGATGTGAGTGGCCGCTCGTGGATGAACAGCTTGTAGGGCATACACAAAGTGTCCAGCGCGTCCGTGGCGTTCGTTTTTGTTTGGCTCATGGAGTAATTTTACCCAATGTGGCGCACGGATGTGCTGGGTAAATGCCGGAGAGGGAAATGGTGGAGTTAAAATTCGACGTTCCACACCGCCCGGATTTTAAAGAGTTAGGTAAGGTCAATGACCTTGGACTCGTCCTCCTGACGAAAGATACGGACACGCGCGAGGTTGATCGAGTTGATTTGCTGCACAGTGATGTCGTGGACATCGATGGATCGATCAACCTCGTCAAGAAAAGGATACATTGAAGGAGATATGAATGGAACGCTCCATGCTGGTCGTATTTGCTCATCCCGACGATGAGGCCTTTGGCACGGGTGGGACACTGGCCAAATACGCTTCTGCAGGCGTCCGAACCACGCTCGTCTGCGCGACGAGAGGTGAGGCAGGAGAAATTGCCGATCCCAAACTTGCGACGCCCGACAGCTTGCCTTCGGTTCGCGAGCAAGAGCTTCTCTGTTCGGCTGAAATGCTGGGCATCGAGCAGGTAATCTTTCTTGGATATCGAGATAGTGGAATGATCGGAACACAGGATAATGATCATCCTGACTCATTCATAAAAGCCGATGAGGATGAGGTCGTCGATAAACTCGTAAGCATCATTCGCGAAGTCAAACCACAAATTGTGCTGACGTTCGAACCAAACGGTGGCTACGGTCACCCAGATCATGTTGCCATTCACAACCACACCCTATCCGCTTTTCATAAGGCCCATCAGGAGGATTACGGCGTCGAACTGGGTGAGGCCTGGGGCGCGGATCGACTCGTCTATACGGCCATTCCAAAATCATTTTTCATGGACATGCGTGCACGTCTGCGAGACCTGGGTGAGGATACGAGCGACCTGGACCCGTTCGATGATGCAGGAATAGCCTGGCCCGATGATCGGGTAGATGTGGAAATGGACGTCTCGGACGTCGTCGATCGGAAATGGTCTGCGCTTCAGTGTCACCAAACTCAATTTGGCCCCGACAATTTATTCCGGCGCCTTCCCGACGAGGATGCGAAAGCGCTCATGAGTCGCGAATATTTTGCGATCGCCTGGCCAGAGATCCCACGCGAAGGGAAAGGGTCCGATCTGTTTGCATGACCCCGATGGAACCATGGTTGGAATTTCAGTGGACGGGCGCTGGAGCCACATGGACGCAAAAGCTCGAAACCTCGATTTCCCGTTGCCAACATATCTTGAACCCAAGGGTGCAACCCGTCTGTCCTGTGTGCCGCGCGGCGAATCAAGAACGATTGAAGAGGTCTATTTTTGATCGATAGGGCAGGGAATCTTCATCAGTGATGTGTCTCGCCGGCGGGATCACTCCCCGCGCGGACGGTATCATGGGTAGGATTGAAGAGATCAACCAGGAGGACGGTTGATGAGTGGACAACTCAAGCCATCGGTGGGAAGCGAAGATCACACGATGGGTCCTGTCGAGGCTCGTGTGCTCTTTGTAGAATACGGCGATTATGAGTGCCCGCATTGTCAGCAGGCGCACTCGATCATCAAGGAGATCCGCGAGCGCCTTGGCGATCGTATTCGCTATGTCTACCGGCATTTCCCGATCCGTACTTCCCACCCCCATGCCCAGCATGCTGCCGAATCGGCCGAGGCTGCCGCCTCGCAAGGCAAATTTTGGGAGATGCACAATCTGCTCTTCGAGCATCAGGGCGCGTTGGACGATGCGCATCTTATCCAATATGCGGAGGAACTCGGACTTGATGTGGAGCTCTTCAAGCATGAACTGACCGGCGGCCTGCACGCAAATCGCGTGCGCGAAGACTTTAAAAGCGGCGTCCGCAGCGGTGTGAACGGCACCCCGACTTTCTACATCAACGGCGTTCGATACGATGGACCATGGGATGTCGAATCATTGATGGAAAAAATCCAGAAACCGCTGGGCGTTCAGGTCCGCAACCTGTTCAACCGCTTCACTCAGCTGCAGGCCTCCAGTGTGATCTTGCTTTTGTTGAGCACAGCGCTGGCCCTCTTTCTGGCGAACTCCAATAATTCCAACCCGTATTTCGAATTTTGGGAGACTTATCTCTCGGTCTCGTTGAGGAACATCGAACTCTCGATGACTTTGCTCGATTGAGTAAATGACGGTCTGATGGTGTTGTTCTTTTTCGTGGTCGGGCTGGAGATCAAGCGAGAAGTTACCGTGGGGGAGTTGTCATCGCCCAGGCGGGCGATGCTTCCAATCTTTGCGGCGCTGGGAGGGATGCTGCTTCCGGCGCTGATTTATACGTCCTTTAACGCAGGAAGCGTCGGCGCGCAGGGATGGGCAATCCCGATGGCGACGGACATTGCATTTACCCTGGGAGTTCTTACGGTTTTGAGTCATCGCATACCGTTGGGGCTCAAAGTTTTCTTTACGGCCCTGGCCATCGCGGATGATCTCGGGGCCGTGTTGGTCCTGGCCATCTTTTACAGCGACGAGATCTTGACGACCAATCTCATCATCGCCGTGCTCATCATGGTTCTGTTAATTGTGCTCAACCGGGGAGGTGTGCGCAATCCTCTGCCGTACGGCATCCTGGGCATATTCCTGTGGCTGGCGTTTTTGGGGTCGGGCATCCACCCGACCATTTCGGGAGTCCTGCTTGCCCTGACGATCCCAGCGCGGTCCCGGGTGCGTGCACAAGCCTTTCTGTCGCAGTGTACGGCCATATTGAGTGGCGTTGATCTGGATGATGCCGACGATGAATTGGTGGATACGACCGACCGGCAGCAGACTGCGGCACATACGCTCGAAAGGATTGCTGAGCGCATGCAGACGCCTGCCCAGAGACTGGAGCATACCCTGACCCCCTGGGCGACGTATCTGGTGCTGCCGATCTTCGCCCTGGCCAATGCCGGGGTCCAGATCACGGGTGATATTCCGGCCATGGTAAGACAGCCCATCTTCCTCGGCATCTTCCTGGGCTTGATCGTCGGAAAGACGATGGGGATCAGTCTTTTTACATGGTTGGCTGTGAAGATCGGCTTTGCGGTTATGCCGGAAAGGGTGAAGTGGCCCCAACTCATCAGCGCGACGACCCTGGGGGGCATCGGTTTCACTATGTCCCTCTTTATCGCCGGTTCGGCATTTATGCCAGGAGAGCTGCTCTCCGCTGCGAAGGTGAGCATCATGATTACGTCGGTGATTGCAGGTGGGCTTGGATATATGTTCCTGGTGTTTACGAGCCGCGAACGGGACCGTATGACTGAGCTGAGCACGGCCCGGTCGACGGGCTCCTGAACCTGCTTCGAGATCGGTTTTACTTCAGGGGGG